>CAZNUZ010000018.1:0-37479 GCA_964576725.1 uncultured Phycisphaeraceae bacterium
CGAACCTCGAGCGTCACCTGATCACGATGGAAGACCCCGTCGAGTACTACCACTATCACAAGAAGTCGATCGTGAACCAGCGTGAGGTGGGCGTGGACACGCCGAGCTTCGCCGAGGCGCTCCGCCGCGCCCTGCGTCAGGACCCCGACTGCATTCTTGTGGGTGAGATGCGCGACCTCGAGACGATCGAGGCCGCCATCCGGGCGGCGGAGACGGGCCACCTCGTCTTCGCGACCCTCCACACGACGGGCGCCGCCAAGACGATCGACCGCGTGGTGGACGCCTTCCCCGTGACCCAGCAGAACCAGATCCGCGTGCAGCTCTCGACGGCGCTGATCTGCGTGCTCTCACAGGTCCTTCTGACGCGCGTGGACGTCAAGGGCATGGTCGCGGGCTACGAGTTCCTCGTGGTCACGCCCGCCATCGCCAACCTGATCCGCGACAACAAGTCGTTCCGCATCGACTCGGCGATCCAGACGGGCAAGAAGTTCGGCATGCAACTCCTCGACGAGCACCTGTGGTCGCTCTACACGCGGGGCATGATCGACGCCGTCGAGATGATCGACAAAGCCAAGAACGGCGCGGAACTTCGCGACCGGATCCACCGCCTGGGCCAGCAGGTCGGGCGTGCGGATATGGACCTCGAAGACGTCGCCACCGAGAACTGAGGCGCGTATGGCAAGCGGCTCCGAGAGGGGCCGTTTTCTGTTTCTGTTTGTGTATTACATCTCATTATCCCGATGTCCAAACGCGCGAATCGCGTATTCTGCCGTTTTTGCCGGCATCATGTGCATCGGGAGCGTCGTAGGTTTAGGTGCGGCACCGTGCGCCGCTCCGCGTGATCAGTGAAGGCAACCACCCCGATGGCGATCGACCCCTCAGAACTCAAACGTCGGAAGATGGGCCGTGTCCTGACCAAGCTCGGCTTGGTGACGCGCGACCAGGTGCACGAGGCCCTCGAAGAACAGCGGGCCAAGAAAGAGCAGACGGGCAAACGCGTCCCGCTGGGCGAGATCCTCGTTGCCAAGGGCTTGATCTCGGAGTTGGACGTTCAGCGTGCCCTCGCGGGGCAGGCGGGCATGCACTTCGTTGATCTTAGCGCGTACGAGATCGACGACGCCACCGTGGGCGCGGTCCCCGCCGAGACGGCGATGGCGTATCAGGTGATGCCCTACGAGTACAGCCCCTCGGGGCGGAAGCTCAAGGTCGCCCTGAAGAGTCCGGATAACTTCCGCGCTGTCGACGACCTCCGCCTGCTGATGGGCTTCAATGTCGAGGCCGCCGTCGCGTCGGGCGAGCAGGTCGATGCCCTGCTCCAACAGCACTACGCCGGCAAGCAGACCTCGCTCAGCGAAGCGGTCAGCGACCTTTCCGCCGACACCAACCTCGAGCAGTCGCTGGCCAAGGACCCCTCCCGCGGCCAGCAGTCGATCGACCTCGAGGCCGTCCTCGACGCCTCCGAAGACAACAAGGTGATCAAGCTGCTGAACCTTGTTCTGCTCCAGGCGATCAAGGACAAGGCCTCGGACATCCACTTCGAGCCCTTCGAGGACGAGTTCAAGATGCGCTACCGCATCGACGGCGTCCTCTACGAGATGGTCCCCCCGCCGAAGTACCTCGGCTCGGCGATCACCTCGCGCATCAAAGTCATGTCGAACCTCGACATCGCCGAGCGCCGCCTGCCGCAGGACGGCCGTGTGGAGCTGCAGGTGGGCGGGAACCCCGTCGACCTCCGCGTTGCCGTGCTCCCGACGATGCACGGCGAGTCGGTCGTGATGCGCGTGCTCGACCGCTCGAACGTCGAGCTCTCGATCGATCGTGTCGGCCTCCGCGCCGAGGAGCTCGAGACGGTCAACACCCTGATCCGCAAGCCCAACGGCATCGTGATCGTCACAGGGCCCACGGGCTCGGGCAAGACCACCACGCTTTACGCGGCCCTGCAATCGCTCAACACCGTCGACGTGAAGATCCTCACCGCTGAGGATCCCGTCGAATACGACATCGACGGCCTGTGCCAGTGCCAGGTGAACACCGAGGTCGGGCTCACCTTCGCCAAAGCGCTGCGTTCGTTCCTGCGTCAGGACCCCGACGTGATCCTCGTCGGCGAGGTCCGCGACCTAGAGACGGCGCAGATCGCGGTGCAGGCCTCGCTGACGGGCCACCTTGTCTTTACGACCCTCCACACCAACGACGCGCCGAGCTCGATCGTGCGCCTGCTCGATCTGGGCGTGGAGTCGTTCCTTCTGACCGCGACGGTCGAAGCGATCGTCGCCCAGCGCCTTGTGCGCACGATTTGCACCGGCTGCAAGGAGGCGTACACGCCCTCGGAGGAGCAGCTCCTGGAGCTCGGCCTGACCGAAGACGAGGTCCGCGGGCGGCAGTTCTACCGCGGGACGGGCTGCGATCGCTGCCACGGCTCGGGCTACAAGGGCCGGACCGCGATCTTCGAGATCATGCAGATGGACGACGGCCTGCGTGACATGATCATGAAGCAGGCCTCGACGGCTGTGCTTCGTGAAGAGTCACGCCGCCGGGGCATGCGCACCCTCCGCGAGTCGGGTCTCCTGGCCATCTACGAGGGCCAGACGACGATCGACGAAGTGATCCGCGAAACGATCACCGACGAGTAAGCACCCACGATTAACGCGTGGGCGGGCTCGAAGGCCCGCCCCACGCTTTCCCGAACACGAACCCGCGGCACCGCGCCGCCTCTGAGACTGCAAGCGAAGGGCAACCATGGCCACCTTCCAGTACGAAGCGCTCGACAAGAACGGCAAGACCCAGAAGGGCTCCATCGAGGCCAAGAGCCCCGAAGAGGCCATGAACCAGCTGCGGATGAACGGGCTGTACCCGAGCCGTCCGCCCTGGGAGGCCAAAACCAAGAAGTCCGCCAAGGACGCTGCCGCAGCGGCCGCCGCCAACGAGAACAAGAAGTCCTCGGGCGGGATGACGCTCCCCTTCGGCAAGGTCAAAGCCAAGAAGCTCACGACGTTCACGCGTCAGCTCTCGACGCTACAAGACGCGGGGCTCCCGCTGCTGCGCTCGCTCCAGATCCTGGAGCAGCAGCAGAACCCGGGCCTCCTCAAGAGCGTGCTCATGGGCGTGGTCGAAGACGTGCAGGGCGGTGCGTCGCTCTCTGAAGCGATGGCCAAGCACCCCCGCGCGTTCAACCTGCTGTACACCAAGATGGTGGCGGCGGGCGAGATCGGCGGCGTGCTCGACGTCATCCTCCAGCGCCTCGCCGAGTTCATGGAGAAGGCCCAGCGCCTGAAGAACAAGGTCATCGGCGCGATGATCTACCCCGCGATGGTTGTCTTCGTCGCGGTCTCGATCGTGACGGGCATCATGTACTTCATTATCCCGAAATTCAAAGACATCTTCGCGGACTTCGGCATCGCGCTGCCGGGCATCACCAACTTCCTCATCTCGGTCTCGTCGTGGGTCGCGGGCAACTACCCGACCAACGGCGCGATGCCGGTGCCCGGCGCGGTCTACGTCATCGGCGGCCTGATCTTCCTCCCGATCCTCTTCAAGCTCGCGAAGCTGACGACACCGGGTCGGGCCTTCTTCGACACGATCTTCCTGTACATCCCCATCATCGGCACGCTGATCCGCAAGACGGTCATCGCCCGGTTCACGCGCACGCTCGGCACGCTCATCGCAGCGGGCGTGCCCATCCTCGAGGCGATCACCATCACCAAAGAGACCTCGGGCAACTGGGTATTCGAGCGCGCGCTCGGCAACGTGCACGACTCGATCCGCGAGGGCGAGACGTTCGCGGGCCCGCTGCGCGAGGCCAAGGTGTGCGATTCGATCGTGGTCAACATGATCGACGTGGGCGAGGAGACGGGCGACATGGACACCATGCTCCTGAAGATCGCCGACAACTACGACGAGGAAGTGGACGTCGCGGTGGGCTCGCTCGTCTCGCTCATCGAGCCCCTGCTGATCGTCTTCCTGGGCGGCATCGTCGGCACGATCGTCGTCGCCATGTTCATGCCCCTGGTCGAGATGATTAACCAGCTGCAGAGCTGAGCGTGGCGGCCACCCGCCGCACCGCTTCGAGGAGCACCATGCCCCAGACGAAGACGAACAACACGACCACCGCCCGCGCCGGCTTCACGCTCATCGAGCTGCTCGCGTCGATCGCGATCATTGTGCTGCTCATCGGCATCGTGATCGTGGCGTATTCCTCACTCGTGGGGAACGCCAAGACGCAGGCTTCTCGCGCTGCGGTCAACGCGCTCACGCAGGGTGTCGAGGCCTTCAAGCTCGACTTCAACGGCAAGGTCCCGCCGCTCGTGACACGCCCCCCGCGTGCGCCGGGCGGGGGCGTCGGCGCTGTTCAGCCGCGGGCCTTCACGGTCCCCGGCATCTTCCAGG
The DNA here is from genome assembly GCA_964576725.1 of uncultured Phycisphaeraceae bacterium. Taxonomy (GTDB): domain Bacteria; phylum Planctomycetota; class Phycisphaerae; order Phycisphaerales; family UBA1924; genus OFTM391. The sequence continues at coordinate 4,384 of CAZNUZ010000018.1, forward strand.
ACCCCGTCGCCCGCGCGCAAGAGGCCCGCGACGCCGGCTACTACAGCGAGTGGTCGCTCGGGGTCTATCTCCTGGGCGAGGGTGATATCAACGGCGACGGCACCACCACCTACACCACGCCCGGCAACCCCGCGGACAACCGCGACGACGGCGTGGACGGGCCCGGCTTCCGCGACCCCGGGCAGTTCCTCTCTTGGAAACGCTTCGACGACGCGGGCAACCTCATCCACGAGCCCGCGACCACAGGCCGGACCTATGGCCCGTACATCGAGGGCGGCGCCGAGGACTACCTCGAGACCGTGGTCGTCAACAACGCACGCATGACACGCTTCGTCGACGCGTGGGGGAACCCGATCCGCTACTACACCGGCTTCCAGAGCGTCGACCCCGCGACGGGACTCAAGTCGAGCCTCTTCATGCCGCAAGAGCTGCGCTCGGTGCGTTCGGCGGAGACGCTCGCCTCGCGCTACGCGGGCGGGCTGCCCACCGGCGCCGATCTGCAATCGTTCACAGCGCTCGACAGCGCCACCCTCAACGCCGAGTACGTCATCCTCGCCGCGAACGACGACCCGACACGATTCCTCGATATCGACGGCCAAAGCGTCGCGCCCTTCGGCGACGTCGGCCTCGACGTGGACGGCCGGCGCACCGACTTCTCGCTGCCCGGGAACTTCGTGAGCGGCATGGGCCCCCAGCCCTTCGACACCTCCCGGATCACGGGCGATGACTACGTCGCCGACAACTACATCGAGATGCTCCGCACGAACATCAGGAGCACCCCATGAGCACACGCCGGCACCCATTCAGGCGCGGCTTCACGCTCGTTGAGCTCATCGTTGTCGTCGCGGTCATCGCGGTCCTGCTCTCGATCTCGCTCGGCGTGGGCAGCGTTGTGACGTCCAACAGCCAGCGCGCCGCGACGCAGAACGTGCTGATCTCACTCGACCGCGCTCTTCAGGAGTACATCGACGAGATCGATGCCATCCCCCCCTTCGTGCCCCAGGAGTACGCGGGCACGCCCGGGCCGAGCTCCGTCCTCACGCCGTACACGCTGGGCTCGACGACCTACCGCCACCCGCGCCGGCCCGACGCCGCTGTGTTCCTCGAGCAGGCCTCGGGCGTGGGCGTGGTGAGCGACATCGTCGGCGGGCTGCCGGGGCGCTTCCGCGTGCCGACGCTCAACCTCAACTCGGGCGGCGGCCTCGGCGCCGGGCTCACCAACACCTCCGACCCCGTGCCCACGATCGTGGACGTCTGGGCCGACGAGAGCTGGAACACGCCCTGGGACCTCACCCAGCAGCAGGTGATCTACTACGTCCACCCCGACAACTACCTCGCGCAGGACCTCTTCGGTCAGTGCGTGAACGGCCGGCCCTACTTCATCAGCGCCGGCCCCGACAAGCTCTACGGGCTCTACGACGACGCGACTCTCCGCATCGAAGAGACCTACGAGGCCGTCCTCGCAGCGCAGGAGGACAACCTCACCTCCTACCCCGTCGACCCGATCACCGAGCGGACCTTCGACCGCACGCAGGCCCAGGGGGTGCGCGATGGCAACTAACCGCCGCGGCTTCACGCTGCTCGAACTCCTCGTAGCGATCACGATCATCACGATCGGCTCGATCCTGCTGGTGCCGGCCTTCGGTCGCATCCTCCAGGGGCTGTCGTACACCGGTGCCGTCAACTCCGTCACCGCGACGCTCGCCACCGCGCGCACGCTCGCGGTCCGCGAGAACCGGCACACCGCCGTCGCGTTCCTTTGGGACGAAGAGCGCGAGGTGATGTCGCTGCAGATCCTCGTCGAGCTCAACGGCATCGGCGCCTCGCTCAGCCCCTTCTCGGGCACCGGCAGCTCCGAAGACAACTACGCCTTCGCCTACCGCCCCGCTGCGGGCCGCACGCCCGTGGAACTCCCGCCCGGCTCGGCGGTCTTCGGCCTCTCGCTCTCCGTCGAGCCCGCAGGCTCGGAGATCGACGGCGACACCGCCCACTGGTACGCCGGCGAGTTCGTGGACAACGCCGACGGCGAACGCGAGTCCGTCTGGCTCTTCCCCCGCAACGACCCCGCCTGGTACAGCGAGGAGGTCCCCGGCGATCGCACCACTCGCAACCGCGGGCTCGACGTCTGGGACGACCTCATCGGCGACAAACTCCTTACCGATGCGCAGTTCATCCGCGGCGTGCGCCACGCAGCCACCTTCTGCATCCAGTTCGGCCCCGACGGGAGCGTGGTCAACTCCCCCACCGCGGGCGGCATCTCCACCATCAACGCCTACATCGAGTTCCCCGACGGGCCCCTCAACCGGGCGACACGCGAGAACTACGACAGCGACGTGCTCTTCGACCCCGAGTCCGCCCTCGGCGAGATCGGCGGCTTCGGCGAGCCCGACCCCAACCGCGAGGTCGTGATGCGCTCGGCGTACCAGCTCGCCATCGTCGACCTGCGCGAGCTCAGCGAGGCCGTCGGCCTCGAACGACCCTGGCGCGTCCAGAGCCGCCAGGGCACCACGCCCAAACCCACGTGGCTCTTCAACTCGCCCTACCTCGAAAACGAAACGCTTCTCCAGCTCAACGAGTGGATCGATCGCAACGGCGAGATCCTCGGTTTCAACCGCTACTCGGGCGAGCTGATGCGGAGGACGCAGCTGTGACCACCACACGCAGGCCGTCTCGCGGCTTCACTCTCATCGAAGTGCTCATGGCGGCGTTTGTCATCGCGCTGGGCAGCCTCGGGCTCATCGCGCTCTTCGCGGGCAGCGCGGGCGTGCAGATCGCCTCGGCGCGGCTCACCACCTCGGTCACGCTCTCGAAGAACGCCGAGGCCGTCCTCCGCACCAAGGTGAGCGACCTCTCGACCGACGCCTCCCTCGGGTGCGCCCCCCCCACCTTCAACAACGACGCCTGGTACCCCCTCCCCTCCGACGACGAGTTCGGCTACCTGACCCTGACCCGCTACGACGACCTCAATTCGCCCGCGCTCTTCTTCCAAGTCCCCCTCCGCCAGCGCGATACCACCGACGGCTACACCCTGTACCGCGCCCAGCCCATCGGCGCCGATAACTACATGCTCTTCGGGTCACCCGGGTTCACCAACAGCCGCTCCGTTGCCCTCCCGTGGGGCGGCGGCTCGCCGGGCTTCGGCGGTGCGCGGGGCGGAGAGCTCCCCGACCGACGCGTGAAGCCCGATACCGTCCGCGTCACCTTCGAGCTCTACAGCCTCGAGTGCGGCGGGACGACCGGCCGCGAGCTCCTGCTCGACGACACCACCGCCCCCGCGCTCGGGTTCAATTTCTCCGGCGCCGGGTGCGATGAGAACATCGTCTTCAGCGACGGCACAAGCTTCGTCGGTAACAACCCGGTGGGCACCTACATCGAGATCGACGTGGAGTCGAACCCCGTCAACGGGCGCGACCCCGCGCGCTTCATCGGATTCTTCATCGACCAGCTGCAAGCGCCCACCAACCCCGTGATGCACTGCTACGGCGGCATCGATGTCGCCATGGGCGAGGACGCATTCTGCACCAACGAGGGCGGCATCCTCCCCTGCTTCGAGGTCTACGTCATCGACCGCACCAACCTCACCGGCGCGGGCGGCCAGCTCGTCTACGACGTCGCCGATCCGCTCAACGCCGAGTTCTCCATCATCCCCACAGCCGACGTGCCCGTGGTCGCCACCCCCTCGGGCAACCTGCACACGCTGCGCAACGTCAACCCCGCCATGATCGACGGCGAGAACGCGAACCTGCGCCTCGAAGTCGGGCGCATCGCGCTCAGCAGGACCGACGGCACGCTCATCAACCCCGGCGACGGCTACCTGACCACCGGCCCGAACATCGCCGGCTCGGCCGGCAACGCCCTCTTCACCACCGACCAAACGCTCTCGACCGACGGCATGCCCATCGGCACGCTCGTGCCTCTGCGCATGCCCAGCGTGCTCGTGAAGAGCGTCTCGATCGACTACGACTGGCGCGCCGACGAGCTGGTATCGCTCCGCGATCGCCTCGTCTTCACGCCCGACCCCCAGCACCCCGAAGGCGAGCGCCCCGAGATGGGCTACTCCGTCTTGTACCGCTCGCGCTCGGGCCTCGGCTCGGACCAGTTCTGCGTCTTTACCTACGCCCTCGCCCCCGCAACAACGACCGCGCGCTGGTTCCCCCCCGAGAACCCCAACGAGATCGCAAACGGCGAAGCCCCCCTGCGCCTCGCACGCGGGATGGAGCTGACCTACATCGCGAGCAGGAACCAGTACGTCCTGACGAGCCCGCCCGGGCAGCTCGACGAGTACAGCTGGCTCGCCCAGCCGGGCCAGCTCCTGCTCTTCGCCGGCTCCTCGGGCAACGAGACGGTCGGCCCCGGCGCGGACACGATCGTGCGCGCGACCAGCGCGTTCATCCGCGAGGACGGGATCGTGGTCATGGAGCTCGACCGCCCGCCGCGCTTCAACGGGCAGACGCTCCTGCGCATCCACGAGGGCGACTCGGCCAGCGGCGATTTCGACGTCTGGGCCGTTCAGCCGATCGTGACGAGCAAGGACGACGGCCTGCAGTGGACCCTCACGCCCGTCGAGGCGCGCATCTTCCAGGCCGGAGGCGGATCGTGAACCACGCGCACACCCACCGCGCGAGCGGCTTTACCCTCGCGGAGCTCGTTGTCGCGGTCGGCCTCGTCGCCGTCCTGCTCATCGGCATCGGCCAGCTCTTCAACACCGTGACCCGCCTGAGCGGGACGGGCACAGCCGCCGCCGAGGTCGACGCCTTTGCGCGCACCATCGAGCAGCAGCTGCGCAGCGACTTCGAGGGCTTCAACCGCATGCTGGAGGACGAGACGTTTATCGTCATCCGCAACCGCAGGCTCGGCGGCGACCTGAACCGCGACGGCACGATCTCGGTCAACGCCGGCGAGCGCATCCTCTACACCACCCTCGAAGACCGCGAGCGCGACGAACGCCGCGGGATCATCGGCGGCGCTGCCTACACCAACCCCAACGGGCTGGGCCGGACCGTCCGCCTCGATGACATGAGCTTCATCGCCCTGGGCGGGAGCATCGGCGGCTTCCAGTCGTTCCAGCAAGACGAGCGCGGGCGGACGCCCATCACCGCCCAGCACGCGCTGATCCGCTGGGGCCACGGGCTGCGCCCCGCGGTCGTCGATTACGACCCCAACGACCCCGACAGCTTCCGCGAGCGCCGCTTCTTCGTGCGTGACAACGAAGGCCGCGCCTCCTTCGCGCTGGGCGAGGGCTTCGGCGCCCTCAACTCGCGCAACGAGTTCGTGGGCCAGGGGCTCCTGAGCCGCCAGCAGATGCTGCTTTACGGCGGGCTCGCCGCCGGCTTCCCCACCACCAGCAACCGCGAGTCGCCCATCGGCAACGAGCGCTCCTACGTCCCCTACGTCCGCGAATACGAGGCCGCGAGCTACCCCGACGGGTTCGACCAGCGTTTCTTCAGCATCAACCCGGCCAACTTCTCCGACGGCGGCGGGATCAACATCCCCGACCTGCCGAACCCGCGTCTGAGCTTCATGGGCCGGACCGACATCATCGCGCAGAACCTCTTCGACACGATCCGCTGGCTCGCCGGCGAGGAGGACCGCCCCCTCGACTCGGCCACCGGCTACCTGCGCAACGACCCCGAGGCCTTCCCCAACGATCGCAACAGCGACCTCGTCGCCGTCCCGCTCGACGCGACGGCCTTCGACTCGGGCTTCCTCGATCTCTCCCGCCGGCTGCACACCTACGTCGACACCGACTCCCCCGCCGACGTGCGCGACGCCGACTTTTCGCTCTTCAAGCTGCGCAACGGCAGCCGCGCCGTGGGCGTGACCAACATCTTCGACTTCGACCGGCCCCTCACGGTCGAAGAGGCCTTCCGCGTGAACCTGCGCAACTACCAGTCGGCGCTCGCCGGCACGCTCTCGCGCGTGCTCATCGAGCCCGACCCCTACCCCAGCCGCGCCAACGATTCGCGCGGCCCCGTCAACGCCGCCGTCGAGCGCATGGACCTCCACGCCCTCATCAACGAACGCTGCTCCAGCTTCGAGATCGCCTGGTCCGACGGCGCCACCTGGGTCTTCGACGAGACGGTGCGCATCGACACCGACGGCTTCTACATCGAAGGCGACCCCGACACCGTCGAACGCACCATCGGTCGCGGCGACATCATCTGGTTCGATATGGACTTCACCCGCCGCGACCTGTGGGACGTCATCGCGGGCGACACCGCGGGCGCGAGCTTCGACGCCGACGGCCAGCGCACGACCAACATCAACCGCGCCGCCATCGTCCCCAACGCAGACTTCGACACCCAAGACGACGAGTTCAGCCCGCGCAGCCGCGAAGCCGCGCGCGAGCTCTACCCCGTGGTGGGCGGGCCCGACCCCGAGATCGGCGACCGCGCGGGCGCACCCTCGACGCTCCCCATCCAGTACCGCGACGGCGACGACAACCTCATCGAGATCCCCAACAGCGACGGGCGCTTCAACCGGCTCTTCGGCTTCGGCGACGTCGAGTTCAACGACCCGGGCTCGAACTTCGCCGAGTACTCGGGCGCGCTCACCGGCGGCGTGGTGCCCGATACCGCGGACCCCGCCGCGGCGCCCGACGAGTACTTCGGCGTCTGGGGCTTCCGCGTGCCCAACGGCAACGCGCAGGACCTGGGCCAAGGCGCGACCGCGGGCCTCGCCGAGCTCGAGGGCGGCTACGGGATCTCTTGGGAGAAGCCGCGCTACATCCGCGTCCGTATGACGCTGCACGACCGACAGTTCCGCATCCCCGGCGGGCGGGAGTACGAGTTCGTCATCGAGCTCAACCCCATCAGCGCCGAGTAATTCAAGACCCACGACCGGCCGCGCGTGAGAGCGCTCGGCACGGTCTTCACCATGGGGCCACCCAGCGCGCGCACAGGCCGCGGTGCGTGGCCCGACCCGACAGGAGGCGCGTCATGCCGTCCACGTTCTCGAAGAAGACGATCCGTCCGCACGCCCGCAAGCGGCGCTACCAGGGCAAGAACGGCCGCCGAGGCACCGTGCTGTTGCTCGCGCTCGGCGCCCTGGGCGTCATCGCGCTCGCGGGGCTCTCCTACGTCACCTTCGTCGGCATCGACCGCACCGGGTCGACCACGCACGCGCGCGTCGCCAACTTCCAACAGCAGGTCGACGCCACGACCGACTGGATGCAGACCGTCCTCGCTGCCGACCTCTTCGGCAACAAGGTCGTCTCGTCGGTCATCCAGCGCGATGACAGCTTTGGCAACACGAACCCCACCCTCTTCACCTGGCCCCGGCGGTTCGAGGACGGCGAAGCACGCGACTACCCGATGCAGGACTTCCGCACCTTCGACCGCGCCGATATCGGCACGGGCATCGCCGAGCGCCGTGACTGGGCGCGCCTGGAGCTCATGCCCCTCGGCGCGCTGAACACGGGCGACGCGGGCATCCGCCGCTTCGACGTCGCGCCCGCCGACGACGCCTGGCTCGCGCCCCACGAGCCCGTGTGGAACATCCTCGACCCGAGCGGCCTGAACGCCGACGACTTCGAGTACCGCAGCGCCTGGTCGCACCTCACCAACCTGCGCTCGGTCTACCGCTACGTCGACAACGCCGACAACCCCGACAACCCGACCCCCTTCGACTGGGACGACGACGCCTACGTGCGCCTCGACGGCCGCTTCGCCGACCTCGCCCAGTTCTTCCTCCAGGGACAGACGACCCAGGGCGTGCTGCTGCCCAACGGCGGGGCGAACCTCTCCGTCGTGCTCCCCGGGCGCGACGCCGGCGAGTCCCACGACCCGCTGGCCATCCCCTTCGCGCCGATGAACCTGATGGACTCGCCCGCCGACCCCATCAACGCCAACCCCGCCTTCACCAACCGCGACGAGCGGTTCATGACCGACACCGACGGCGACCTCCGCGCCGACGCGCGCTGGCAAGAGCTCGACGCGCTCGGCTCGCTCTTCGGCTACCGGTGGGTCGTCGCCTCGCGCATCGTCGATATGTCGGGCCTCGTGAACGTGAACACCGCGACCACCGCGGGCTACGGCGCGACGCCCAACGCCATCCAGGCCGCAGGCCGCAGGCTGCCCACCGGGTACACGCCCGCCGACGTCGATCTCTTCCGCCTCCTGCGCACCGCCTCGTTCGACCCCTTCGGCCGCTACGACTTCTCGAACAACAGCGATCCGAACATCGACCTCGGGATGAACACCAACCTGCTCGCCGTCGGCACGGGCACAGCGGCCCCGACGTTCTCCACGCACCTCGCCGAGGGCATCGGGCTCTACGACGTCGTCCGCGACGCGGGCATCGTGGCCGCGGGGTCGGAGATCTTCTTCGCCGAGGACTTCAACAACCGCTACATCCCGCAGGACTACCGCGACGCGCACTACCTCCTCGCCGGCGCGAGCCCGCAGCGGCCGGCCATCGGCGCCGCGCGCAGCTACCCCGCGAGCGAGCTCTTCGATCTCGTCATCTTCCGCGGGACCAACAGCCGCGCCGTGATCTCGCGGCTCGAGGAGCGCATCGACGGCCCGCTCGATTCCGACGGCTTCCTCCCCTCACCCGAGGACACCAACCCGACCACCTTCGGTCCGCTGCGCTCCCGCGCCGACGAGACCGAGACGCGCCGGTACACCCCCGACCCCTTCGCCGAACTGCCCCGCCCCTCGGCGCAGGAGCTCCGCTGGAACACGCGCAACCTGCTGACCACCACGAGCGGCGCCGCCCCCTTCTCGCCCGTGCCCGTCCTGAACCTCGACGCGCAGGACCCCGACGGCCGGCTCATCTACATCGACGCCGACACCGGATCGGCCGCCCTGCGTGAACGCCTGAACCTCTCGAGCATCGAGACGATCGGCAACGCGCAGGCCATCGCCGGGCCCAGCAGGTCCCCCGACGCCGGGCTCTTCGAGATCAACCTGTGGGCCCTCGCGCCCCTCGCCTTCAACGAGCCCCTCAGCGGTGCGCTCATCCGGCCCGAGCGCCGGACCAACAACGAAGACGCCATCCGCCCCGTCTCGGGCGCCGCCCTCGCCGTCGCGGGCAGCCCCATCCTGGACCCCTCCTACCACTACGGCGGTGGCGCCGAGGGCGAAGCGGGCCGCTTGCTCGGCCCCATCCTCCCCAGCATAGGCATCCCGACGGGCGGGCTCGGCCTGACCAACGACCCGCAGCAGATCGGCGCCGCCTACGCCGCCCTCACCGCCCTCAAGCTCGCCACCAACACCGCCGACGCCTTCGACAGCGACAACACCCCCACCGTGGTCCGCTGGCTCGTGACCAACACCGCGACGGGGCCCGACGCTTCGGAGGCCGCCGCCGACCCGACGCTTCAGTTCATCACCGACGCCTCGCAGACCGGCGCGATCGAGCTCGGCACACGCTTCGGCGTGGGCGAGATCCCCTCCGATCTGCTGCCTGAGAACATCGTCGGCCGCCACATCACCCCCGCAGACGCGGAGGTGCACCAGTTCGATATCGTCAACGGCACCGTCGGCTTCGCCGGCAGCGCGATGGAGTTCTTCGACGGCGAGGGCGGCGATAACTACACCGACCCCGCCAACGGTCGCGGCCTGACCGTCGTCGGCCTCGAGCGCATGCCCTTCCTCGTCGAGGCCTTCTCCGCCGCCGCCTACACCAACAACGGCGCATTCGACAGCCCCTTCAATTCGGCCGAGATCAGCGACGGCGGCACGAACTCGATCGAGTTCAACAACCCCCGCGACCAGCTCGGGGCGATGCTCGCCTTCAAACTCGAGAACCCCTGGCCCGAGGACTTCAACATCGGCGCGAGCGGCCTCTACGAGATCTGGGTCCTGCACCCCAACACCCCCGAGGGCGTGCTCGAAACACCCACCACCCCCGCGCTCAAGTTCCGACTCGAGAACGACATGATCCCCGCCGGCGAATCGCGGGTCTTCGCATTCGCATACGACACCACGCGCAACGGCGACGTCATAGGCCGCCAGGACGCGAGCGCCGACGCCACGACCTTCGTCACCGGCTCGGACCCCGACGCCACGAGCATGATCATCGACTACGCCAGCGCGGGCAGGCTCTCCGTCCCGCTGACACTGCTCACCCCCACCGCCAACCCCTTCAACGGCTCAGCCCCGCCCGTCTTCTTCCAGGACTACATCGGCACCGGGCCGGCCAACACCGGCCCGACGGTCGTGCTCATGCGCAACATCAGCGACCTGCCCGCCCCCGCGGTGGTCGACGTGCTGGGCATCCCCGCCGACCGCGCGGACATCTTCCCCTCGGGCCTGCAAGAAGACCTCATCCTCGTCGACGGCCTGCCCTCCGACATCCCCGCGGGCGGCGGCGCCACCAGGGCGCTCTTCGATACCTCCGACGTCTTCTTCGACACCCGGCAAAGCGAGGGGTACCAAGCCTCCAACGAGTTGCGCGACGAGCTGAGCAGCCCCGACGTCGACGTGCGTGGCCGGGTCATCGTTACCAGCAACATCTCCCGCGCCAACAACCGCAACGCCGCCGGCGGACTCCCGCTGAGCATGATCGACTTCGGCCGCAGCGCCAACAACAGCGTCTCACGCACCGCCGATTCGCCGGACGACGATCTCATCGCCCACGTCTGGCTCGACAACCTCCTCCCGGATAACACCGTCGTCGCCTCCTTCGATGTCGACGCCGTTGTGATGCGCGGTGTCGCGCGCGGAGAGAACAGCGCAACCCGAGACGCCATCTCGGCCCTGCACCGCACCGACACACTCGCCGCCGACACCTTCGGCACCGCGGTCACGCCCTGGGAAGTCTCCGTGCCCAACCGCGCCCCCTTCTCGGCGGCCGACCTCGCGCTCGTCAGCAAGCACGCCCACCTCTGCTACAACAACCGCCTCAACCGGCTCGATAGCTGGATCACCGTCGGCATGCAGCTCGGTGTCGAGGCGGGCAGTTCGTTCTCCTCGAACGCGATCGTTGCGCCCAACCTCGGCGTGCTGAACCTCGCGTCGTCGCTCCCCGGCTTCGGTGCGCTCAACACGAACACCTTCCCGAACCAATCGCCCAACGGGACAATCCCCGACGAAGCGATGGCCATGCCCCTCGCTCTGCGCCTCTTCGACGCTGTAACCGTGCTCTCGCCCGAGACAGACAGCGATCTCCTCGCGGGCAAGATCAATATCAACACCGCCCCGACGCGTGTGCTCGAGGCGCTCCCCTGGGTCGCCCCCGCCAACAACTACGCCGGCGACATCAACATCAACTTCAACGGGACCCGCGCCCTCGCCATGCTCGCCTACCGCGACGGGTTCGACATCGAATCTCCCGCCCTCAACGGCGTCGACCTCCTCGAGGGCGGCACGCGGGGCTTCTTCCCCGAAGCCCTCACCCAGCTCTCGGGAGCACTCCGCCCCGACGTCGTGGGCGGCGCTATCGGCAGCAACTTCCGCCGACCCGACCTGCGCGTATCCAACGACTTCGCGCCCAACGGTTTCGGCAGGAGCGGCGTCGTCGACCTCGGCCAGGGCTTCGCGTCCACCGCTGAGCTCGCCATACTCGACCTCTGGGGCACCCCCGCGACGCCACCCACCGACCCCTCGGGCAACGTCATCCGCGACATAGTGAGCCCCGTCGGGTTCAACGCGCCCGCAGCACCCATAGCAGGCTTCGCCTCCGAGTTCGCCGCCGCGACGCCCATCGGCAACGGCAGCATCGTCGGCGCAACGTTCAACGGCACCCGCCGCGACATCAACTCCAACAACATCGTCCGCGACGAGCGCGGCGTCTTCCTCCCGCCCAACCAGGGCCAGGCCGAACGCATCGCCCTCTACCGCGCACTCGCCAACATCGTCGAAACCAGGAGCGACGTCTACGGCGCCTGGTTCGTCCTCCGCGCGTACGACCCCGACATCATCGAGAGCATCGACCTCAACAGCACCGGGCTCAACGATTCACTCGACGCCATGGACACCGACGAGTTCTCGCCCGTCTACGAGTCGCGCTGGTTCGTACTCTTCGATCGCTCCAACGTCCGGAGCCCCCTCGACAAGCCCAACATCCTGCTGCAACTCCAGCTCCCGAGCACGACGCCCTAATCATCGAGGTATCACGCAGCCGCTGGGCGTAGACGCACCGCTGCTGGCAGTCAGAACTCGAGCCCCACTCCGTCGAGCACTGGCGTCTACGAAACAGCGATCAATAACGCGGCACGGAGGGATCGATCACCATCGACCACAGCTCGATCCCGCCCGCCATCGAAAGCGCCCCCTCCACGCCGCCCGCGCGGAGCTGCGCCGCAGCGGCGAGTGAGCGGACGCCGTGATGGCAGTGCACCACGACCGCCCTGCCCGCCGCGTCTTCGGCGATGTCCTCAGCCGCCTGAGCGATGCGCTCCATAGGGACGTGCACCGCGCCCTCGATCCGAGCGATCGCTACCTCATCGTCCCGCCGGCAATCCACGAGATACAGCCCGTCACCGCCCGACTCGATCAGGGCTCGCACCTCTTGCGGCGAAATCTCCATGCTCACTGGGCGGATCCTTCGGTCGTAGCCTGTGAATCAGCCCCGGGCACTCGCTCGTACCGCGAACCGTCCGGGCCCGTCAGATTGCCCGCCGCCAATCTGGGGAGCGCACGGAGCATGTCCCGAGCGATCTCGATGGGCCAGCTCAGGAGCTGCGCAGCCGGGTGCTTGCCCTGCGGCTCGGGGGCGAGAGCACGCTCGATCGTAGGGAACGTGCTCGATGCATCTCCCGAGCTCGTGCTGGTCAGGTGCGGCTGATGCTCAACGCCATCGTTCGGCACCACGATGGTGCGCACCGCCCACTCTTCACGCTCGAGGCCCGTGACAGAGGCGCGGTCGGTCCACGTGGCGGTCGCGGTTTGCGGCGAGACCGCGGGGAGCTGTACCGCGGCCGGGCCGCTCCCGAGCGTCGTCCGCGTGTTGTTGGCTGCGGTGCACCCGGAGAGTGCGATCGCCGCGCCGGTGCAGGCAAGCAGGTGCAGCAAGGCGCGTGTTGGGTTGGCTCGTTGCGTGGTCTTCATACGGGGATCCTACTCGGCGTCGGGCTCATCGGGCTGATCGACCGCGGCCTTGGCGGCCTCGCGGCAGATGCCCGCGTCGAACCCACGCCGCGCAAGGGCGGCGCCGATACGCCGCTCGGCGACCTCGCGCTCGACGCGATGCACGAGCGTGCGGGCCTTCTTCCGGGCGAACGCAAGCGCTTCCTCCATGGGATCCGTGCCATCGAGCGCCTCGGTAGCCGCACGCCGAGCGGCCTCCCCACCGACGCCCTTCGCACGAAGCGCCTGCTCGATCCTGCGGGCCCCGACCCCGCCACGGCGTACGAGCGAGCGGGCGTGGGCCTGGGCCACGCGCTCGTCGTCGATCAGCCCGACACGCTCGAGGATCTCCGCCGCGCGCTCGGCGTCGGGCTTGGCGTGCCCCTTCCGCAGGAGCGCCGTCACAAGCCCGCTACGCGTGATCGCGCGCCGAGACACGATCCCCAGACCGTCATGCCGGGCGAACGCGACGGCCTGCTCGCGGGCCGCCGTCTCCGCGCGCTCGTTGTCCCACTCCACGCCGGGCCCGAGGCCGAGCTGCGTCATCAGCGCGCTCCCCAGCCGGAAGGCGTCTCCGTTCTCGAGCTTGATCTCCCAGTGCTCGCCGTCGGCGAGTGGCTTCACACGCTTGATGCGCTGATCCCGCTCCGCGCAACGGATCGCCTCGATCCGCTCCCCGGGCGTCACACGCGGGCGACGCTTCTTCCGCGGCCTTGCACCCGCTTCGGAATCTCCGCCCGAGTCATGCACCCGCGAGCTCCGCGATGTACCCGCTGATCTCGTTCACAGCCTTCTGGTTCGCGTCGGCGCGCGCACGCTCGAGGCCCGCTTCCAGGCTCGCACGCGCCCCCGCGATATCGCCAGCCTCCTGCTGTGCGCGCGCCTTGTGGAAGTAGGCGTAGTGGTACCCCGCATCGAGCTCGATGCAGGTGTCGTACCACGCGCACGCCTCCTCGTACGCGCCGGCGTTGGCGTGCTCCTGCGCGATCATGTACGGCACGTCCGCGTCGGTCGCATCGACCGCGTGCAGCTTCATCAGTTGATCCAGACGGCTCACGCCCCGGCCCTCCCTTTGCTCGATTGCTTCTTGGTGATCTTCCTGGTGGTCTTCTTGGCGAGCTTCTTCTTTGACGTCTTCTTCGTGGTCCGCTTCGCGGCTTTTTTCCCGGTCTTCTTCTTGCTCGCCTTGGCAGCCGCCTTCGCTGCGGCTTCCTCCCGCATCACCCTGCTGTTCGAGCAGTACTTCATGCAGATCGGGTCGGTCGCGCAATCGCCGCCTCGCGCTTTGCACGAGCGCCGGCCGTGGAAGATGATCAGATGGCTCAGGTGCGACCACTTGGGCCTCGGGAACTGCGCCATCAGATGGCGCTCGGTCATCGCCACCGTTGCGTCCTCGGGAACGAGCCCGAACCGCTTGCTGACCCGCTCCACGTGCGTGTCGACGACCACCGCATCCATGATCGCGAACCCGTCACCCAGGACAACGCCCGCGGTCTTGCGCGCCACCCCGCGGAGCGTGAGCAGCTCGTCCATATCCGCGGGCACCTCGCCGTCGTACTCCTCCATGACGCGCACCATCGCCGCGTGCACCGACTTGGCCTTGTTGCGGAAGAGGCCGATCGTCTTGATGTAAGGCTCGATTTTCTTGGGTGACGCCGCTGCGTAGTCCGCGGGTGTTGGGAATGCCGCGAACAGCCCGGGCGTCGCTTTGTTCACGCCCACGTCGGTCGCCTGAGCGCTCAGGATCGTCGCGATGAGCAGCTCGTGCGGCGTGGAGAAATCGAGCTCGCAGTGCGCATCGGGATAGCGCGCTTCGAGGTCGGCGTAGATCGCCCGGGCGCGGCGCTTCTGCGCCTCGGTCGCTGCCGGGAGCGCGAAGGGCAGGTCGCGCAGCCCGCGTGGGTTGCTAGGAGTGCGCACGGGTTGAGACCGCTTCGAGCTCACGCCTCTCCCCTCTTGCCCACGCTCAGGGTCGAGGCGGACATCACCGCGAGCACGAGCGAGAGCGAAACCGCTGCGAGCTGCGCGACGTGCGCGTTAGAGGCTGGGGCGTGCAGAGCATCGAAACGCGCCCGGGCCGATTCCGCCGCTGGAGCATCACCGACGCTCGCGGCCTCACGATGAGCGATGAACGCCTCGTCCATCTGCGGACGAAGCACGCCGACTGCATAGATCATCAGTCCCCCGCTGACCGCCAGCGCGAGCAAGCGCAGCTTCCCGAACAGGCCCGTCCCCCCCGAGGACCGACGCGCGAGCATCACGGCGAAGGTGCAAACACCCGCGACCAGCAACGCCGCGACGCCCACCATGTCGCACACCTGGAAGAGGATGTTCATCAGATCCCCCGCAGCCAGACGCCAGTGCTCTCCGTCGTACAAGACGTACTCCGGCAGCACCGGGCTCAGGGCCTTCATCCGCGGGAAGGCGATCGCCGCTGCGACGCCCACCATCGCAAGGGCCCCCGCCCACAGTCCGAGCGCGAGCGCGTTCGTGGCTTCGGCGATCGAATTCAGCCTGCGCATCGGGTCTCCCTTCGGCGAAAGGGCATCGTATCGCGCCGCTGCTCGTCACTCGCGGCCGGCGCGGGTATACATGGGTCGCTGTGGAGCAAGACCCCGCCAACCCGACGGAGCCCTCGGCATGCCTCGCACTCGTGGGCGTGCCCGATGTGAACGCCCAGACCCTGCGCACCGCCCTCACACGCGCGAGGGGGCTGGGCGTGCGCTCGGTCGTGCTCAACGCCGCCGCCCCCGGCCTGCGCCCGCGTGAGTTGGGACGGTCGGCCCGGCGTGACGTGGTCTCGACCGTTCGCCGGGCGGGGCTCGAAGTCGCGGGCCTCGACCTCTTCGTGCCCCCCGCCCATTTCGCCGACGACGAGTCGAGTGACCGGGCCGTGCACGCCATGCTCGGCGCCATCGAGTTCGCCACGGATCTCGCGGGCCTCGCGGAGTGCGCCCCGATCGTCGGCACGCTCCTGCCGCGGGACGAGGAGGCGGAAGACGCCGTCCGCGCTGTGGCATCGGCCGCCGACCACGCGGGGGTGCGCCTCGCCGACCACGCCTGGCCGCCACTTGGCACAACCCTCCCCGGCATCGCACCCGCACTCGACCCCGCGACCGCGATGCTCGCGGAGGGCCTCGAAGCGAGCCCCGCCAAACTCGCCGCCCGCCACGCCAAGGAACTCGCGGGCGCCCGGCTCTCGGACCTCGACGCTTCGGGGCGGGCAGAAGCCGGCACGGGCCGCCTCAAAGTGCCCGACTACCTCGTATCGCTCGCGGTGGGCGGGTATCTGGGCCCCGTCGCCATCGACGTGCGCGGCCTGAGCGACCCGTGGGCCGCCGCCCAGCGCACCGCGGAGGCCTGGAACGCGTTCCCGAGGCTCTCCTTCTAACTCCTCAGCGATCCACGCCACTCAACCACGACCCGCGTGCGTACCGTTACGCCCTATGCCCGCCCAGCGTGATTACTACGAGGTTCTCGGCGTCGCTCGCAGCGCCTCCGCCGACGAGATCAAAGCCGCATACCGCAGGCTCGCGCGCGAGCTCCACCCCGACGTCAACAAGAGCCCCGACGCGGAGCCCCGCTTCAAAGAGGCGACCGAGGCCTACGGCGTTCTCTCCGACCCAGAGAAGCGCTCCAAATACGACCGCTTCGGGCACGCCGCCACACAGAACGCCGGGCCCAACGGCATCAACATGGACGACATCGACTTCTCGTCCATCTTCAACGACATTTTCGGTTCCAGCCGCGGCCCCGGGCGCTCGCCCTTCGGCAACCAACGCCCGCCCGGCACCGGAGGTTTCGGCGGGTTCGGAGGGTTCGGCGGTGGAGGCAGGCGGGCCAAGGCCAAGCCGCAACGCGGGCGCGACGTCGTGCGCGATATCGACGTCGATTTCATGACCGCGGCCAAGGGCGGCAGCGTTTCGCTCCGACTCCGCAACGGCGGAGCCATGCAGTCCGTCGAAGTCTCGATACCCAAGGGGGCCGCCGAAGGCAGCAAACTCCGCCTCCGAAACAAGGGCGCCGAGAGCGCGATGGGCGGTTACCCCGGCGACCTGATACTGACCGTCCGTGTCGGTGCGCACCCGCTCTTCACTCGCGAGGGCAACAACCTCACCCTCGAACTACCCCTCACAATGGCCGAGGCGGCGCTGGGCACGACCGTCACCATCCCCACCCTTACGGGCAAGGCGGAGCTCAAGATCCCCGCGGGCACCTCATCGGGCGCAAAGCTGCGCCTGCGCGGGCAGGGTATTACCGACGCCGCCGGTGTCGCGGGCGATCTGACCGTGGCGCCGAAGATCGTCGTGCCCGAAGACCTCTCGCGCGAGCAGCGCAAGCTCATCGAGAAACTCGCGCCGACCCTCCCCGCTGCTCGCGGCGGTGAGCACTGGCCCGAAGACTAAAGCCCAAACCACTCAGCACCCAGACCGTGTACACGCAGGCAAACGGCGAGAGTGAAACTTCGCGCATCGCTCATCGCTCATCGCTCACAGCTCACGGCTCACGGCTCGACCGTTGTGACCACGCTATTGCGTCGGAGCTGCACGCGCACGCGCTCGGCCTCCGCTCTGGTCGCAAACGTGCCGGCCTGCACGAGATAGAGCGTCCGGCCCGCGGCGCTGCGGTGCTCGACGATAAGGGGCGCATCGAGGCCCACCGCGCGCACCGCTGCGCCCACTTCCTGGGCCGACCGCTGCGCATTCTCTATCGAAGAAAACGCGCCGAGCTGCACGGTGTAGGCCCGGTTATCCAGGCGATCGCGGGCCGCGGTGCGCAGATCCGGGTCGAGGCTCTGAGCGAGTGCGAGGCGGAGGTGGAGTCGCGCCGTCTCGGGGCGCCCGCCCAGCGCGAACGCCTCGGCCGCGTGGTAGTGCGCCCGGGCTGAGGCCTCGCCCTCGAGCCTGCGCGTCGATCGTTCGAGGAGTGCGCTCGCGCGCTCGTAGTCGCCGCGCGAAAGGGCGATCAGCCCCACCGTCGCGCCCGCGCGACCCGCGACCCCCGGCGTGCCCGAGCTGCGGAGCGGATCGAGCCAGCGCTCCGCGTCGCGGGTACGCCCCATCGCGTGGGCCGAGAGCCCCGCAACGAGCGCCGAACGGTCGGCGGCGCTGCCGCCTGCGTCGTTGTACTGCTCCGTTGCCAGCCTGTAGGCGCGCGGGTAATCCCCCCCCTCGTAGGCATCGATCGCGCGGATCGGCGGCGGGCCCGAACTCTGGCAACCGCCGAGCACACCGAGGGAAACGACCAACAGACACGCCGCTCCACGAATTCGTTTGAATCGCTCGTCCATATCACGTGTACGGTACTCGGACGGCCGCGGCCTCGCGCTGAGCGATCGCCTCGCCCGCACTCGTTCGCAGAACGCTTACCTTCACCCCGCACACCCATCGGGAGCGCACATGGGCATACACATCCCCATCATCCGAAGGCTCGCCGCAAACCCCAAGCGCGTGCAGATCACCGACGACGCCCGCGAATACACCGGCGCCGTCTTGCTGGTCGCCGCGATGCGCATCGCCAAAATCCTCACGAAGGAGCGCGCATCGGAGAACATCGGGCTGCTCATCCCCACGAGCGGCGCCACCGCCTTCGCCGCCCTCGGCACCTGGTGGACGGGCAGGAACATCGTCCCCCTCAACTACCTCCTGCAGCCCGAAGAGCTCCAGTACGTCGTCGACGACTGCGAGACCGACACCATTATCGCTTCGCGCAAGCTCACCGATCACACCGGCTTCATCCCCAAAGCCAAGCGCGTGATCTTCCTCGAAGACATCAACTTCAAGGGCTTCCCCTCGCTCCGCTGGCCGAGGAGCCGCAGGCCGGATGACCTCGCGGTGCTCCTCTACACCTCGGGCACCTCCGGCAAACCCAAGGGTGTGATGCTCACGCACGGGAACGTGCTCGGGAACGTCCAGCAGTGCATCGACGGCGTGGGGTTCGGGCCCGAGATGAAGATCCTGGGCGTGCTCCCACAGTTCCATAGCTTCGGCTTCACCGTGCTCACGATGCTGCCGCTCGTATCGGGCGCACAGGTCGTGTACTCCGCGCGGTTCGTCCCGCCCAAGATCCTCTCGCTCATGCGCGAGCACAAGCCGACCACGTTCATCGCCATCCCCTCGATGTACAACGCGCTCCTCCACGCCAAGAAGGCCGAGGCCGCCGATTTCGCGTCGCTCAAGTACATCGTCTCGGGCGGCGAGCCCCTCTCCGACGCCGTCTACAACGGGTTCAAAGAGCGCTTCGGCATCTCCATCTGCGAGGGGTACGGCCTCACCGAGACCTCACCCGTCACGCACTGGTGCCTCCCCCACCACGACCGTCGCGGCACCGTGGGCCAGCCGCTCCCGCGCGTCGAGCACCGCATCGTCGACCCCGAGACGGGCAACACCCTCCCAGCAAAGACCGATGGAGAGGTCCAGCTCAAGGGCCCCAACATCATGAAGGGGTACTTCAAACTCCCCGAGCAGACCGAGGCGGTCCTCGACAGCGAAGGGTGGTTCAAGACCGGCGACATGGGGCAGATCTCCGATGACAACTTCCTCTCCATCACCGGGCGCATCAAGGAGATGCTGATCGTGGGCGGCGAGAACGTCTTCCCCCGCGAGATCGAGGAAGCGCTGAACGCGCACGACGCCGTCAAGGACTCGGCGGTGGTCGGCCTTCCCGACGACATGCGCGGGGAGGTGCCCATCGCGTACGTCGAACTCGTTGAGGATGCATCGGTCGAATCATCCGAGCTGCGTTCGTGGTGCCGGGAGCGCATCGCGGGGTACAAGGTGCCCAAGGAGGTGCGCTTCGTGGAGGCGCTGCCTCGGAACCCGACGGGCAAAATCCAACGCCGTGCGCTCAAAGAACAGCTCATGGCCGAACTCGCGAGCGGCTGATCCGACCCGCGCTTGCGATTCGATCGATCGCGAGAGCGCGGGCCCTAGTCCAAAAACGAACAACGCCGGCCTGAGTCAGGCCGGCGTTGCCGTTTAAGTGCCCGGGAGAGGACTCGAACCTCCACCCCAGTAATCCAGGACCAGCACCTCAAGCTGGCGCGTCTGCCAATTCCGCCACCCGGGCGAGTGGGTCGTGATCGTAGCCCGAACCGGGCGAGCGATCCACCCGCCCGCCGGCCTATCCTCCGGGCCGTGCACCCTGCTCCCCCTCCACACCGCCCCAACGCCGTTGTCCTCCTCTCGGGGGGGCTCGATTCGGCCACCTGCCTCGCGATCGCCCGCGCCGACGGGTTCGCCCCCCACTGCCTGACCGTGCGGTACGGCCAGCGGCACCGGGTCGAACTCGAGGCCGCGACGCGTGTCGCGCACCATCTCGGCGCGCACGATCATCGGGTGTTGGACATCGATCTGGCGGCCTTCGGAGGCTCGGCACTCACCGCCGACATCGAGGTGCCCAAGTCCGACGCCCCCTTTGACCACGACCAGCAGAGAGGCCGCGAAGCCGACATCCCCATCACCTACGTCCCGGCGCGCAACACCATCTTCCTCGCCTACGCGCTGGGGTACGCCGAAGTGCTCGATGCCAAGCGCATCTACATCGGGGCCAACGCCGTCGATTACTCCGGCTACCCCGACTGCCGGCCCGAGTTCGTCGACGCGTTCCAAGGTGTCATCGACGTGGGCACCAAGGCGGGCGTCGAGGGGCGCGCACCCGCGGTCGTCGCGCCGCTCATGCACCTCACCAAGGCCGAGATCATCAAGAAGGGCCTCGCCCTGGGCGTCGATTACGCTCTGACCCACTCGTGCTACGACCCCGACGACGAGGGCAAGGCCTGCGGGCGATGTGATTCCTGCCGGATTCGCATCGCGGCCTTTGCCGAGCTCGGCCAGACCGATCCCGCTCTGGACTGACCGCAACAGGACTGATCGCAACAGGCCGCACTCACCGCAGGCGCCGGCCGCCGTCGATCGGAACGATGTGCCCCGTCGTGTACGTCGCTTCCAACGCCAGGAATCGCACGAGCCGTGCAGCCTCCTCGGGCGTCCCCGAGCGCTGGAGCGGCACGCGCTCCAGGTAGCGCTCCTGCGTGGGCGCGTCCGACTCGTACCCCGCGTCCGGCCAGGCCACGACGCCCGGCGCCACCCCGTTGCACCGCGCACCGGGCGCGAGCTCCACCGCGAGCGTGCGCACGAGCTCGACCGCCGCCGCCTTCGACGCGGAATAGCTCGCAAAGCCGCTCCTCGGCAGGCCCATCGCGTGAATGTCACACATCACCACGACCGCGCCGCCGCCCTGCAACTCACTCGCGCACAGTCGCCCCGCCAAGGTGCTCGTCAAGAGCGTCGGCGAGACGCAGTGCACCCTGTAATCGCGCTCCATGCGTTTGGTGTCGGTGTCCGCCAGCGCGCACGGCTCGTAGACCGAGGCGTTGTGCACCAGCACATCGAGACGCCGGCTCTCGCGTTCGATCCGCTGCGCATAGTCCTGCGCCTCCTCTGGCCGCTCCAGATCGAGTCGGTCGGTGCGCACGCGCACGCCCAGCGCTTCGATCATGGCCGCCGTCTCGAGCGCCTCGGGTTCGGAAGTGCGGTACGTCAGCGCGATGTCGCAGCCGCTCTGCGCGAGCTCGAGGCAGATCGCACGCCCCACACGCCGGGCACCGCCGGTCACCACAGCGACCGGGCGATCCGAGCCGAGCGCCGCCGTCACGGGGAGGGGCCCTGCCAGGTGTCGTCGTTCGGGTCCGCATCGCCCGGAACATCGATCGAGGGCCCGCCCGACGGGCCCGGCCCCTGCTCGGGGGCCGCTCGCCGGCCTGCGATCGACCACGGGCTCTCCGTCGAACCCGCTTCCGCGGGGGGGCCGGCCTGCTTGGGTGGAGGCTTGTGCAACGATCGACGAAGGGCCATCAGGAGCACGATCGCAAGTAGCGTGACCACGCTCACGCCCGCCAGCACGATCATCAGCCGGATCGCCGGCTCGGAACCCGATGCCCCCGCGCCCGTCTCAGGCGCGGGAGCGCTCGCCAGAATCGTGCTCAGCATGCGGGCGGGGATCATCCGGAGAGGGTAGGCGGAGGGGCTCCGAGCGTCCCAAAACCAATCCATGCCCACGGGATCATCGATGACGCTGATATCTGTGTCGACTGGGACCCCAAAACGAGGGGCAAGATCCGATCGGCACCGCCCGCGACTCGTCCCGGTACAACCGAGTGCCCGATTCGGAAGAAGAGGGATCGCTCGCCGGTTGTCATACTGGATCACGAGCCGCCCATCACAGGGAGCCGACAGGCCGAACACCTGTCCACATTTGAGGGATCAATCACGCATGTCCATGCTTCATGCCGTCCGCACACTCACTTCGCTCGCCGCCGCCACCCTGCTCGCAGCAGGGGCCGCGGCTCACTCGATCGCCGCCTCCACCCCGGATCTCCACGACTGGTCCGAGCGTGTGTGGCGATCCGCGGAGCGGGGTGACGGCACCACGGTCGAACTCCTCGCGGGGGGCGACGTCCCGTCCGACCCGCTCTCCCGAGCGCTCGCTGAGGAGCTCCGGGCCTTCTCTGCACTCTCCGAGGACCGCACGCTCGCCCGCGACACGCGGCTGCTCGAGCTCGCAGCCGAACGCCGCGACGCGCTCGAAGAGAACGACCACGCGCAGGCCCTGACCCTCCTCCTGGAGGAGCAGGACCTGCTCGGCGACCCCGCGGACTTCGACCGCCGGCCTCACGTCGCGCAGATCGTCACCGCCGCGGCCGAGGCGGCCCGCACGCACGAGGCACAAGGCGAGTGGATGCCGGCGTTCCGCCTCTTCAGCGCGTTGCACGTGCTGCACGAGGTCGACCGCGCGTACGAAGAAGACTGGAACCGTCTCTCTCAGCGTCGCGGGATGATCGGTTTTTACGCCCCGCGCACGCTCTACGACATGGTCTCTGCCGAGCGCGTCGCCGAGGGCGAGCCCGCGCTGCCCCCGTACAACGAGACGGGCGCAACATGGCGTGAGCGCATCCGCGGGCTGAAGCCCGAGATGGTCGCAGCAGCCCTGAAGCGCGCGTCTTCGAGTCACATCGACCACGTCCCCGTGCGCGACATGCTGCTGGGCGGCTTCGAGACGCTGCGCACGATGGCGACGACGCCCGAGCTCGCCGAGGCCATCCCCGAGATGCGCAACGAGATCGCGCTGAAGGGCTTCCTCGACCGGCTCAACGCCAACCGCATCGCGATCGAAGGCCTCGAACGCGACCTGGGCTTCTACGACATCGACCGCGCCATGCGCATCCTCGAGCGCATCAACGACGAGACGCTCAACGTCCCCTTCGAGGCGCTGCTCCACGAGTTCGGCAACGGCGCGAGCGCGAGCCTCGACGAGTACTCGCAGTTCTACTGGCCCGAGTCCATCGAGCGGGCCAACCGCACGACGCAGGGCAACTTCAAGGGCGTGGGCATCCAGATCACGCAGTCCGAGGACCTCGAGCTCGAGGTCGTGACACCCGTCGCCGGCACGCCGGCCTTCCGCGCCGGCATCCGCCCGGGCGACATCATCGCCGAGATCGACGGCGACAACGCCATCGGCCTCTCCGTCGACTCCGCGATCGAGCGCATCACCGGGCCCGCGGGCACTTCGGTCGTCCTGGGTGTCCAGCGGGAGGGCGAGGAACGGCTCATCAACTTCACCCTGAGCCGCGAGGTCATCCCCCTCTACGCCGCCCGGGGTTGGAAGCGCGACGGCGCGAGCGAAGACACCTGGGATTGGTTCGTCGACCCCGAGCACCGGATCGGGTACGTGCGGCTGTCGCAGTTCCTTAACGGCGCGACCGATCAGACGCGCTCCGCGATCAACGACATGCGCCGCCAGGGCCTCGATGCCCTCATCCTCGACCTGCGGTACAACTCGGGCGGCCTGCTCAACGAGGCGGTCGATCTCGCCAACCTCTTCATGGACGGCGGCATCGTCGTGACCCAAGAAGACGCCGACGGGCGGGTGCAAGACATCCAGCGGGCCCGCGCGGGGCGAGCGCTCATCGGCGACATGCCCGTGGTGGTGCTCGTCAACGGCGGCTCGGCCTCCGCTTCGGAGATCGTCGCCGGCGCGCTGCAGGACCACGATAAAGCGGTCCTCGTCGGCTCACGCACCTACGGCAAGGGCTCCGTCCAGCGGATCTTCCCCCTCGACCGCGCGGGCAAAGCCGCCTTCAAGCTCACGACCCAGTACTACAAACTGCCCTCGGGCCGGCTGATCCACCGTCAGCCGGGCGAGTCCTCGTGGGGCATCGCCCCCGACGTCGAAGTGCGAATGACCCCCGCGGAGATCTCGGAGGCGCTGATCGTGCGCCGCGACGCGGACATCGTCCCGGTGGATCGCCAGGGGCGGGCGCTCATCGACGAAGTCACCGACCCCGACGTGCTCATCGAGGACGGCCTCGACCCCCAGCTCCACACCGCGGTCCTGCTCCTGCGGGCCAAGCTCCTGGGCGATCGCCAGGCCCAGAGGGCCCAACTCGACTGACCACCCCCTTATGCCACCTTCCGCCCCGGGCGGCCTGACCGGGCCTCGGGGCGATTCCCGCCGAAGATTCTGCGTCACGGGCGTCTGTGACCGATAACCAATCCATGACCACGACTCCACCCGCGCTCGTCATCGCCAACGGCGGACTCGCCAGCACCGTTGCCTGCCTCCTTGAGGCCGAGCGCCGGGTGCCCGTGGTCTGGGTGCCGCCCGCGAGCGCCGGGCTCTTCGGGACCGACGAGTTCGATCACGGCTCGGCCCTCGCGTGCGTGCAATCCCAGGCGGCGACCCGCGGGTACGCCGAGGTCATCGACGCCGGCACCGCGGGCACCGACGCATCGGGCGCGTTCCCGCGTCTGGCCACCCCCGCTGCCCTCCTCTCCGCCCTCGCCTGCGCGCTCTCGCGCGGGTGCGAACGCGTCGTCTGGCCCATCGCCTGCGGCCGCGATCTCGACGCCCTCTCACAGGCCGCCGAGCGGGCCATGCTCCTCTCACGGATCGCCTGGCTCGAAGAGGGCTCCCTGACAGGTACCACACCCGATATCGAGACGCCCCTGCTCGACCTGACACCCAAAGCCCTCGCCGAGATGGCTCAGGATCTCGACGCCCCCGCGGGCTTCTGGCTCGAGCCGCAGGCGATGACCGTCTGAATCGAGGTCTAGGGCCGAGCGGGGCCGGGGCGAGCTGAAATCAACCCTCGGTGCCAAGCAGGCGCTTGGTGCGCTTGCCAATCGCTGTGGGCTGCCTAGACTCCCTGCCCACCTGCCAGAGGAGGCGGGTGTTCTTTCGGTCCCCCAAGGCGGCTTCCAGGCACCGCGACCGCGTCGTGCGAGCCGAACCGCCACTCACGAGGTGCGTGATGTACGCCATCTTCGAAGACAGCGGCACGCAGATCAAAGCTTCCACCGACGACGTGCTCGTGGTGGATATCCGCGAGCTCCCCGAGGACGCCACGCAGGTCACCTTCGACCGTGTGATCCTCCTCGGCGGTGAGGGCGGCGTGCAGGTCGGCTCCCCCTACGTCTCGGGCGCTAAGGTCGTTGCCGACATCGTGGACCGTGAGTTCAAGGACAAGAAGATCGACGTCATCAAGTTCAAGCGCCGCAAGGGCTACCGCCGCAAGCAGGGCCACCGCCAGCGCCTGATGCGTGTGAAGGTCACTTCGATCGACGCCTGATCCGACCGGCCTCGTGCCCGTTGATCCAGACGAACCCACCGGGCCCGCGCGAGAGCGTGGGCCTGTTTCGTTTTTGTCATCGCCTGCGTAGGCCGAATCCGACTCGGCTAGGCCGCGGCTCACCCCGAGAAAAATGGAGCACCAAGCCGAGTAGGCATTGGGTTCACCGCGCGTCGAAGGGCCCGCCGACGGAGCTCGATCGCCGGAGGCTCGCCGCGGTGCGCACGGGCGTGGTGAGGTTCTCTGGATCGGTAAAGAGCCGGGCCCGGCCCGCACCGCCGATGCCCACAGGCCGCGCGCTGATGCCGAAGCTCAGGTTGTCGGATGTGTTGTCGACATCGAGCGCGAACGTGACCGTCCACTGCGGGAAGCGGCGTTCGATATCGAGTCCCACACGCTGGAACGAATCGTCGTCGAGGTTCCAGGTGGACGAGAGCTCGAAGGCGTACTTGCGTGTGAGCTCGTAGCGGGTGCCCGCGCGGAGGCGTGTCCCGTCGAGGACATCGATCTCGCGGTACTGCATGAAGGAAGACAAGCCCGGACCGTGATCGAGGCTCAGGCCCGCAGCGAAGCGGGCGAGCCGCTCGTTTTCGACGTCGTAGAGCACGTCCGAGGTCACGGCAAGCGCGTTGGTGGCGAGCCAGACCAGGTCGGCCTGAACGTGCTCGCCGAGGTTCGAGAGTTCCGGCCGCGCCTCGTAGAAGAGCCCGTAGGGAGAATCAACGGGCGCATCATCGGAGGACCAGACGTAGTTCGTATCGAGCGTGATCCAGTCGACGGTGTAGACGCCCTCTTCGGCGAAGTCGCCCCCGCGTTTGGTCTGCCAAGTCTGTCGAGCGCCCGCGCGCACCACCGTGCCGTCGGCGAGTGACTCCACCGAGTTGTCGTAGACGGGCAAGAGGGCGGGGTCGATCGTCGACGCGCCCTGCCACGCGGTAACGCTCGGCTCGATGATGTGCCGGATACCGTTGAGGTCGAAGGCCCTGGACTGCACCGCAGCGTCAACCTTGACGATCGACGTGCTGATGCGTGTGCCGAGCGCGGACCAGAGGCGGTAGGCCTCTTCGTCGGAGTCGCCGGCGCCGCGGAAGGAATCGAACTCGTTGTCGTAGGCGGTGAATCGCCCGACCGCGAAGGGCACGACGCTGAAGGGCCCCACGTTGAGCGGGAGCTCGAGCTCGTGGCGCGTGTCGAAGCGGAGCACTTCGCCCTGATCGAGGCCCGCGAGCTGGAGGCGGTCGGCGACGGAATCGCCCGGGCGGATCCCGAGGCCCGCGCGCGACCTGCGGTTGGTATCGAGGCCGCGCTCGCGCGCCTCGACCTCATCGAAGTTGAAACGCACCATGCCCGCGCGTGCGTTCGCGGTGTAGCTCAAGGGGCCGATATCCTCCGCGACCCGCGCGTATCGTAGCTCGGGCAGTCGCTCGGTCTGTGCGCCGACGCTCTGCAGGATGTCCTCGTTGGCGACGAAGTCGTTGAGCGAGCCGCGGACCTCGAACGAGAGGAGCTCGTTCGCGCGGAGCCGGCGGGCGTAGAGCGAGTTGGTGAACTCCCGGCGCGTCTCGGCCTCGCGGTCGAAGAAGGCGTCGATAAACGCCGCATCGGAGATGTAGGAGCCTTCGAGGAAGAGGGTCCAATCGTCGGTGACGCGCCAGATGTTCTCAGCGGTGAGCACGCCGCGGAATTCGTCGTCGCGGTCGATGTCGGCCCCGGAGGAGAGCTCGTCCGTGCCGTTATCGAAGATGAGGTAGCCGAAGACGCCGCCGTTGATCCCGGGGCGGTCCCACGAGAGATCGAACCCCAGCGCCGGCCCGCGCTCGGTGTACGCGTCCACAAGCAGGTCGGCGCGCGAGCCCGCGGGCGCATCGATCCCCGCGAGCGCGTAGATGTCCCACTTGGTGCGCACGGCGTTATCACCCGCGACATTGTCGTACCGCACCTCGCGCAGGGGCGACTGCCGCACCTCGCCCGTAACACTCGGCACGGAGATCATCGCAGCCCCGCCCGCACGGAAGGAGACGTTCGAGGCCGAGACGCTGGGCGAACCCGTCGCGCTCGCATCACCGCCCGGCGCACGCGTGGGCACGGTGATCGTGACATCCGTCGCCCCGATGGCGAAGTGCGGCTCGGCGAAGGCCACGTTCGAGAGCGTGACGTCCGTCGCGGACCACGCGCTCAGGCTCAGCTGGCGGATCTCGCCCGCGCGCATGTAGAGGGGCATGCCCCGGCGTTCGTCGACCGTCCAAAAGACGGCGTCGAGCACGACGGCCTCATCGGTCTGCGGGTTGTAGTAGACCTGCCCGCCGCGGAGGGTGTACGCGCCGTCGGTCGCAACGACGTCACCCTCCATATAGATGCCGGCGATGGAGTTGGCGTCGAGGTTGGCGGCCGCTGCGTCTGGGGCATCTTCATTGAGGAAGACCACCGCGCGCGTGGCGGTGAGCTGGAGCGCACGCTCGGCGAGCGGGTTGGCCGGGGTCGCGGTGAACGCCACCCCCCCGCTCATGACGACCGCGCGTTCGCCTTCGTCGGTCATGCTGGCGATCTCGGGGGCGTTGAAACTGATGCGCCGCCTGGGAGGAGCGACGGGCGCGGTGCGGGTGTAGGCGGGGATCTCAGCGCGGGTATCCACGACTCGCTGCGGCTGGAGATCGGGGCGGGGCGTCGTGCGCCTGCCGGTGCGCACAAGCGCGTCGCCCTCGCCCTCGACGAGCATGCCGTCCGCCTCGACGCGCAGCGGTTGGTCTTGCAAGGCGGGCGCGAGCGCGACCTGCACAGGGTCCGTGCCGACGGGCGTGGGCAACTCGAAGACAACGGGCGGGGCCTGCGGGGTGGCGGCCTGCTTCTCACCCGTGATCAGCCCGAGATGCCGGGCGAGCCGCGCCTCGGAGTCTTGCACGAACCGGGTGCGCGGAGCGGCCTGATTACGCAGGCGATCGGCGGTGAGTGTGGGCGGCGGGCCCACGATGATCCCCGTGACGAGCAGCCGCTCGCCGGCCTGCGCGATGCCCGGCTGGCCCGCGGGTGTGCGGACGCGATCGAAGTAGGCCGCGACCTGGTACGCCTCGCGCTCGCCGCGCGCGAGCGGGTTGGGGTTCCCGGGGTCGGTGACGCGGATGGGCTCGATCCAGACCGATGCGCGGTCGGCGTGGAACTCGAAGGGCCCGAGCACCACGCGGGCGTCGCGGTCGAGGAGCAAGCGTCGTGTCGGGCCGGTGGCCCAGGCCCACACGCGTGCTGCGCCCATCTCGATCATCCCGTCGCGCGGGGTCACGGGGAGGTCCACACCCTCGAACGACTCGCCTGCGAAGGCGGGAGCCTCGACGGTGAGGGCGTCAACCGAAGGCTGCGCCGAGGCCGGCGATACCGCCAGGCCCGCGCAGAGTGCGAGGAGGGCGGCGCTGCAGGCAGCGGTACGGCGGTGGGTTCGAGCGTGCAGCGGCAACGGGGTCCTCGGCGCTTCGGTTCGGGGTCGCCCGATGCTACCGGAACGCCGAGATACGCGCACGCGCCCGGCTACAACCCGTAGCCGTCGGGGTGCATGGATCCCGTCTCTGCGAGTCGGGCGTGCATCTCGAAACACCGCGCGAGGTCGTGCCGGATGTGCCCGGGGCCCGCGTTCTTGAGGTACGAGCGCAAAGCGGGCTTGTAGGCGGGGTGCGCACAGCGATCGATGATGGCCCGCGCACGGTCGGCCGGCCCGAGGCCGCGCAGGTCGGCGAGGCCCTGCTCGGTGACGAGGATCTGGACGGAGTGCTCGTTGTGATCGACGTGCGAGCACATGGGCAGGACCACGGAGACCTTGCCCCCCCGGACGATGCTGGGCGCAACGAGGATCGAGAGGTAGGCGTTACGGACGAAATCGCCCGAACCGCCGATGCCGTTCATGAGATCGGTCCCCGCGACGTGGGTGGAGTTGGCGCACCCCGCGAGGTCCATCTCGAGGACGGTGTTGATGGCGATCACCCCGAGCCGGCGCACGAGCTCGGGGCTGTTGGAGATCTCCGTCGGGCGCAGGACCACGCGAGGGGCAAAGAAGCCCATGTCGGCGTAGACCGACCGCATGAGCTCGTCGGGGAGTGCCAGCGCGGAGGTCGAGGCCCCGAGCAGCCTGCCCGCGCGCATGAGCTCGATCTGCGAGTCTTGCAGCACCTCGGTGAACATCACAAAGGGCGGGATGCCGGGGTGCGCGCCCAGCGCTCCGAGCACCGCGTTCGCCACGTTGCCCACCCCCGCCTGCACGGGCAGGAACTCGCTGGGGATCCGGCCCGCACGCATCTCTGCGAGTAGGAAGGCGGTGATGTGCTCCGCGATGCCGGCGCTCACCGCGTCGGAGGCTCTGCACGCCGACGCCCCATCGAGCTCCTCCGTGTGCACCACCCCGGCGATGCGACTCGGATCCACCGACACGAAGGGGACACCGACACGGTCGAGCGCATGCCGCAGCGGGATCGGATCACGCTGGGGCGGCCTGGGCAAGACGGTGACATCGTGCATCTCGGCGAGGCGCGGGGAGTGGGCGGTGTTGCGTTCGACGATGATGCGCTTGGCCTGCCGGAGCATGCTGGGGGAGACGCCCGAGGACGAAGTGAGGTAGATCCGCCCGTCTATCGTGACGTCGGTCGCCTCGACGACCGCGACATCGAGCTCGCCCAGGAACCCGAACTCGAGCATCTGTCCGACGTGCGAGAGGTGCATGTCGACGAAGTCGGTCTTGCCGGCGTTGATCTGCGATCGGAGCGTGCGTGCGCTCTGGAAGGGCGCACGCCAGGAGATCGCCTCGGCACGCGCGAGCCGTTCGTCGATGTCGAATCCCGTGGAAGCCCCCGCGAGCACGCGGATGCGCATCGGCTCGCCGGCGGCGTGCATCGCCTCGGCCTTCTCTGCGAGCGCGCGAGGCACCGCCTTCGCCGCCCCCGCTGCTGTGAAACCGGAGAAACCCACGAACCCCCCGTCGGGGATCAGCGCCGCCGCCTCGTGGGGGTGCAGTTCGGTGAAGGGATGAGAAGTGTGCATACGGCCCTCGTGCGTCTCGGCGACATGGTATTCCCCTGATCGGGTACCTCCGCACGGAATCGGTGTTAGCCTGTGGCGTGCGCGTACTTCTTACTGCATTCGAGCCCTTCAACAACCAGACGATCAACCCCAGCCTCGAGATCCTCCGGGCGCTGAAGT
This sequence comes from uncultured Phycisphaeraceae bacterium, assembly GCA_964576725.1. GTDB lineage: Bacteria > Planctomycetota > Phycisphaerae > Phycisphaerales > UBA1924 > OFTM391. The sequence goes on from CAZNUZ010000018.1 coordinate 35,200, forward strand.
CGAAGGGGATCGCTGGCGTAGAACTCGTGACGGCGGTCCTGCCCTGCGTCGATCTCGTAGCCGAGCGCACCCTCATCGGGGCCTACCAGGAGCACGACCCCGAGGCGGTCGTGTGTCTCGGGCAGGGGTACCGCCTCGCGGCACTCGTCGTCGAGCAGGTGTACAGCAACCTCAAGCACTACCGCATCCCCGACAACGCGGGGAACGAGCCCCAGCACCAGCAGGTCGTCCCCGGAGGGCCGGGCGGGTATCTGAGCACGCTGCCCATCGAACCGATGATCGCGGCCTGCCGGGCTGCGGGGGTGCCGAGCTGGGACGGCCGCGACGCGGGGCGCTATCTCTGCAATCAGGTCTCGTACGCCCTTCTGCACCATCTCTCCACCACGGGCCACACGATCCCCGCGGGCTTCGTGCACGTCCCCATGCTGCCCGAGCAGGTCGTGGGCCTGCCACCCATCACACCCTCGATGAGCGCTGAGACCGCGAGCAACGGGGTGGAGGCGATGATCATCGCTCTCGCTGAGGGCGGGCGCGTCTGAGCGCGCTCTCGAGGCGCAGTGCCCCCCGGATGTATGGGCCCCCGATTCTCGCCACCGATCGCCCTTCGGGTCGATAAGGTCCGGTATGGCAAGCCGACCCAAGACGTCGCGTGCGCAAAGCGTGCGCCATGAGTACGAGCCCTCCCCGGCGCTGCGCCTCGTGTGGATCCTGCTGGTGGCGGTGTGGGGTGTCGCGGCTGCGGCACTCGCGTCGTTCGACATCGCGGACCCGCCCTCGCACGCGGTCGCCCCCCTCAATAGTGATTACAGCAACCTGATCGGCGCCTTCGGGGCGGCGTTCGCGTACCACAGCTTCGCGATGCTGGGCATCGGCGCGTGGATCGTGCTCTTCTCTCTGGGCTGGTTCCTGGTCTGCTCGGGCCTGCGCCGGCCGGTGGGCCACCCCGCGCTGCGGCTGTTGGGCGTGGTGCTGCTGGGGCTCTCGTTCTCGGGCATGCACGCGCTCTTCTTCCCCGCAGCGACGGCCTTCCCCGAGGGCGCGGGGGGCCTGATCGCGGTCGTCGGGGTCGCGGAACTGACGGCCCGGCTCAGCACGCTCGGCACCGCTGTGGCGCTCTTGGGCCTCGCTGCCATCGGCGCGACTGTGGCCTTTGACCGCTGGCTGATCGTGGTGCCCGAGATGCTCGCGGCCCTGTACGAGCGTTCCGCCGAGCGGATGCGCCACGCGCTCGCGCTCGTCTCCGAGCGCATGGAGGAGCGTCGCCGGCGTGCGCTCGAGCGGGCGAACGACCTCGACGACGACGAGCGTCTCCGCCGGGTCCAGCAGGCCGTCAAGACCGCGGCCAAGCACACCAAGAAGATCAAGCTCAACGAGCCCGCCGTCACCCTCGACGAAGACGCGGGTGGCCTGGGCGGGGCGGCGGACTTCGACGTGGACAAGGCCGTGGTCGAAGAGGCCGCGGAGGAAGAGGTCTACGACGAGGAGCCCGCGGACGAGATCGAAGAGGAGTACGAGGACGACGAGGACATGCCCGGCGCCCCTCAGGTCTTCGACGCCGACGCGCTCAAGGACAAGATCTCCAAACTGCCCATCCGCTTCGCGGGCAAGAGCGTGTCGAAGGCGAGCGACGAGGACCTCGACGCCCTCCGCGCCCAGCGCAGGAGCGAGGAGGAGGCCGACAAGAGCTACAAGTTCCCCGGCCTCGACCTGCTCGAGGACCCCGAAGAGAACTACAACGCCGAGATGGAGCAGTACGTCCGCGAGCAGGCGGAGGCGCTGGAGCAGGCGCTCACCACGTACAAGATCGACGGCGAAGTGGTGAGCATCGAGTCGGGCCCGGTCATCACGCTCTACCAGGTCGCGCTCGCGCCGGGCACGAAGGTCTCGAGCGTGCAGAGCGTTTCGTCGGACATCGCGCGCATGCTGCGTGCGGTGAACGTGCGCATCGTCCCGAACACCGAGGGCCTGGACACGATCGGCATCGAGGTGCCCAACCAGAAGAAGGAGAAGGTGCGCCTCAAGGAGCTGATGGCGGGCAACGAGAAGGCCGCCAAGATGAAGCTGCCCCTCTTCCTGGGCAAAGACGCCTCGGGCACACCGCTCGTGACGGATCTGGCATCGCTGCCGCACATGCTCATCGCGGGCACGACGGGCTCGGGCAAGTCGGTGTGCATGAACGCGATCATCATGGGCTTCCTGTACACGCAGAAGCCCAGCGATCTGAAGCTCGTGCTCGTCGATACGAAGATGGTCGAGCTGAGACAGTTCAAGTACATCCCG
>CAZNUZ010000019.1:0-36916 GCA_964576725.1 uncultured Phycisphaeraceae bacterium
GTCAACGAGTACGTCGACGAGAACGAGGACCGCCAAGTGGAGATCCTTGAGATCTCCCACCAGGTCGAGGTGGACCAGGTCGAACGCCTCAAGGCCTTCAAAGAGAAGCGCGACGATGCCAAGGTCGCCGAAGCGCTCGAGACCATCCGCGACGCAGCCCAGCAGAACCAGAACGTCATGCCCGCTCTGGTCGACGGCGCCCTCGCCGGCTGCACTCTTGGCGAAATGGTCCAGGCGATGGCGGACATCTACGGCCGCTACGCCGGCGGCCCGGAGTGGTGAGCCGCACGCGCTCGATCCCGCAATGAACCCGCATTGAGGGGACCTCGCCCGCGGTGACACCCACCGGGCACGATTTTTCCGCGCGATCGCGCCCAACACGGGTACACTTCACCTCGCCGTGCCCCCGGCTTGTGCAGGGGACGGCTGGTCGAGTGGTTCCTGCCCGAGAGCACCCATCCGATCCGAACGATCCGCTCTTGGGAATTTGGATACGCAGCATTATGCGCATGTACGTTGGGAACCTCCCGTTCCGCATCTCTGAGAACGAGCTCAGCGAGCTCTTCGGTGCCCACGGCACCGTCACCGACGTCAAGATCATCATGGACCGCGAAACCGGCCGCTCCCGCGGCTTCGGCTTCGTCGAAATGAACGACTCCGACGCCCAGACCGCCATCAACGCCCTCAACGGCCAAGACTGCGACGGGCGCAACCTCGTCGTCAACGAAGCCCGTGAGCGCCAGCCCCGTTCCGGCGGCGGCGGTGGCTACGGTGGCGGCGGCGGTGGTGGGTACGGCGGCGGCCGCGGTGGCGGCGGCGGCGGTGGGTACGGCGGTGGCGGCGGCGGCCGCGGCGGCTGGTAAGCACTCCACCACATCACGGATACACACTTGCCCGGCCCTCGAAGCCGGGCTTTTCGTTTTTGCACCCGCCACCCCACAACCTCGAACCGCTTATCGGCCCCGTTTCGCTCAAAGAAACCGCGCATCCCGCTCGACCCACGCACACCAACGCCCGATACCCACACCAACGTCTTCATCACAGCGGAGTAGGCATGGGCAGCAAGCGCACAACCAAGCGTGTCAAAGGGGTGGTCAAAGTGCGATCAATTCGCCCTGGTGATGGCTCGAAAAAACGCAACCAGCAATCACGCACCCGCAGCTGCGGCGAGTGCAACGCCTGCTGCTCCGCAATGGCCATCACCGAACTCGACAAGCCCGAGTGGACCCCCTGCCCACACCTCAACGCTGCACGACACAGGCACCCCGACGACGGCCAGCCCTCCTTCGTGCCCATCACCATCAGCCGTGAGCACCTCGCCGCCAAGGGCGGCGGAGGGTGCAGCATCTACCGGGAACGCCCCGCCTCCTGCAGCGGATTCAAGTGCCAATGGCTCGCGGGCATGCCCATTACCGAACAGCGCCATCGCCCGGATCGCAGCGGCCTCATCATCATCGACACACCCGACCCGCGCTCCGTCCAGGCGCGAGAGCTCTGGCCCGGTGCCGCAGCCGAGGGGCTCGGGCGCGACCTTGTCACCGCCCTCCGCAGGGCCCAACTCGAGGTCATCGTCGTCGCTCCAGGCGCCCAGAAGACGCTCAGCCCCCTGACCGTCTTCGGCTCCCCCGTTGTGCGCACGATCCCCAACAGGGCCCACAGCAAGAGGGGCTAAACCCGCTCATGGTCGGGCCCAAGTGCCCGTATGCGAAGAATCGCGTACGATTGCTCCCCCCAATGCCGCACGAGAGCGGTACCGGAAAGGAGCGATCGGACCCATGGCCGGAACCCAACTCAGCACCGCCACCACGGAGTTCGAACGCAAAGACCGCTGCGCCGATCTCCCCCACCGCCCGCGTGTCCTCCTCGGCAAGATGGGGCTCGACGGGCACGATCGCGGCGTCAAAGTCATCGCCCGCGCCCTCCGCGATTCGGGTGTGCACGTCATCTACTCGGGGCTCTGGCAAACACCGCGCTCGCTCGCCATCTCCGCCCGCGACGAAGATGTTGATGTCATCGCTGCCAGCATGATGTCCAACTCGCACCTCGTCTTGGGCCCGCGCCTCCTCGATGGGCTCGACACCGTCGGCAGGCGCGACATCGAAGTACACATGGGCGGGATCCTCCCCGAGAAGGACGTGCAAGCCCTTCTCGACGGTGGCATCGCCCGCTGCTTTCCGACGGGCACCGGCCTCCTCGAAGTCGTCGAGGCCGTCCGCAGCGCGACCAAGGGTCGCAGCCCCAAGATCACGGATCACCCCACAGCCCAGCTGGCGCGCGATATCTCGCTCGCGCACGATCCCAACGGCTCCGTCCGAAGCGACGCACCCCGCAGGCGACCCAAGCGCGTCATCGGCGTGACCGGATCCCCCGGCGCGGGCAAGTCAACGCTCGTCGCAGCCCTCGCCTCGGAACACGCACGGCGGGCCGAAAAAGCAGGCACACCGGAGCGCGTGGCCGTCCTCGCGTTCGACCCGATGAGCCCCATCACCTCCGGCGCGCTCCTCGGCGACAGGCTCCGCGTGGACTTCAACCGCCTCGAGGAGAACGTCTTTTACCGCTCGCTCGCCATCGGCGGCGAGGACTACCGCTCGCTGGACGAGATCATCGAACTCGTCGGAGGCTGCCCCCCCATCGACGGGCACGGCCCATTCGACACGCTCTTCATCGAGACCGTCGGCGCCGGGCAGAACGAGGTCCGCATCCGCGAGCACGTCGATCACACCGCCGTTGTCCTCGTACCGGGCATGGGCGACGCCGTCCAGATGGACAAGGCAGGTATCCTCGAGATAGCCGACCTCTTCGTTTGCAACAAGGCCGACCACTCCGGGCAGAACGAACTCGTCCGCGACCTGCGCGAGATCGCCGGACAACGCGGGCTTATCGAGACCGTCGCCACCCACGGCACCGGCATCCCCGACCTCTACGACGCACTCATGGACGCCACCGCGTGAACGACCAAGCACCCACTTCGCCCGACCGCTCACAAGACGACGCGCGGCACGCGCCGCTGCCTCCAGAGCAGGCCGAGCGTCTCGGCGACATCGGCGCGCGCATACACGAGCACACCAAGGCGATCTTCCACGCCCTCCCCGAGGGCGCTCGGACGGCCAACGCGATCGCCAAGGAATACAAGATCGAGGGTGTCGTCGCGCGCCGTCTGGTGCGCCTCGTCGCGGGAACGCCCGGCCTCGTCTCCCTCACGCGCATGCCCTCGGTCGAACACTACCGGGGCTTTGCCAACCTCATGAAGTTCCGTGACGCCCAGCCCGAGCACTGCGACAAGCTGCTCGACGCGCTCGATGACCTCCAGGAAGAACAGCGCCAGGTAGGCGGCGCGAAGGCGCGACTCACCAAGCGCGTGCGCGCCACCATCGCAGCTGCGGGCGGCGCACCGGACGAAGCCGACGGATGACCCGCCCGCTCGTCGTTATCCGCGATGAACAGTGGGCCGATTTCGCGCGGACCGCGACCCACCTCGACTCGGCCAAGCCGTTTGCGGGTGTGCTGAATCTCAACCCGCTGCTCCCCGAGCCTTGGCACCTCACCCCGGAAGCCGCAGCCGCGCTGCCCGGGCAACGCGTCATCGCCTGGTCGGGCACACGCTCCGAGGAGGGGCTCTTCACGCGTGACGCCCAGACCTGGCTCCCCGATGGGCTCAGGTCGCTCCACGCCTGGTGCGACGCGCTTGCTCCGACCCTCGAAGCCTCCGACGCGACCCTGCTGCTCCGCCCACACGCCCGGCACGTGCTCTGCGACGCCCACCGCTGTAGGAGCTTCCTCGCCGATCGCGCCGGCCAGCCCATCGGGCTCGCCCTCTCCGTGGCCGCCCTCTTCGAAGCAGACATGATCGAAGACGCCGAGGACCACTGCCGGCGGGCCTTCGAGACGCTCGCACCCCTCGCCTCCTGCTACATCCACGAGAACATCGCAGCCCCTGCGGACACAGACGACTTCGACGCCTGCCTCGAGCGTGTGCCGGCCCCCGCGGGCATCCTCCCCGAGGAGGGTCTCGCGGAGATGATCGCCCAGCACCTGCCGCCAGAGACGCCCGTACTCCTGTGGGGAACCCCAACACAGGTGCAGGAGTCGGCGGATCGCCTCGCAGCGGCGCGCGCCTGAACCTACACTGCTCGCATGAGCGATCCCGCCAAGCCGACCATCAACCACCCCGATATCCCCTTCGTCAAGGAAGCCTTCCCCGACGCGCGACTCCGCGCGACGGAGTACCGCGACCAGACCTCCCTCGTCGTGGAGCCGGGCGACCTGCACGCCGTCCTCGCCTTCCTCAAGACCGACGAGCGCACGAAGTACGACTTCCTCTCGGATATCACGGGCATCGATTATCTCAACTACCCCGCCCAGACCATCGGCCGGTTCGCGGTCGTCTACACGCTGCAATCCACCCAGCGCAACACGAATCTCTACGTCAAGGTCTACCTCGACCCCTCGAAGCCCACCGAGGGCATCGAAGAAGACCCAGCGTTGCACGTCGATTCCGTCTGCGACCTGTGGGCCGGCGCCGAGTGGCCCGAGCGCGAGGTCTTCGACATGTACGGCATCCGCTTCGACAACCATCCCGACCTCCGCCGCATCCTGACGTGGGAGGACTACCCCGCCCACCCGCTCCGCAAGGACTACCCCCTGCGCGGTGCAGGCGAACGCGAACGCTTCCGCATCGTCTCCCGCACCGACGCCTAAGCAGCGGCCCGTTGACCGGGATGCTCGCCGCCCAGCCCCCTACAGTCGGGCATGAGCACCCTCGCGACATCCCGCGTTCCCGACGCCGCCGGTCGCTTCGGCGATTACGGCGGCACCTACGTCCCCGAAACACTCGTCCACGCGCTCGAAGAACTCCAGCGTGCCTACGACGAAGCGATCGCCGACCCCGCGTTCGACGCCGAGCTGCGGGGCCTGCTGCACACCTTCGTCGGCAGGCCCACGCCCCTCTACCGCGCCGAGCGTCTGACCCAGCACGCCGCTGAGCTCGCAGGCGGCTCGGCCGCCACGATCTGGCTCAAGCGCGAAGACCTCGCGCACACCGGCGCGCACAAGATCAATAACACCATCGGCCAGGCACTCCTGTGTGCGCGCATGGGCAAGAAGCGCGTCATCGCCGAGACCGGCGCGGGCCAGCACGGGGTCGCCACCGCCACCGCCTGCGCGCACATGGGGCTCGACTGCACCGTGTACATGGGCGCCGAAGACGTACGCCGGCAGCACCTCAACGTCGTGCGCATGCGGCTGATGGGCGCGACCGTCGTGCCCGTCGAGGGCGGCACGCGCACGCTCAAAGACGCGACCAACGAGGCGATGCGCGACTGGATGGGATCCGTCGAATCCACGCACTACATCCTCGGCTCGGTCGTGGGCCCGCACCCCTTCCCGATGCTCGTCCGCGACTTCCAGGCCGTCATCGGCCACGAGACGAAGAACCAGTGCCAAGACGCGATAGGCGGGCTCCCGAGCGCCGTCGTTGCGTGCGTGGGAGGCGGCTCGAACGCAGCGGGCATCTTCTACCCCTTCGTGGACGATCCGAATGTCGCGCTGGTCGGTGTCGAAGCGGGCGGTCGCTCGAAGCGCCTGGGAGATCACGCCGCCCCACTGACACACGGCGAACCGGGCATCCTCCACGGCTCACTCTCCTACGTCTTGCAAGACGCGGCGGGGCAGACCTCGCCCGTGCACTCGTGCAGCGCGGGGCTCGATTACCCCGGCGTAGGCCCCGAGCACGCGTACTGGAAGGACACAGGCCGCGTGCGGTACACCGCCGTCGAAGACGCCGACGCACTCGAGCATATGACACTCCTTGCGCGCACGGAGGGCGTGCTCTGCGCGATCGAGACGGCCCACGCCATCGCGGAGACGGTCCGCGTGGCGTCCCAACTCGGCAAAGGCGAACACGTGGTCGTGAACTGCTCGGGGCGTGGCGACAAAGACGTGGACGAAGCCGCAAGGCTGCTCGGCCTCGACGCCTGAGCAGCGCTCACCCCTCGGGCGAGACGGTGATCCGGGCGAGACGCCGGGCGGCATCGATCACCTTGGCCGCCGCGTCTTCGATCTCGCCTCGCGTCGTTTCGCGCGAGAGGCTCAGGCGGATCGCACCGCGGGCGATGGCCTCACTCAGGCCCATCGCAGCGAGCACGGGCGAGGGCTCGATCGAGCCGGAAGAGCACGCCGCTCCCGCCGAAGCGTGCACACCGACCTCGGACAAGCGCACGAGCATCGCCTCGGCCTCGATGCCGGGGAACGCGATGTTCGTGGTGTTCCACAGTCGTTCATCGGGGCCCGTCGGCCCGTTGACGACCGCGCCCGGAAACGCCTCGAGGATCGTCCGCTCGAGCAGGTCGCGCAGCATGCCGCCCTGCTCCCTGCCTGCGGGGTCGGCGAGCCAGGCCGCCGCCTCTCTGCAGGCGACACCAAAGCCTGCGATCGCGGGGACGGCCTCGGTGCCCCCTCTGCGTTCGCGCTCCTGCGTGCCCGGCGAGACGGTCTTGAAAGGCACGCCGCGACCGACGCGGAGCGCGCCAGCGCCCTTTGGGCCGTGCATCTTGTGCGCGCTGCACGCAAGCAGGTCGAGGGGCGCTCCGTCGGGCGCTGACCGTGTCCGGAGTCGGGCGGGCATTTTCCCGATCCACTGCGTCGCGTCGCAGAGCACCACCCCGCCGGCATCGTGCACCGCGCGAGCGATCGCCGAGACAGGCTGGATCGCGCCCGTCTCGTTGTTGGCCCACTGAAAGACCGCCATCGCCACGCGGTCGTCCACTACCTCTGAGATTCGATCCGGGTCCACCCGCCCGTCGGGCAGGATCGCAAGCGTGCGCACCTCGCGGATCACGCCCGCATCGCGGAGCTCGGCCAAGAGATCGCGCACCGCTTCGTGTTCGACGGGTGTGGTAACGACCGCATCACGGGTCGACCCCTCCTCGCGTGCACGCAGCACGCTGCGCACGCCCAAAGCGATCGCTTCGGTCGCGCCCGATGTGAACGCGATCTCCCTCGTCGGCACACCCAAGAGTTCCGCGCACGCCCGCCGGGCCTGCTCGATCTCCACACGCGCTCCCTGCCCGCCGCGATGGAGCGAAGAGGGGTTGTGCCACGACTCACGCAACGCGGCTGCGCATGCCTCCGCGACGGCGTCCGTCGGCCGCGTCGTCGCGTTGTTGTCGAGCTCGATCGTCAACCGTCGCTCCCCGGAGTCGGAGATTCGGGCACTGATGCGGGTTGAGCATCTTCCCCCTGAGGAGCCTCCGCCGCGGGCAAACGCCCGACCAGCGCCTGGTACCGGATGCGCTCCTGCTCGGTGAGTGTTGGCCCGTGCGCTTCTTGGATGAGCCGGGCGATCTCCGCAGCGTGCTCGAGGGCGAGCGCGTCTCGAAGCCCGTCCAGCCAAGGCCCGACCCCCGCCTCCTGGTGCTCGTCAGCGATCGCGCGGGCCTCGTCCATCCTGCCCAGCCAGAGCAGCGCGTGGATCTTCAACGAAGCAGACTCGACCGATTGCATCCCCGGGGGAAGAAACTGCAGGCCCGACACCGCAGCACCGGGGTCTCGGAGCTCGAGGTGCGTCTGCGCGAGCATGCCAGCGAGCGCCGCCGCGCGGGGGTAATCGTCCTCCGCGAGAGGGGTGAAGAAACCTTCTACGCCAATGTGCGCGAGGCACGCCGCCCGGAGGCTCGGCGCATCGAGCAACCCGGCTGCCACTTCCTGCTCCGAGAGGGGCATCGCGCGGAAATGAGCAGCGAGCAATGCCGCACGCTCTCCCGCGGACGGCGCAGGCAAGGTCAACAGTGTGCGCACGCCCTGCGCCGTCGGGCCGTTCGTAAGCAGGGCCGTAGCAGCAACCCCGAAGAGCGCGTCTGTCGCTCGCGCCGCCTCGACGACCTCGCGCGCGAACCCGGGCTTGCCGGCCAGCACACGTGCCGCGGTATTGACCACCGCGACGTCACTCGACTGCAGCGACGGGACCAGGAGCGCCGGATCGCCCAGAGCACCGATCACACGAACCGCCGCCGGGGTCGGCGAGCCCGCGAGCTGACGCTCCGCTGCACGGCGTAACTGATCACGCTGATCCTCCGTGAGCCGATCGTCTTGGATAAAGACGAGCGCGGACTCGAGTGCCGCAGAGGCTGCGGCAGGGTCGGCCCCCGAGGCCCACTGCACCGTTCGAGCGATAGTCGCAGGCGTCACGAGCTCGGGAGCGGTCGAGATGGTGCGGAGCAGGCGGGCTGCAACGGCCGGTGCCTCCTCGCGAGCGACCCAGTCGCGCAGCGCCTCGGTCGCTTCGCTGTCCCCCGCAACACCCATGCGCGCGACCAGCGAAGCCGCCTGAGAACGGCGGGCGATATCGTCCGACAAGCCCGAGCGGAAGGCCGCCTGCAATACCTCGGGCCCGAGTGGCCTTGCATTGAGGAGCGATTGACTCGCCAGGTCGTAGCCGAGGCTGCTCACCCCGGGCGTCTCGGATCCGATGAGACCAGCGATGAACGGGGATCGTTCTTCGTCTGGGAGCAGTGCGTAGAGCCTGCGATACGCTCCGCGCAGCTCGGTGGTCGCGGCGTCTAGGCCCTGCGCCTGCTCGCGTGCGACCGCGTGCTGCCGGCCCGCGAGCGCTTCGGCCCACGCCTCCTGCCCGCGGCTCTCCCAATCCGCGATCCAGGACGCCCATGCGCTCGGAGTGTCCGCGGGCCTGCTCGGCGCATCCGTCGCGAGCGCGAGGTGCAGCGCGGAGTAGACCGCACGCCGCTCGGCAACGCTCAAGAGGGGCTCTGCCGCGAGTCGGTCCACGATCAGCCGGACGGTGCTCAGATCGTGCCAGCGGGTCAGTGCTACGAGAGCGTCGGCCCGGCCGGGGCCCGCCTCGCCCGAGGCGATATCGGTAAGCCCAGCTCGGAGCCACTCGGGGGGCAGTTCCGAGTGCAGCACAGCTTGCACGACCGCCGGCCCTCCGGGGGCACCCGCGACGAGGGCCGCGAGGACGAATCCGGCGGCCTCGGTCGACGAGTCGGCCACCAACGCGCGGGCCGCCTCTGCGCGGTCCTCAGCCACAGTGCCGGCAGCCACCAGCACCTCGAAGGCTTCTGCCCGCTTATCGGCCTGCGGATCAGTGCCGGCGGTGTCCGTAGGCGTAGACGCATCCGATGAGGAGGCCCGGTCGGGGCCGCTCTCTTGGGCCCAAAGGAGCGCAGGACAGGTGACGAGCGCGAGGGCCGCGAGCGTTGTCCGGATGCCGGGCGTGGATCGTCTGGTGCGCATACGGGAGGGGTTGGTCTACCTATGCTAGGATCGGCCAACCTGCGGGGCGTCTCGCAGAGAAAGCCGGCGGAGGGTGCCTGCTCGATGAACGAATGGTCTGAGGCCGAACAACGCGTGGAACGCGCCCACGAGCTCTACGAAGCGGGGCGATGGGACGAGGCCGAATCCGAGCTGCGCTCGGCCCTCGCGCTCAACCCGTACCGCGCGGAGTGGCACTTCAACCTCGGTCTTACCCTCGAAGCCGCCGGCCGTTTCCGTGACGCGATCTCGGCCTTCCGTGCGGCGCTCGACCTCGAGCCCTCGGACGCGCAGACCCTCACCTCGATGGCTGTGAACGCCCTCCGCGACGACGAGCCCGCCGAGGCGCTGGGCTACTTCGACCGTGTGCTCGAGATCGACAGCACGCGCTGCGACACGTACGTGCACCGCATCGAAGCCTTCTCGCGCCTCGACCGGCACGACGAGGCGGAGCTCAGCTTCTACCAGGCGCTGCAACTGGAGGGCGAGCACGCGCTGGCGTACATGAACATGGCCGAGGCGCTGATGCAGCGCCGCCTGCACGAGCGTGCGATCTACTGCTTCCGTGAAGCGCTCGCGCTCGACCCCACGCTTCCCCGCGTCTCGGGCCGGCTGGCCCAGGCCTTCGCAGCGACCGGGCGGCACGAGCGGGCACGCAAGCTCTTTCTCGCCGAGCTGCGCGAGAACCCGGGCGACCCGGACACGCTGCTCGACATGGGCGACCTGCTCGTGGACATGCACCGCTACGCGGACGCTGCGGAGAAGTACCGCCGGGTGCTGGAGCTCGAGCCGAAGAACGCCGACGCGCACCACGCGCTCGCCGAGCTCGCCCGGCGCCAGCATCGCACCGATCTTGCTATGCAGGGCTACGCGTTGGTGCTGGAACTCGAACCCGATCACCCCGAAGCCACCCGGCGGCTCGCGGATCTGTGCATCGAGCAGGGCGACACCGACCGCGCGATCCGGCTCTTGCGCGCCGAGGTGAGCCGCCTGCGGGCCAAGCCCCAAGGGTTCATCGACGCCGATCTCCGAGAGCTGGGCGACCTCCTGATGGACGTCCGCCTGCCCAAGCGGGCGATCGTGGTCTTCACCAAGCTGCTCCAACGCCGCCCGAACGACGCGAAGGCCTGGCACGCCCTGTCAGTCGCGCGGTTCGAATCGGGCGACGAGACCGGCGGCCTCCTCGCAGCTCGCAGGGCCGTGCGCATCGACCCGCGCCACATCGCCGCCCTGCACAACGCCGCCATGGCCCTCATGCACCGCGGTGAGTGGGAGCGATCGCTGGCCTACATCCGTCGCGGCCTCAAGGTCGATCCGGATGACACCCTGCTCCGCCGTCTGACCATGACCCTCCGCATCAAGCGGGCGGTCTCGCGCCTGGGCATCGGTCGCAAGCGTGCCCGGGCCCGCGCCTGACGTCACACACCCGGCTCGCTCACTCAGGCGTAGACGTCAATCGGCGTGCGATCTTTGGGAGCATCGCCCCCCACAGCGCTGATCCGTGCGCCGGCCTCCGACCGAGGGTCGCCCTGTTCATCACCGTTTACAGGACCGGATCCTGCTTGGGTGGATTCAGGTTCGTCGCTACCGCCGTTCGGGCCGGACTTCTTCTCCGCGAGTTCTGCCCGGGCTTCTGCCTCCATGCGGGAGGCGGCGGCGGCTACCTGGCGGTCCGTGTTCGAGGGCTCGACGGGTGCCAGAGCGGCCCGGCGGACCTGCTGGGCTTTGGCGATGGTGGCCTCGGGATCGCCGGGCACGGGTGAGGTATCGATCTGGACTGACCCACCGACAGCGTACTTCTTCCCGTCGGGGCCCGTTTGGAAGGAGTAGTTCGGCCCGCCCCGGAAGTAGGGCCCCGCAGCCGCGACGTGGGCCTGCTCGTGCTGGCGCACCTCGGCGTCGCGCTCGCGCAGCTTCTCGACCTGCTTCTCTTCGTCGGGGGAGAGCTCTTCGCCGTTGGCGGCCTTGGTCGGTGCGTCGGCGGAGAGCGATTCGGTAGCGCGCTCCCCAGGCCGCGATCGGGGCTCACCCCGGCCGATTTCAACGGAGTCACTCGGGCGGCTCAGAGCCCCCGCAGCGGACGCTGCCACCGGGTTCGATTCGCCCTGCCTCTTCGCCTGCTCTTGATCCTGTTGCCTCTCCTCGGGCGTTATCGCACCCAGACCCGCTGGGCCAGAGAGAAGCGACGGCGAGATGGAGGTCAGAGCGCTGATCATGAACAGTCCCGGATCAGGTATCGGAGCCCTGCTGCGGTTGGTGGGGCACGATCGGGCTCTTGAGCGCATTCAGGGCGCTCAGATGCCGGTTATGAGGACGATCCACCCGAACCGAGGAGGCGGAAAGGGCGAATCGGGACCGCCCTGGCCCTTCGCTGTCGGGTCCAAGGCCCGGGGGTGGTAGAGTGTCCGTCCGCGGCGTGGCACGATCGCCCCCGCCGACGGCCCTTGGCCCACCAACACACACGATCCGAGAATCAAGAGCAGATGAACATTCTCAGCGACACCATGAGCGGCGAGTCCATCACCGGGCACATCGCCCTCGCCGGAGACCGCAAGACCGACCCGCACGCCACACGCTTCGGCAAGTTCCTGCAGGCGTGCATCAAGTTCGAGGCCTCCGACCTCATCGTGAAGACCGACACCGTGCCCAAGGTGCGGCTCCGCGGCGCGCTCAAGCCCCTCGACACCGAACCCGTCTCGCACGCGGAGTTCATGGACATCTGCAAGAACATCCTCACCGAGCAGCAGTTCGCCGACCTGCACAAGTTCGGGTCCGTCGACTTCGCGTACGACTACGACGACACCAACCGCTTCCGCGTGAACCTCTTCCAAGCCCGCGGCAAGATCTCCGTCGCCGCCCGCCTCATCACCGCGAACATCCGCAAGTTCGACGAGCTCTACCTCCCCGAGGTGATGAGCGAGATCGCCATGCAGCCGCAGGGCATCGTCCTCCTCGCGGGCGTCACAGGCTCGGGTAAGTCCACGACCATCGCAGCGATGCTCGACTACGTCAACGAGCGCAAGCCGGTGCACATCGTCACCCTCGAAGACCCCATCGAGTACATCTTTAAAGACAAAAAGGCGACGATCCACCAGCGTGAGATGGGCATCGACTGCCTCGACTTCAAGACGGGCCTGCGCGCCCTCGTCCGTGAGAACCCGGACGTGGTGCTCGTCGGCGAGATGCGTGACTCGGAGACGTTCGAAGCCGCCCTGCACGCCGCCGAGACGGGCCACCTTGTCTTCGGGACGATCCACGCCTCCTCCGCGACCGAGACGTTCAGCCGTATCTACGACCTCTTCCCGGCCTCCGAGCGCGAGCAGGTCCGCAAGATCCTCGGCTACCAGATGCGTGCGATCGTGTACCAGAAGCTGCTGCCGACCCTGCACGAGAACATCGCCCGTATCCCGGCCCTCGAGATCCTCATCAACACCGCCCCCGTGCGCAAGTACATCCTCGAGGGGCGTGAGGGTGAGCTGCGAGAGATCATCAACACGCAAGAGGCCGAGCAGATCGGCATGATGGACTTCAATGCCTGCCTCGTGAAGCTGGTGGAGACCGAGTACATCCACATGCGCACCGCGATGGACGCGACCCCCAACGCCGACGAGCTCCGCATGCGCCTCAAGGGCATCAGTTAAGATCGCACCCCGCAACCAAGCTGTAGCCCCCGCGCCCTGACCGCCCCCCCTCCTACGACCCCGGACGCCCGCATGACGATCCCGCTGATCGACCCTTCCACGCACGCCTCTCTCGCCGAGGCGCTGACACTCGTTTCGTGGTGGAAGCCGCTGCTCTTCTTCCCCTTCTTTCTTGTGTGGGCGTACATCGTTTCGTCCATCTACGACAAGGACGCGGGCCGCTGGTACTTCAAGCGCGAGCTTTGGAACATCGGCCACATGGCGGCGGGCGTGCTCGCCTTGATCGCGTTTGTGGTCGTCCCGCTCGACGTCTACGTGAGCCTGCCCATCGCGGTCGCGATCCTGGGCCTCGACCTGGGCATCTACTTCTTCCTGCGTAACGCCGATGACCGCGTGCCCGAGACGCACAAGTGGAGCGCCGACTCGCTCGCCAACTTCGCAGCCGCCCGCGCCGAGAAGCGGGAGGCCGGCAAGCAGGCCAAGGTCACGCTGCAGATCGCCGGTCCCAACGGGATCATCGACCCGCCGCAGGAAGAGTCGCCCGAGTACCAGGTCCGAGTGATCGCCGAGCAGCTCATCACAGCGCTCATCCAGCAGCGTGGCAGCCAGCTCGACGTCGCCGCCGTCAAGGAGAACGTCTACGGCGCCTCAATGCTGGTCGACGGCGTGCGGGTACCGATCACGCAGATGCCCGCCGCCGAAGCCGTCGCCGCCATCGACTTCATGAAGATGGCTGCGGGCCTCGATGTGGACGACCGCCGGAAGAAGCAAAAGGGCGAGTTCAACTACTCGACCCCCACTGGCGGCGGCTCCGTCACCGCGGGCATCACCACGATCGGTACCTCTCGCGGCATGAACCTCTCGCTCCTCGTCGAGCCAACCGCGCAGGTGAACTTCCGCCTAGAGGATGTCGGGATGCTGCCCAAGCAGCTCGAGCTCATGCGCGGCATGGTCAGCGAGGGCCAGGGCACCGTGCTCCTCGCGGCCCCCGCGGACCAGGGCCGGACGTCGACCCTCTACGCCGTCCTGCGCGAACACGACGCCTACCTCTCCAACGTCCAGACGCTCGAGAAGGACCCGCAGTCCGCCCTCGAAGGCATCCGCACGAACGAGTACGGCACCGAGAACGAAGACGTCACCTACTCCTCCACGGTCCGCTCGATCCTCAGGCGTGACCCCGATGTTGTCGGCATCGCCGAACTCCCCGACGAAGCGACGGCCAAGGAGATCGCCCTCGCCGATCACGAGCGGACCCGCACCTACGTCTCCATGAAGTCCGACGACCCGCTCCGCGCTGTCCAACTCTGGTCGCAGATGGTGGGCAAAGAGTCGATGGCCGCCGAAGCGCTGCACGGGGTGGTCGCTCAGAAGCTGATGCGCCGCGTCTGCAAGAACTGCCGCGTCCCCTTCCAGCCCACCCCGGACATGCTCAAGAAGCTCGGCCTCCCCGCCGACACCAAGCAGCTCTACCGCAAGGGTGGGACCGTCCTCGTCAAAGACAAAGAAGAGACGTGCCCGGTCTGCAGCGGTTCGGGTTACATCGGGCAGATCGGCGCCTTCGCGGTCCACGACTTCGGCGCCGCCGAGCGCGGGCTCGTGCAGAAGGGCGATCTGAAGGCACTCAAAGCCGCCCTCCGCGAGCGTCGCCAGATGAGCATCCAGCAGGCCGCTCTGAACCACGTGCTCTCGGGTGAAACCACCGTCGACGAAGTCGTGCGTGTGACCCAGCCGAAGCCCGCGAGCGACAAGAAGAAGCCCGCCGAAGCCTCGAAGGCCTGACCCGCTCTTCCGACAGCTGACCGAATCTGAGTCCTGACCGAATCTGATCCGATCCTGAGCCTCGACTACGACCCCTCACTCCTACCGATCAAAGCCCACTCTCCGCCCGACCCACGCATTCGGGTCATGAGCACGAACCATGCCGATTCTCAACATCCTTGTCATCCTCCTGCTCGCCGTCATCACCCTGCTGTGGGGCATCCGCGGCAAGGGCCGCGGGCTCTTCTCCTCGCTCATCATGCTCGTCTGCGTGGTGATCGCAGGGGCGATCGCCTTCGGCCTCTGGGAGCCGATCACGATGAGCGTCTTCATGGGCTGGCGCGGCGATCTGGCGTGGGGCCTTGGCCTCATGATCCCCTTCGCCGTCTCCCTCGCCATCCTGCGCCTCATCGCCGAGCTCTGCATCCCCTCGAATTCGAAGGTGGACGACGCCTCGAACTTCGTGGGCGGCGCGGTGCTCGGGTTCGGTGCTGCGGTGATCACCACCGGCATCCTGGTGCTTGGTTTGGGCTCGATGAACTTCGGCCGGGACTTCCTGGGCCACGACCCCATCGACGACACAGGCGGCAAGCTCGTCTACTCGAACTCGCTTTGGGTGCCCGTTGATGAGTGGACGGTCAAGCTTTACGCGTTCACTTCGGTCGGGGCGTTCAACGCGGGCGACGAAGCGCTCGCCCTGCGCAGCCCGAACCTCTACGAGCAGGTCGCCACCCGTCGCATGGTCTACGAGCGTCAGCAGGAGGGCCTGACCCGCGCTCGCATGGATGTCCAAGAGGGCGAGGCACGCGTCGTCGCCCGGTACGCCAGCGCGGAGGGCACGCCCCTCAGCAGCTTCCTGAGCGCTGTCACAGGAGAAACCGCGCAGGCCGTCAACATGTCCGACGGCAGCCCTATGCCCCCCACCTCCCGCATGTTCGGCTTCGTGGTGGAGTTTCAGGCCGCGGCGGGCGAAGAGACGGGCAACGTCGTCGTGGGGCCGGGCCAGATCCGCCTCGTCTACCGGCTCTCGAACGGCGTCGCGGGCGGGGCGCACCCCACCGCCATCGTCGCAGCCCCCGAAGCGCTGGCCGAGCTGAAGGTCGTCTACCCGCTCAACAACCCCAAGATGTTTATCCCCACGCTCGGCGGCAGCTCCACCGCGACCATGGGCTTCGAGTTCGCAGTCCCCCCCACCGGCGTGCCCACGGACCTGATCATCAAGGGGCTGCGCATCCCGCTCGATACCGCAGAGAGCCTTCGTACGTTCAACGACGGGCTCACTCGGCACGCGGCGATCGCTTCCGGCGAGCTCTTTGCCGGCGGAGGCAAGATCGAAGTGGCGGACCTCGGCCGCTCGAGCACCGTTCAGGCCAATCGCGGCACGGGCGGCGAACGCGGCTCGGCCCTCATGGTCTCCACCGGCATCACGCTCCCATTCCAGTTCTGGGTGAACTACACCGCGGGCACCGGCGGGCTCGACATCAACACCGACATCAAGCGCATCACCGGCGGCACCGGGTTCTTCTCCAGCGACCAGCTCGGCGATCGCTCGACCACCAACAACGCGCGCGACTTCGATGTGACCCCCGACACCAACCTCATCCGCGTGCACCTCTCGAACTTCGGCGAGATCACACCCGTCGGCACCGCGGTCAGTCGGGGCGGTCTCAACGGGAAGCCCGTCGTCTTCGACACCGAGGGCAACGTCTACAGCTGCGTGGGCTACATCTACGCAGACGACGTCAACACCACGATCCGATACACGCCCCGCCAGCCGATCGGCGCTCTGAGTGACATCACCGAGGGCAACGTCTCGTCGGCTGTGCCCGAGCAGAGCTTCATCCTGCTCTTCCGCCCGACCGTGGGCGTTCGGATCGCAGGCTTCGCCATCGACGATGAGCTCGTCGGTGATTTCGGCGGCGGCATCGAGATCACACCCGCCCGTCGCCCGCGCTAAGCGCTACCATCATCCGCCTCACGCCGGCCTGACCGGTAATGGCCAATAGAAAAGGGCGTGCCCCAAAGGCACGCCCTTTTTTCGTACACGGATTGCAGAGCTCGGAGAGCCGGCGGAGTTCAGGAGGCTGTTGAGTCCTGCGCAGGCGACTCAGAGATTCACGCTCAGGGAAGCCCGCTCAGAGAATCACTCGCCCACCCCGGGGATCAGGCCTCGGCCTTTTCCTCTTCGCCCTCGGCCTCGGAAGCCTCGGCGGCCTCCTCCGCGCGGGCGGGCTTCTCCGAGGGCTCGATGAGGTTGCCCTCGTTGTCGAACTCCATCTCCTCGCGGTCGTCGTCGGTATCGAGTGCGCGGTCAGCAACAACCCAAACCTTGACGGTCGCCTCGAGATCGGACTCGGGGCGGACGGGCACCTCGTAGGTGTCCACACGCTTGATCGTCTGCGGGATGCGGATGTCGCGGGGCTTGACCTCGAAGCCCTCGGCGACGAGCGCCTCGGCGATGTCCTGCTGGCTCACCGAGCCGTAGAGAAGGCCCGAGTCGTTGCAGGCGCGGGTGAGGGTGATCTCGTAGCCCTCGAGCTTGCCGACCATCTCTTCGCGGGACGCACGACGGGCCTCGCGGGCCTTCTTCGCGTCAGCGCGGGCCGCGGCGAGTTCTTCGATCTTCTCGGCGCTCGGGGTCGTCGCCAGATCGCGGGGCAGGAGGAAGTTGCGGGCGTAGCCGGGCTTCACCTTCACAACATCGCCGACGATGCCCAGGGGCTCGACGGTGCTGGTGAGCAACAGTTCGATGGTCTTTGCCATGGTGGTCGCTGTCCTTTCGGGGGGGAAAGTTGAGGAGCGCCGCGGCGCCCCAACGTCAGATGAATTGTGGGCGGAGCGCACCCCGCCTTGGGAAGACCATCATTGGCCTGTTCGAGAGGTGTGTACAGCCCGCCCCAGCACGAATTCCGTGCCGCCAGAACCCCTCCGGCCGGGCCATCGATCCGGTTGAGCGGCTGAACGGCTGAACGGATCGGTTATCGAGCCAGCAGCGTCCCAGGCGA
The DNA here is from genome assembly GCA_964576725.1 of uncultured Phycisphaeraceae bacterium. Taxonomy (GTDB): domain Bacteria; phylum Planctomycetota; class Phycisphaerae; order Phycisphaerales; family UBA1924; genus OFTM391. Next base: position 17,672 of record CAZNUZ010000019.1, read on the forward strand.
GTTCGACGCGGGCCGGATCCCACGTGAGCGGATCACGGGAGTGACGTACCGGCGCTCGATATGGGCGTGGAGACGGCAGAGGACGTCGTAGGGGATCGTCCCCGCAGCACGAGCGACGGCTGGGAGGGCGTTAGGCGTGCCCGACTCCGAGCCGATCAGCTCCACCTCCGTGCCCAGGCCCGCTTCGGGGACATCGGTGATGTCGATCACCGTCTGATCCATGCTCACCGCCCCCACGACCGGCACGTAGGCGCGGATCCCCCCCTGCAACACGACCCCCACCCGCCCGGTATTCGAAAGCTGGAGGGGGTACCCGTCGGCGTACCCGACAGGGAGCAGCCCGATCCGCGAAGTCCGGCGAGCGGCCCACGTCGAGCCGTACCCCACCGATGTACCCGAGGAAATCGTGCGAACATGCGCGAGCTTGGTCGTCCAACGCAGCGCCGGGCGCAGGCCCTGCGCCTCGGTCGCAAGCGCGAAGCCCTCTTCGTGAGTCACGCGGTCGGCGTAACCGAGAAGGCCAAGGCCCACGCGGACCATCGAGCGGTGGTGCTCGCGTCCGCGGAAGACGCCGTGGGTGTTGGCGATGTGGATGCGGCAGTCCGCGGGTGTGAGCGGAGCGACTCCGCGCAGGAACGCGTCGAACCGCCGGCGCTGCTCGCCGGTCCGCTCGCCGTCGCTCTCCGCCGAGGAGAGATGGGTGTACAGCCCCGCGAGGCGCAGCCGGCGGTGGCTGTCGCAGAACGCGACCATCCGGGCGGCCTCTTCGTCCGAAGCCCCGCCCCGCGCCATCCCGGTATCGACCTCGACATGAACATCGATGCCCACGCCCAGCGTGTCGGCGATGCCCGCGATGGCCTCTAGGTTGTCGGTGTCGTGGGCGGTGAAGTGCAGCTTGCCCGTCGCAGCGAACCGGTACAGGCGGTCGTCCCGGCGGAGCTCGCGGATAGGCATCAGCACAAGGATGGGGATGCGGATGGCGGCCTCAACGACCTCGCGCGCCTGATCGAGGGTGTACACCCCGATCATGTGCCCCTTCTGCTCGCCCAGGACGGCAGCCACGCGCTTCGCGATGCGGGCGCCCCCAAGGCCGTAGCCGTCGGCCTTCAGCACCGCACAAACAGAGGCTTCGGGCCCGACAAGCCCCGCGATGAGCTCGGTGTTGTGGGCGATGGCGTCGAGATCGACTTCGATGGTGCTGGTGCTCACACGCGTCTCCCTTGGGGGCAATCGGGCCCTTCGTGGGCCCCGTTCCTTCCCCGACGGCTGGATTTTAGGGGGCGAAGCACGCCCCGTGCAGTTGTATCGGTGCGCGGGGTGATCTAGCATCATCGCTCACCCGGCCTCGGGACGGAGCCGCACCTGTCGGAAGGTTTGCAGCGGCTTCCCCACTCGGCGACTCCGATGGGGCCGGATACACCCTGGGCGACCCCGCCGACGCCTCCCGCGTCTGGGCGGCCGCCCTGCATCCCCGAAGCGGTTCCCGATGGCCGAGGCCAAAAAGACGTCGAAGCGCACTTCCAAGAAGACCACGACGAAAAAAGCAACGACGAAGAAGACCACCAAAAAGACAACGACCAAGAAGCCCGTGACGAAGAAGACGACCAAGAAGAAGGTCGCCAAGAAGCCCGTCACGAAAAAGACAACGAGCACCCGCGTGCAGAAGACCGCGCCGGCGGACATCCTCGAGGTGACGCAGGCGGTCACGCCCGAGGCCGCGGCTCCGTCTGCGGCCAAGAAGAGCACGCGATCACCCCGCAAGAAGAAGATCGCCCCCGCCGGCATCGTCGATCAGGCCCAACCGGTGACACCGAAGCCCGAGCCGTCGGAGGCCGAAGAGATCACCGCCGCCGACGCGCCCGCCGCCGAGGTCGAACCCGCTGCGTCCGAAGAGACCGCCTCGGCGGAGGGCGAAGGGGGCAAGAAGCGTCGCCGTCGCCGTCGCGGCGGGCGCGGCCGGAAGAAGCGCTCCGAAGAAGCAGAGGGCCAGGAGGCCACGGAGCACACCGACGACCACGCCGACGAGCAAACCGAAGAGCAGGCCGAGGCCGAACCCGCCGAGGCGGATGCTTCAGACTCCACCGCTGCCGACGACATCGAGAACTGGGAAGAGGTGTTCGAAGGCCAGAGCTTCACCGACATAGGCCTGCGTGCATCGGTCGTGCGCGGCATCGAGGAGTGCGGCTTCCGCAACCCCACCAAGATTCAGGCCGAACTGATCCCGCTCGTCCTCGACGGCGCCGACGTGCTGGGCCAGTCGCGGACCGGCACCGGCAAGACGGCCGCCTTCGGCCTGCCCTTGCTGCACGCCGTCCGGCGGGCGGTGCCCTTCCAGGCCGTCGTCCTCGCGCCGACACGCGAGCTCGCCATCCAGATCGCCGACGAGATGCGCACGCTCGGCAAACGCACGCCGCTTCGCATCGCTGCGGTGTACGGCGGGCAGAAGATCCACACCCAGCAGAAGAAGCTCGAAAACGGCCCCGAGATCCTCGTCGCCACACCGGGCCGCCTGATGGACATGAAAGAGCGCGGCATCGTGCACTTCAACAACGTCCGCTTCGCCGTCCTCGACGAGGTCGACCGCATGCTCGACATCGGCTTCCGCGACGACATCCGCGCGATCCTCTCCCAGATGCCCGGCGACCGTCAGACGGTCTTCGTCTCCGCGACCATCTCGCCCGAGATCGAGTCGCTGAGCCGCACCTTCATGATCGATCCCGAGAAGCTCGTCACCACCGGTTCCTCGCTCACCGTCTCGCTCGTCGAGCAGTTCTACACCACCGTTGAGCCCTGGGATAAGCGCCGCATGCTCCTGCACATCCTCAAGAAGGAGAAGCCGGAGCTGACGATCGTCTTCTGCCGGACCAAGCGCACGGTCGACAAGGTCGCCGAATCGCTCAACAAGGCGGGTATCAAGGCGCACGCCATCCACGGCGACATGTACCAGGGCAAACGCAACACCGTGATCAAGATGCTCCGCGACGGCAAGACTTCTGTCGTGGTCGCTTCGGACCTCGCCGCCCGAGGCCTCGATGTCGACGGCATCACCCATGTCGTGAACTACGACCTGCCCGACGACCCGGAGATCTACATCCACCGCATCGGCCGGACCGCTCGCGCGGGACGCCATGGCGTCGCGTGGGCCTTCGTTTGCCCCGACCAGGGCGAACTGCTCACCAGCATCGAGATGCTTGCAAACACTCATGTCGAGCCACTCGAGTACGACGACTTCGAGCCCGGCCCCATCCCCAGCGGCGTCCGCCGGGAGCAATCGCAAGAAAAAGAACGCCTCGAGAAGCTCCGCGGCCAATCACGCATGAACATGCCCGTCCCCCGCAAGGTCGACGAGACGCGGTTCCCCGGCGGCGTTGTGCCCACCAAACGCCCGCCCCGCCAGATCCGCGGGCGCGTGCGGACCGCACGCTCCATGAAGGGCGCCGCACCCGACGAATAAGCTTGCACCGAACCGATCACGCTGAGTACAGAAAAACGCCCCGCGGCTTCATCAGGAAGGCGCGGGGTGTTTCGTTTGAGGGCGTTACCCAGTACCGCTGGTACGAGCGACTCAGGAGTGATCAGAAGGGGATGTCGTCCTCAGAGACGGGGGGCGGGCCGTCGTCGTAGCCACCGCCGCCCTGACCGCCACCGCCGTAGTTTCCTCCGCCGCCGCCACCGCCGCCGCCGTAGTTTCCGCCACCGCCGCCGGAGGAGCCTCGGCCGCCTCCGCCGCCCCCACCACCGCTGTTCCCGCCCTGGGAATCGATGAACTGGAAGCTCTCGACGATGACCTTCATCTTCGAACGGTTGTTGCCCTGCTGGTCCTGCCACTGATCGAGCTTGAGCCGCCCCTCGATGAAGACGGGCCGCCCGCGCTGGAGGTATTGGCTCATGACCTCGGCGGTACGACCGAAGGCGTCGCAGTCGACGAAGGTCACTTCCTCCCGCTGCTCGCCCGACTGGGTGCGGTAGCGGCGGTTCACCGCGAGGCCGATGTTGGCGACCGCGGTGGACGAGTTAGGCAGATGGCGCAGCTCGACGTCGCGCGTGAGGTTGCCCATCAGGAAAACACGGTTGAAGCTGCCGGCCATCGGCGCCTCCGTTCGGTCAGAGATTCGCGTGTGAGTATCAGAACGTGGGACTGGGGAGCGTACCGGGAATTAGTACGAGGAGGACGCTTCCTCGCCCTGACCCTCGCGGAGCGCTGCCTCGGCCTCCATCTCGGCGCGGCCTTCGGCGGACTCCATCTCTTCCTGGGTCAGGTGCTCGGCGCTCACCACGAGGACCCGGAGGATGTTCTCCGAGAGCTGGCACAGGCGCTCGAGCTCGACGACCTTCGAGGTGTCGACGCGGAAGTACGACAGGAGGTACACGCCGCGCTTGTTCTTACCGATCTCGTAGGCTAGGCGACGCTCGTCCCACTTCTTGATGGCGACGACCTCGGCGCCGATGCGCTCGAAGTAGCCGTTGATCTCGGCGAGGATGGCCTCCATGTCCGCAGCGATCGCGGGGGAGAGCAGGAACATGGCTTCGTACTGTCGGGTGCGGGAATCGGTCATTGTGGTTTCCTTACGCGTGCGCCTGCCGGCGCCTTCGGGCGTGATCGGTCAGACGGCCCCTCCGCCGCCGTTCGGGCGGACTTGGGGCGTGGGCTGCGTGATCGGGGCGGACGCACGGCGCGTCGCCCCGGTGGGTTCGTGATTGGTAGAAAGATGTGTTGCCTCAGAAGAGTCGGCGCCGGAGTCGGTGCCGTCGCCCTCGGGGCGTTTGGAGTTCTGGGGCTTGGACTTCTTGGGCTTGGGCGGGTTGACGTTGAAGGCGTTCATCGCCGACTCGACGCCGCTCGTCGCCCAGTGGACGCACAGCTTGTCGATCGTCGGGAGTACCGGCTCGATCGCAGACCACTGATCCGGGCTGAACTTGCCCAGAACGTAGTCGCTCTGCGGCACACGGCCCGGCGCATCGACGCCGATGCGCAGGCGGGCGTACCCGTCGGTGCCGAGTGCCCGAGTGATATCGGTCAAGCCGTTGTGCCCCCCCGCCGAGCCGCCCGCGCGGAGACGCATGCGGCCGGAAGGGAGCGCGATGTCGTCGACGATGACGAGCAGATCCTCCGCCGGGTCGAGCTTGTAGTACCGCAGCGCCTCGCCCACCGACTGACCGGATCGGTTCATGTACGTGGTGGGTTTGATGAGCAGCGTGCGCTCGGACATCTCGTCGGGGGACGTACCGCCGAGTGTGGCGTCCATCGTCAGGCCGTGGAACCGGGACCGCGCGACCGCGCCGGGAGCGTATCGCTCCGCGAGGCGGTCGACGACGACGAACCCGATGTTGTGTCGGGTGCGCGCGTACTCGGGCCCTGGGTTGCCTAGTCCGACGATGAGCTTCACGCAGCGGTCTCCGTTTCCGGCGGGGTGTCAACCAGCGGGAAGAAAGAGCGGGCCGAGGATTACTCCTCTTCCTTCTTCTTCTCGGTGAGGACCTCGGGCTCGGCGCCCTCGGCGTCGATGGTCTCGGCCTCGCCCTCGATGCCGCCCGTCGTGACGGCGGCGATCGTGACGATGGTGCGCTCCGGCGCCTCGTTCAGCGTCACGCCCTCGGGCAGCTCGATGTCCTGCGCACGCAGGGGCTCTTCGAGCGTCACCTTCGAGATGTCGATGCGGATCACTTCGGGCAGATTCTTCACGCTGCACTTGATGGGCAGGACCTCGAGGAGCTGCTGGAGGATGCCGTCGACACCCTTGAGGCCCTCGGCCTCGCCGTACGTCTCGAGGGGGACCGTCGCCTCGATCTCTTCATCGAGATCCACGCGGGTCAGGTCGACGTGCACGATGTTCGTGCCCAAGTAGTCGAACTGGATCTCCTTGAGGAGCACGGCCTGCTTCGCGCCCTCGGAGGAGAGCTCAATGTTGAACACCTTCTCGCCCAGGCGGAAGAACTTGTTGGCCTCGTGCGCGTCGAGCGAGAGGGCGACGGGGTCCTTGCCGTGCCCGTACAGGACGGCGGGGAGGCGGCCGGCTTCACGCTCGCGGCGGGCGTAACGCGTGCCCGTCTTCTCGCGGCGTTGCACGCTCAGGGTGTGATCGATCTTCATAGTGTTCTCCGTCTGCTATGTCTAACGGTTCGTTGGTTCGGGGGGTTCGTATCGCTCGCCCGCGCACTCGGCGGGCACGCGGTCACTGGCGCTTCGACTCCGCGTAGGGGTTGAAGAGCGCACTGACCGACTTGTTGTGGTGGATGTGGTCGATCGCGTCGGCGAAGAGCGAGCTCACGCAGAGCGTCTCCACGCGATCGCGGATCGCGTCGCCGATGCGGCTTTGGAAGGGGATCGTGTTCGTGACGAAAATCTTGCGGATGGGGCTGGCCTCGAGGCGCTCGACCGCGGGGCCCACGAAGAGGCCGTGCGTCGCGAGCGCATACACCTCGTTCGCGCCGCGATCGAGGAGCAGGCGTGAGGCTTCGCAGATCGTGCCGGCGGTGGAGATCATGTCGTCGACGAGGAGGACGTTCTTGCCCTGGACATCACCGACGATGTTGCTGGCCGCGACGTTCTCGCCTGAGACGCGGCGCTTCTCGATGATCGCCAGATCGGCTTCGAGCATCTCCGCGTAGAGGTTGGCGATCTTGACGTTGCCGATGTCGGGGCTCGCCACGACCAGGTCGCCCATCAGGTCACGCTTGGGCATCAGCGCGTCGTGGAAGACGGGCATCGCGCTGAGGTGGTCGAGGGGCAGGTCGAAGAAGCCCTGGATCTGAGCGGCGTGCAAGTCGAGCGCCACCACCCGGTCGAAGCCGCTGGTCGTGATCATGTTCGCCACAAGCTTGGCGGTGATGGGCGTGCGGCCTCGTTCCTTGCGGTCCTGCCGGGCGTAGCCGAAGTACGGGATGACCGCTGTGATCCGGCCGGCGGAGGCCCTACGCAGCGAATCCGCGAGCACCAGCAGCTCGACGAGGTTCTCGTTGACCGGGGGCGATGTCGAGAGCACCACGAAGCAGTCGCGCCCGCGCACGTCCTCCTCGACGAACGAGATCAACTCGCCGTCCGGGAAGAGATCCGTCCGCGCTTTGCCGAGGGGCATCTCCAGGTGATCGCAGATGCGCTGCGCGAGCTCGATCGAGTGACGCCCCGCCACGACTTTCATTTCGAACGCTTCGCCTGGGTTCATCCGCTGTGCTCCTGACGGGCGGGCATGCCCAAGCGCTCACGCAGCACGCCGTCTACGATCGCGAGGTGCTCGGGGGTGTTGATCGAGAGCACGTCTTCGGCGGGAACCGCGTCGACGACGACAACGCCCTCGCCCGCATCGTTGAGCATGCCGGGGACGTCGGTGATGTAGTACTCGCCCGAAGCCCCGCTGGGCGTGACACGCTGGAGGCAGTCGAAGAGGCGGGCCGCGTCGAAGCAGTAGTAGCTGGGGTTGACCTCGCGGATCTCGAGCTGCTCGGGTGTGGCGTCTTTCTGCTCGACGATGCCCCGGAAACCGCCCGCCTCGTCGCGCCAGATCCGCCCGTATCCGTCGGCGTCGTCGAGGACAGCCGTCGCCAGCGAAGCGCTCGCACCCGCAGCAACATGCCGGTCGTGCAGCGTGCGGAGCGTCTCGGCCCGGATGAGGGGGCCGTCGCCCGCGAGGACGAAGACATCGTGCCCGCTCTTGCCGCCCTCGCCCGGTGCCATCTCAGCGTCGGCGAAGTGAGGCTTCGCGCACACCACCGCGTGCCCCGTGCCCAACTGCTCGGATTGCACCGCGAACTCGACGGGCGGCATCTCCTCGGGCCAGCCCGCGAAGAGGTCGCGGACGACTTCCTGCTGGTAGCCCACAACCACGATGATGCGCGAGCACCCCGCCTCGGCGCAGGCCTGGGCGACCCAGAGCACCATCCCACGATCGGCGACCTCGTGGGCCACCTTGGGCAGGTCGGAGCGCATACGCGTTCCCTTGCCCGCAGCGAGAATGACAGCGGTAAGTCCACGCATGGAAGAGTTGTGCAGCAGTCGCCCGCCGGCTCCGCGTGCCTCACCCGGCGCGTCTCCGGGTGAGGGCAGGAACAGGCCTACTAGGATTCGAACCTAGACTGAGTGTACCAAAAACACTTGTGCTGCCATTACACTATAGGCCTGGCTGTCCGTTACATCGGACGAACTGGGTCGTGTGCTGGAGCGCTCGTGCGGGCGAAACCGCTGCTCTCCTTTCCGTCGTCGTCTGGGCAGCGCGGGGCGCTGCGGGCCATGGGGAACACCAACCGCCGGGCGGCTCGCGTTCCCCGCCCAAGACGGACGGATGTGCAAACCGCGGCAAACACTCTCCGAAGCGAGACCCCTCGCTGCCGCGAGTCTGGGGCCCATGCCGCGCCTCACGCATCGTCGGAAACACCGACGCACGATCCGTCACGGACGGCTCCTCTGGTGGAGAATCGTAATAGTCTAGGCCCCCTGCTCCGCGCAGGCCCCTTACCCACGCAGAGGTTGCCACAATTCACACATGACCGCCCCCCCGGACCACACGACCAACGACTCCCACCCCGCCGAAGCTCCTCCCCTCGGCAGGCTCGAGATCATTTGCGGCCCCATGTTCGCGGGCAAATCGACCGAGCTCATCCGCCGGCTCACCACCGCCCGAGCCGAGGGCCAGCGCGTGCTCGCGGTGAAACCCGCCCTCGACGACCGATATCACCCCACCGCCATCGCTACGCACGATGGCAAGACGCTCGAAGGGACGACCATCACCGCCGCACACGAGCTCGGGGAACTCGAGGCAGACACCATCGGCCTTGACGAGGCACACTTCTTCGAAGACGGGCTCCATCAGGCCGTTGCTGCCCTGCTCGCGGGCGGCACGCGCGTCATTCTCGCGGGCCTCGAACGCACCAGTTTCAACGAGCCCTTCGGCGAAATGGCCGCCTTGCTCATCGAGGCCGACGAGGTCATCAAGATCTCTGGCACCTGCTCGATCTGTGGGAGGCCAGCGGTCCACACCGTCCGCCTGATCCCCGCCGACGACACCATTATCGTGGGCGGCGCGGGGATGTTCGCCAACCGATGCCGCGACCACCTGCGGAGTGCGCCGGTGTACCTCGGCAACGGCGTGATGCTGGAAGCCTGACAGCTCGCTGTTGGCAGTTTCCGTCTGCGCCAAGTCACATCGGTGTGGAGCGGGGCAGATCGCGGGGGAGCGCGGTCGATCAGCCCTTGGGCTTTGCGCGGACGGCCCCGCCCTTGGCTGCGAGTTTCTTCTTGAGCATCAGCTGAGCGGCTGAGAGCTTGGGCCCGGTGTCTTGGGGCGCCTCGTCGGGCTCGCTGGTGGGTTCGCCCTCCCCCGCATCACTCGCTGCGACCTGCTTGGCCGTCTCGATGGCGGCCTCGCTTATCGTGTCGTAACACGTCGCGAGCAGGCCCGCGAGGGGGAACTTGCCCTCCTCGAAGGGCGAAGGGCCGAGGCGGCGCAGGAGCGCGTGACGAACCTCGGGGCGCTTGGGCGTCGTCTCGAGCTCATCAAGACCGGCGGGCTGCTGCCAGAACTCCTCGATCGAGTGCTCCATCGCGGGGGCAGCACGCTCGTCGCCCGGGAAGGGAAGGCGCAGGGCAGACGAAGGCGCACTCCCGCCCGACGCCTCGAGCTCCCGGCGTTGCCGGAGCTTCTCGAGCACGTCCTCGCCCTCGAGCCCGCGCAGGCGGAAGAGCACAAACGGATCGGCGTCGATGTCCTCAGCAAGCTGCATCGCGGCGCAGCAGACGTGCTTGCACCACGCCTCCTCGACCTTGCAGTTGCACGAAGGCTCGAACTCCTCAGGCGTCTGCGGCACGAGCGAAAGACCCAATCGATCGAGCACGTCCGTCTGGATCGCCTCGGGCATCTCGCCGTTGAGAAGGCTCGCAGCGTAGATCGACTCTTTCACGAGCTCGCGGATGATCGCCTCCCACTCGTCGTGCGAGAAGGGCTTGACCCGAAGCTCGGTCGTGTACGGGCGGTAGGGCCGGCCCTGGATGTCCGCGCTAACGAGACCGACCTCCGTCTCCAGTCGACGCGTCTGCCCGCGCTCGGCGTAGTCCACGCCCTCTTTCCACTGCTCCGCGCTCGCGCACGACTCGGCAGCGCGCAGCCACGACCGGCCGGCCCAGCCGAGACGCTCCGGCCAGTTCGCGGGGTTGAGCTTGCGCCCGGCGCGCACGCGGCGGGGCTTGTCGGCCACGCTCGCCGGCCGCGCCCGGAACTGGCCCTGCTGGGGCGGGCCGTTCTCCTGATCGGCGGGGCCCGCTTCTCCCGAGGCGTTGTCTTCAGACTGGCCCCGATCTTGGGCCTCGGGCTGACTGCTCGGCGTAGAGGTTTCGGGCGCGCTGCGCTCGGGCGTTGCCTCGGACGGCGCCTGGGCGTCTTTGGGGTCGGGCAATTGATCAGCCATCGCTCAACGCCTCCGGGCGGAGCCTGAGGAGCTCTTCGAGCTGCCCCGAATCGAGCTCGGTCAGCCAGTCCTCGCCCGAGCCGATCACGTCCTCCGCGAGGGCCATCTTGCTCTCGATCATCTGATCGATGCGCTCTTCGAGCGTGCCTGTGACGACGAACTTGTGCACGTTGACCGTCTTAGTCTGACCGATGCGGAAGGCGCGGTCTGTCGCCTGGTTCTCGACCGCCGGGTTCCACCAGCGGTCGAAGTGGAAGACGTGGCTCGCCGCAGTCAGGTTCAGACCCACACCGCCGGCCTTGAGCGAGAGCAGGAAGATCGGCGCGGTGCCATCGGCCTTCTGGAAGCGCTCGACCAGCTTCTCGCGCTGCGCTTGCGGCGTGCCGCCGTGCAGGAAGAGCACGTCACGGTCGAAGGCGTGCTGCAGCATGCCCTGCAGCGCGTGGCCCATCTGCCGGAACTGCGTAAACACAAGCGCCTGCTCGCCCGAAGCCACGACCTCGTCGAGGAGTTCGAGCAGGCGGATGCACTTGCCCGAACGCGAAGCGGCGATCGCGCCGGGCGTCGGGAGCGGCACAGCATTCTCTTCCTCGCCCTTCGCGCGGAGCACGAGCTCGGGGTGGTTGCAGATCTGCTTGAGGCGGATGAGCGCCGTCAGCACAACGCCGCGACGGCGGATGCCCTCCGAGCGATCGACCTCCGAGAGCATGTCCTTGACCGCGGACTCGTACAGGTTCGCCTGCTCGGGTGTGAGCTGGCAGTACTCGCGTGTCTCCACCTTCTCGGGCAGATCGCTGATGACCTTCGGATCGGTCTTCAACCGCCGAAGAATAAACGGCTGGACGAGCTGCCTGAGACGCGCGGCCTTGTGCTTGTCGCGGAAGCGTTCGATAGGAACGCCGAACGTCCGGCGGAACTCCGTCGGGCCGCCCAAGAACCCCGGGTTGCAGAAGTCCATGATGGACCAGAGCTCCGACAAGCGGTTCTCGAGAGGAGTACCCGTGAGCGCGATCCGGCGCGGCGCGTCGAGCGAGCGCACCGCCTGCGACTGCTTCGCGCTCGCGTTCTTGATGTTCTGCGCCTCGTCGAGCACCAAGCGACCCCAGGGCACACGCTCGAGCAGGTCGTGGTCGCGGTGGGCGAGGGCGTAGGTCGTGATGACAATATCCGAGTCGCCCGCGGCCTCGACGAAGGCATCGCCCGTCTTCCGATCAACGCCGTGATGCACCAGAACACGCAGCCCCGGCGCAAACGTGTTGGACTCGCGCACCCAATTGCCGACGATCGACATCGGCACCACGATGAGCGTGGGCACGAGCCCGTGCCCCGCCTCGAGCGCGACGTTCTTCTCGTGCTGCAACAGCGCGATGAGCTGGATGGTCTTGCCCAGGCCCATGTCGTCGGCCAGGCAGGGCCCGAGGCCGATGCGGTCGAGGAAGGCCATCCAGGACAGGCCCTTCGTCTGGTACGGGCGCAGCTCGCCGTGGAAACCCTCGGGGGCTTCGAGCATCTGGAAGCTGGCACCGTCGGCGGTGTCCTGGCCCAGGAGCGAGCTCACCCAGCCCTGCGCGTCGATCCCGAGGATCGGCATCCCCGTGTCGCCCGCGTCGTAGGCGTAGGCCATCCGCAGCGCTTCGCCGAAACGCATCGTCCCGCCCGGGTTCTCTTTGATGAACGAGACGGCGTGCGCGATGTCCTCCTTGCGCACTTCCACCCACCGGCCGTTGATACGCACAAGCGGGGCCGACTCGTTGGCGAGCCGGTCGAAGTCCTCCATCGTGATCTGCGTATCACCCACCGCGAGCGACCACTCGTAGCCCACCAGCGCGTTCAGGCCCAGGCGGGCATCGCCCGCAGCCGTCGCGCTCGCACCCGACCCGGAGAGATCCCCTTCGGGCGCGTCGAAGAGCTGCAGGCGCGCACCGAGACGCGCGCCGGGCGTGTCCCACCACAGCGGCGCATCAACGCCGATGTTCTGCTCCCGCATCAGGGGCGCGAACTCGCGGAGGAAGTTGTACGCCTCGTTCGTGGGCAGGGTCAGCAGCACCGGCGCGGGCTCGGCGAGCGCCGACTCGAAGGGCGGGAAGAGGCGGGCCGCCCGGCCGAGCTCGGCCAGCAACAGCTCCTGCGGCTTGTCGACACGCTGACCCTCGATCGAAGCCACATCGCCCCGCAGCGACCAGATCTCCTCCGCCTCGATGAGCAGTTCCTCGTCCTCGAGCGACTGCAAGCAGAACTCAACCGTCCAGAGCACCGAAGCGTCCGGCGTCTCGAAGCCGGTGCCGTCACTCGGGAGCAGGGGTTCGCGGACACGCAGGAAGAGCCGCCAGTCGACCGACACCCCGCGATCGTCGAGCCTCCCGACCCAATGCCGCACGTTGCGGACCATGTCCGTCACGCCCTCTTGCGGGGCAAGAACGTCGGTGCCCTCGTCGAGGAGCCCGTTCAGCCAGCCCACGTGCGGGTCCTCGAGCGCGGGCTTGCCCTCGATCGCCTCGATCATCCCCTCGTGGTTAAGCGCTCGCCTGCACTCGGCGTCGATCACGGCGTCGAGGAAGCTGCGCACGATCGAAGAGGGCTCGTGCTCGTTGGAATCCACGGGCGTGCGCGCGCTCGGGGGCATCGCGTGCAGCAGCTTCGAAGCGCGGGAGGCGATCGCCTCATCGCTCAGCCACGGCTCCCAGGCGCCCGTCAGCGGGCCGTCGAGCTCCTGAAGGAGCGAGGGCACCACGCGCTGCTCGGCGAGGAGCTTGCGTGCGAAGCGCGAAGCCGTTGCGAAGTAACTCACCGAAGGGCCCGCGACGACGTGCTCCGCAGCCTCCGCCTGATGGCCGGCCGCCTCGTCGACCCATCCCTCGCCGGCGGGGGCGACACGGTCCTCGATCGCATCGAGCACGCGACCGATCTCGGACGGGGCAAAGACCAGGCTCGGGCACCCGAAGGGCGCGACGCGGTCGGGGTACGACTCGCTCGCACCGAGCCAGTGCGCGAGTCGCGGGCTCGGGGTGGGCACCGTCTCGCCGTTGCTGTCGCTCGCCGGCAGGAGCGCCGTGAAGCCCCCCGCTTCGCCGCCCGTGAGCCGCAGTGCCGACCGCAGCGCGTCCGGCGTCGCCGCCATCGGGTGCGCGCCCGGCTGCGTACTCGTAGCCGAGGCCGATGTCTCGCCCCACACGTGCAGGCTTCCGCCCGTCCAGGCGGCGTGCACCACCACGAGGGATCCCCCGGGGGCAGCAGCGCCCGCACCCGCCATCGCGTGTTCGTGTTCTTCGTGAATCACCATGGGGGAGCAGGGACTCGAACCCTGAACCAGCGGCTTAAAAGGCCGATGCTCTACCGATTGAGCTACTCCCCCGGACTTCGGGCGTTCGCCCTCGGTTCAGGCCTTCGCACGCCACCCGCTGAACCGGGCGGCGCGCAAGGGGATGAGTGTAGCCCCGAAAACCGCGACGCATGCGAACTCTTCGACTGGACCATTCGGCCGCGCGGGGCGACACTGATCCCGTATGCCCACCGACCCCAATCCCGCGACCACCATCCCCCCCGCCATCGTCGCCGAGATCGCCCGCGATGCCGCTCGGACGATGGAGCGTCTCGCCCAGCAGGCCGACCAAATCGCCGCCCTCGTCGACGCACTCCGCGCCTGCCTCGCCTCGGGGGGCACAGTCTTTACCTGCGGCAACGGCGGGTCCGCCGCCGAAGCGCTCCACCTCTCCGAGGAACTCATCGGGCGCTACAAAGCCGAACGCCCCCCCTTGCGGGCGATCTGCCTCAGCGCCGACCCCACCGCGCTCACCTGCATCGCAAACGATTACGGGTACGACGACGTCTTCGCACGCCAGCTCCGAGGCCTCGCTCGCCCCGGGGACGCTTTAGTAGTGCTCTCGACCTCTGGGAACAGCCCCAACTGCCTCCGGGCGCTCGACGCCGCCCGCGAGATGGGCGTGACGACCATCGGCCTGCTCGGAAAGTCGGGCGGGCCCTGCGCCGAACGCTGCGACCACCCGCTCGTTATCGCCTCCGAAGCGACCGAGCGCATCCAAGAGGCGCATCTGGTCGTCATCCACACCATCCTCGAGTGCGTCGAAGCCACGCCGCTGAGCTAACCCGCGCGTGAGAGAGCACAACAGCGCCATCCGAAGAACGACGGGCGACGCACGCGTGGACGCCCTCATCAGCTGGTACAGCCGGGGCCTCTTCCCGATGGCCCAGCCCCCCACCGGCGAGATCGGACTCTTCACCGCTGATCCGCGTGGCGTGCTCCCTCTCGAAGAACGATCGGCCCGCGCCCCCGCAGGCCTCCGCGTCTCACGCTCACTCACACGAGCGATGCGCAACCGCGGGTTCCTCTACACCATCGACACGCGCTTCGAGGATGTCATCCGCATGTGCGCCGAGCCGCGGAGCCAAGACGAAGGCGAGGAGCAGGACAGCGCCTGGCTCACCCCCGAGCTCATCGACTGGTATCTCGCCGCCCACTCCGCGGGGTACGCCCACTCCGTCGAGGTCCTGCTCACGGACCCCGCGACGGGCGAACACCATCTCGTAGGCGGGGTCTACGGCCTCGCCATCGGCTCGGGGTTCTTCGCGGAGTCCATGGCCCACCGGCCAAGGCCACGCCTCGCCGACGGCACGCGCCACCCGCTCGACGGCTCGGATGCCAGCAAGGCCGCCCTCGTCACACTCGTCCGCCACCTCCGCGCGTGCGGCTTCACACTCCTCGATACGCAGATGGTCACCGACCACGTCGCCCGCTTCGGCGGCTTCGAGATCCCCGCCTCCCGATACGAAGCTCTCCTCGCCCGGGCGATCGCCGACGAGGACCGCTGGCGCACCTCGCCCCTTCCGCCGGGCATCGCCCCGGGCGGGGGCTACGATCGGCTCCCCCCTGACCATTAGTCCCGGAGATTCACCATGGAAGCCGGCATCGTCGGACTGCCCAACGTCGGCAAGTCCACCCTCTTCAACGCCCTCACCAACGCCGGGGCCCTCGCCGCCAACTACCCCTTCGCCACCATCGAGCCCAACGTCGGCGTTGTCACGATCCCCGACCCGCGCCTCGACACGATCCAGGAATTCATCCAGACCCAGAAAGTCATCCCCGCGGCGCTGCGGCTGGTCGACATCGCCGGCATCGTGAAGGGCGCTTCCGAGGGCGAGGGCCTGGGCAACAAGTTCCTCTCGCACATACGCGAGGTCGACGCCATCGCCCAGGTCGTCCGGTGCTTCGAGAAAGCGCCCGGCGGCGAAGACATCACCCACGTCGAAGGCTCGGTCGACCCCATCCGCGATATCGAGACGATCGAGACCGAGCTCATCCTCGCCGACCTCCAGACCGTCGAGAGCGCCCTGCCCAAAGCGCAACGCGCCAGCCGCGGTAAAGACGCCGACGCGCTCGCACGCCTCGCGGTGCTCGAGAAATGCCGCCCCGTGCTCGACGAGGGCAAGCCCCTCCGCACGCTCGTCGAGTCCGGCGCCTTCGAAGACCGCGAGCAGGCCCGCGCCCTCCGCGGGCTCGGCTTCATCACAACCAAGCGCGTCCTCTACATCGCCAACGTCGACGAAGACGACCCGCGCGGCGAGGGTACCCACGCCGCAGCGGTCAAGGCCTACGCCGAAGCGCAGGGCATGCAGTGCGTGCCCGTCTGCGCCAAGATCGAGGCCGAGCTCTCCGATCTGGAGGGCGACGACAAGCGCGAGATGCTCTCCGACCTGGGCCTCGAAGAGCCCGCTCTGGATTCCGTCGCCCGCGCCCTTCACAAGCTGCTGGGCCTGCAGGAGTACTTCACCGCGGGCGAGAAGGAAGTCCGCGCCTGGACGATCCCGCAGGCGTGCACCGCGCCGCAGGCCGCGGGCGTGATCCACACTGACTTCGAGCGCGGGTTCATCCGCGCCGAGGTCTACTCCGTCTCGGACCTGCAGGAACTGCACTCGGAGAAGGCGATCCGCGAGGCCGGCCGCATGCGCGTCGAGGGCAAGGAGTACGTCATGCAGGACGGCGACGTGTGCCACTTCCTCACCAGCAAGTAGGCCGCTGCCATGGTGACGAGTGAACTGCGCCAGATGACCACCGCCGAGCGCGCCGCCCTCCCCGAGCGGCTGCGCAAGCGGATCATCATGTCCTTCAAAGAGATGCTGGGCCTCGCGGGGTGCGCCGTCGTCGCGGTCACGGTCGCCTACGCGTTCCTCGCGGTCTTCGTGATCGTCGTGGGCTCCTTCTTCGGCCTGCCGAGGCAGTTCCAGGGGTACATCGCCCTCTCCGTGCTCGGCGTGCTGCTCGTGATGGTCGCCCTCTCGGGCATCGCCATGCTCAAAGGCGCGATCACCCAGCGCCGCCGATACGCCAACAAGCTCCGGCACTATTCCGCGTCCACAGAGGTCCGCGAGATCACGTGGTCGGGCCGGTACTGGTTCGGCGTCATACTCGAGGACGACCAGGACTCGACGACCGACGAAGACGAGCCTGAAGATGAAGCCGACGAAAGCGGCCTCGGAGATATCAGCCTTCTCGTATCGCCGGGTTCTGAGTTCGAAGAGTGGATCGTGGCCCGGCCGAACGTCCGCGGCGGGATCCGCTTCCCCGCGCCCGACGCCGCGCTCGTTCTCACAGACGACGGCTACGCCTTCCTGTCACTCGAAGAGTCAGGCACCAAGATCGAGCCGGAGCTGATCCACCTCCCCATCGAAGACGACACCGCTCTCGAACAGTACTTCGACAACGACAACGCGCCCCCCATCGAACTCATCTCCGAGGCCGAGATGCAGCCCGACATCCGCGACGCGGTCATCGCCCGACTCGAGGAAGACCCCGAAGCCTCAGTCGAAGAGGGTGAAGGGCTCGATCCCGCCTAGGCGGTGGATCTCCTCGATCAGACCGGCCTGCGTCACCGACCACTCGATAGGCAGCGGGAACGCCTCGCCCGTGCGCACCGACCGCGCGAAGGCCTCGAACTGCAGCTGGAATTTCTCGCCGCCGTGCTCGATCACGATGGGCTCGAGCGGGTCGCCATCGGAAGAAGAGAGCTCGATCTCCACGCGGTCCGCGGGCGGGGCCCAGGGCCACTCGGTCTTGGCGGTGCCGCGTTCGCCGACGAGCGTCGCGTGGGCGCCACGCGGGTCCCGGAACGAGCACTCGGCGAGGAAGGGCAGCCCGCCGAAGGTGCCGCGGACGATGGCATCGTCGTCCACCGAATACCGCTCGCCCGGCCTGGGAGACGCGGCGTGCATCTCTACGCTCTCGATCTCGATCGGACGCCCCTCACCCGCTGCGAGGCGCAGCATCGAGAGGCTGTAACACCCCAGATCCATGAGCGCCCCGCCGTGACAATCGTGGCTCAGGCGCGTGCGGATGGTGGGCTCGTGGGTCTGATGCACACAGAACGCGGTGTGGATCGATCGCAGCGGGCCGATGGGGCTCTCGGGCGATTGTGCGAGACGGACGAGCTCCGCCGTCTGCGGATGCCGGGCGTACATGAAGCCCTCGGCCGCGATCTTGCCGGTTTCCCGGCTCACTCGCGCGATGGCCTCGGCTTCGGCCTTCGATGCCGTCATCGGCTTCTCGCACACCACGTGCTTGCCCGCGCGGAGCGACGCGATAGTCCACTTCTTATGCAGGTGGTTCGGCAGCGTGATGTAGACCGCGTCCACATCCTCGCGTGCCAGCAGCTCGTCGTAGGTGCAGGCCGAAGCGGAACCGAACCCGAGCTCGTCCAGCATCGCCCGAGCGCGGTGCGGCTCGCGGGCCGCCATCGCTACGAGCGCGCAACCATCGGCACGATCGATCGAGGGCGATACCCCGCGGGCGATCATGCCAGCGCCCAAAACACCCCAGCGAAGCGGCGCCGTAGTCATCGAGCGGCCTCAGTGCGAGGGAGAAGAGCTGATTAACGAGCGGCCCGGAGCACTGCGAGCTTCGCGCTCGCCCGCCGACGCTCGTGCGTCACGCGGTCCATGTCCTCGACGTCTTGCGGCGTGCGCGCGTTGGCCTCCGCGAGCTCCGCCTTGATCTCCGACTCATCGAGATCGTCCGAAGAAGTCGCGTCTCGGGCAAGGATCTTCAGCGTGTTGTCGACGTTCTGGAGGAAACCCCCGTCGATGAACCAACGCTTGGTCTGGCCCGAGGCGAGGTCTACCCGGAGCTCGCCCGTGCCGAGCTTGGCCACGAGGGGCGCCGTCTGGTGCTCGAAGCCCGCCTTGCCGTCCCACAGGGGGACGCTCACGTACGCTGCGGAGTCGTCGAGAACGCGGGCGTCGGGCGTGATCAGAGTGCAGCGGATGGGGTCGGGCACGGGGCGCTCCTGGGTGCGGAGTTACAGGCGAAACGAGCGGCCAGTATAGGACCGCCCGCACGCATGAGGGCGGCAATCGGGCGCTGCGGGGGCGGGTTTCCACCCCGCGGGCGTCCGAAGCGTCAGCGGGCTGCGGGGGGCGTGAACCGGCCCTGCTCGCTGTTCTTGGGCTCGACGAAGCTCGGGACCTTGCTGCCCGACTCCCCGACGAGCCTGCCCGTGGTCGTCTTGGCTTCGATGAGCTCGTCGTTGTCCTCGTCGCGCACGGGGAAGAGCCCGCTTGCCGTTTGCCCGGGGCCGCCCTGACCCTGCTTCGCACCCGGGAAGTGCTCGCCCAGCCAGCTCTTGGGGTACTCGGGGTCATCGAGCCCGAGCGCCGCCTTTGTGGGGAAGAGCGGGCGGAACGTATCGCACATGACCGCGAGCTCGGCGGTGTACTTCGCGTCCAGCGAAGGCTCGACCGTGCCGGGGTGCGGCCCGTGCGGGATGCCCTGCGGGTGCAGTGTGAGTGAGCCCTGCTCGATGCCCTTGCGCGAGCCGAAGTTGCCCTCGACGTAGTACAGCA
>CAZNUZ010000020.1:0-4980 GCA_964576725.1 uncultured Phycisphaeraceae bacterium
TCCAACATCACCAGCCTGCGCCAGAACCGCTGAGGCCCGGAGGGGCTATCGAACCCCTCAGGCGATGGCCGCGGCGCACGTCGTGACCATCGCCATGTTTTGCGCGTCGCCCGCAGCGGTGTGGTTCAGGATGCGCACCTGCTCCGCCTCCGTCGCCAGGATCGTCGCGACCATGTTCCCGACCGAGCACCAGCGCGTCGGGTTCTGCTGCCACGCCATCGAGGCGATGAGCTCCGAGGCCTTGGCGTTCTGCACCAGGTCGAGCATCTCGCGGTCGTGCTGGAGCACCTTGTCACGGAAGGCCTGCGCCTCGGGCTCCTCGCCCGCGAAGGGCTGCTGGTCGCCGAAGCTCCGGCCCACGTGCGAGAGGTCCGCCGAAGAGACGATGAGCGTCGTGCCCGGCGCCTCGGCGATGGCCGACTTGAGCGCCTCGACGAAGGGCTCGAGGTCCAGCCCGGCGCCGTCGTAGCTCTTGCCGTTCTGTCGCGCGGGGTCGTGCACCAGGGCGGCGTACACCTTGGGGTACGCGCCGGCATCGGCGTCGCCCAGCGTGTGCTGGATCCAGGGGATGTGCAGCTCGATCGAGTGCTCGCGCTCGTGGTCGTACTTCTGCGCGTAGAGGCGCTGCGTGCCCTCCTCGCCCAGGTGCTTCTCGAGGAGGGCTGCGAACTCCGCGTCGTACGCGCAGGTGCCCAGCGCCGACTCGTACCCCTTGTCGCACCCGACAACGCCCGTGCCCAAGCCGAAGTGGTTCGTGCCCAGAACGATCACGCGGTCCGGACGGTCCACCACACGCATACGCCCGTACACGTGCGCGTAGTTCAGCCACCCGCGGAAGTAATCCAGGTGCGGGACCACCACCGCTCGCGGCAGCGCGTCGAAAGACGGGTCCTCGACCTGCTCGAGCGCCGTGTTCATCCACGTGTCCATCGCCTTGCGCAGCGCCTCGGCGCCGCCCGCAGCCTTCTGCTCCTCCGTCGCCACCTCGCCCTCGGGCATGCCCTGCTGAACGAGCATGTCCGCGACCTGCGCCGTCGACCCGGGCGGGAGCGTCTCCGAAGCATCGAAGTCGTCACGCATCTTCTGCATAAACGCCTCGAAGGTCGGGCCCTCGAGCAGGCCCGCGTGATCGAGCTGGGCGACCAGCGCCTCAGCGTTGGCCTCGGTCAAAAGCGCCACAGCCTGCTCGGGCACGCCCTCCTGCTGGTTCGCCGCGTGCTGAGCCCGCGTGGCGATCTCCTCGATCGGGAGCTCACCGCTCATGTGCGGGAGGAAGAACTGCGCAAGCGGGTTGGTGATGACCTGGCGCTCCGCGAGCTGCTGCGCGTCCGTCAGCGCGAGCATCATCACCTGCTGGCCCTCGGGCGTCTGGCCCGGCGCGGGCACCCCGCGCACGCTCGTCCGAAGCCTCGGCTTGGCGTGGTGCGGCATCGAGCCGTCGAACGGGGGGATCTCTTGGCCGGGGGTGTTTCCGGGGTTTCCGGGGGTTCCGGGGGTGTTTCCGGGGGCTTGGTCGTTCACGTCTCGCTCCTACAAAGCGGCTGCAACTCGGGGTGAAGCCGGAGTGTAGGGGCCGCCCGCTGTGGTCTCATCCCTCTTGTGCGTTGTAGATCACCGGGGATCGCCCCCGCCACGCCTGCCACGCCTCGCCGCCCGCTGCGAGCTCCGCCATGAACCGTGCTGCGTTCGCGCGGCTGGTCTTGCCGGGGTCGAAGATCGCACTGCGCACAGGAGAAGGGTGGATCACCGCTTCGGATGGGCCCTCGGCATCGGTCAGCCCGTCCGGCCGGACAACGCACCACTCCACACCCGATCCCGATCCAGATCCCAATTCCAAATTCAGGCCACGCAGATACCGCGCTGCCGACTCGTTGTCCGCGTGCGGCGGCACGAGCACGCGAACCAACCCCACAACGACCCGCTGCGCCATCGAAACGCGCTCACCCGGCGCCCGGCAGCCCGTCGAGTTCATCAGCACCACCCGAAAGGGCGCAGCACGAGCCTCGCCCTCCGCCGCTGCTGCTTCGCACACCCGTCGCACCGAGTCGCGGACAAGCCTGTACGGCGGTCCCCAAATGCCCCGCACCGAAACCGCGTGACCCAGGCACGACACGCACGCCTCGCACCCGCTCACGATCTCCGCGAGCGCCTCAGCATCCATATCCAATGCTGTGCCGACCATGACCCGAAGCCGTTCGTGAGCGCGCACCGCCTCCGGCACGCGCTCCGCCGAACGCACGATCGCCACAACACCGTGCCCCCGCTCCAGCAGCTCCCCGATCACAAGGCGCCCCGTCGCCCCCGTCCCGCCGAGCACAAGCACCTTCACGCTTCACCCTCCGAACCTTCTGCACGCGCAACTTCCGACAAACGCTGCTGCGCCCACATCTGAAACCCACGAGCGATCTCCGCCTGCACCGCGCGCGCGTCCACCCGCTTGCCCAGCTCGCGCTCGAGCGAAGTCACCGCCCGCCCCTCAAGCCCGCAGGGCACGATGAGATCGAAGTGGTCGAGGTTGGTGTTGACGTTGAGCGCGAGTCCGTGCATCGAGACCCACCGCCGGACGCGGATACCCATCGCGCAGATCTTCGCCTGCGATCGGCCCGCGTCGTCCACGGTCCACACGCCCGTCGCCTCTGTATCGCGCCCCGTGCGCACCCCGAGTGATCGGCACACTCCGATCACGATCTCCTCCATCGAGCGCATGTACTCGTGCAGCCCGATCTTGAGCCGGTTCAGATCGAGGATCGGGTACACGACAAGCTGACCCGGCCCGTGGTAGGTGATGTCGCCCCCGCGGTCCGTCTCGCGCACCTCCACGCCGACGCGCGCGAGCTGCTCCTTCGACGCCAGCAGGTGCTCCGCCGCCCCCGCCCGGCGAGAGACGGTGATCACCGCGTCATGCTCGACGAGCAAGAGCTCACCGACCGGCGCGCCTACTACCTCCCGCTGCGCAAGCACCCGCGCGTGCGCCTCCTGCTGGAGCGCGAAGCCCGCCTCGTACGAGAGCCTGCCCGCGTCGGTCGCGGGTAGGAGTGTTGCTGGGTCGGTTCGGATCACGTTCTATCTAAGGCGCAGCGCTACCGCAGAGCACAGCAGTCAGCTCCACGCCGGCGGGGCCGACAGCGCCACCGGACCGACCGCCGAGATCGCACGCTCGTACGACTCCACGCACTTCTTGGCAGCGCCCTCCCACGTGAGCTTGTGCAGCTCGAAGCTGCCGTGCTCGCGCAGCGTCTGCCCGAGGGGCGGGTGCCGCAAGACCGCGAGGATCTTGTTGGCCATCTCGTCGGTGTCCCAGAAGTCGACCTTGAGCGCGTGCGTCAGCACCTCGGAGACGCCCGACTGCTTGGAGATCAGCACCGGCGTGTCGTTGCTCATCGCCTCGAGCGGCGCGATGCCGAAGGGCTCGGAGACCGAGGGCATCACGTACAAGTCGGCCATGCTGAAGACCCGCGCGACATCCTTCCCGCGCAGGAAGCCCGTGAAGAGCACCTTGTGGCCGATGCCCATCTCCGCAGCGAGCTCGATCGTGCGCTTGGCCATGTCGCCCGAACCCGCGACGAGGAACTTCACGTCGCTGCGCTTCTCGAGCACGCGCTTGGCGGCCGCGATGAAGTACTCCGGGCCCTTCTGCATCGTGATGCGCCCGAGGAAGAGCACGATTTTGTCTTTGGGGTTGATGCGCGCTCCAGCAGGCGCAGCGCCACCGTTCTCCACGCCGTTGTAGACCACATCGATCTTGTCCGGGTCAACGCCGTACCGCGCGACAACGATCTGCTTGGTGAGCATCGAGACGGCGCAGACCCGTACCGCGGCGTGCATGCCCCGGCGTTCGATGTCGTACACCTGCTGGTGCACGTGCTCGCCCGAGCGGTCGAACTCGGTGGAGTGGATGTGCGCGACGAGCGGCTTGCCCGTCGCCCGCGCGAGCGCCATGCCCGCGGGGTAGGTCATCCAGTCGTGGGCGTGGATCACGTCGAAGTCTTCTTCGGCGCAGAGGCGCAGGGCCATCGTCGCGTACCGCTGCGCGGTGCCCAGCACGTCGCCGTCGTAGTCCTGCCCCGCCTTCGGGGCCGCGTGGATGCGCGCAGAGGCCGCGAACCACTCCTTGGGCACCTCAACGCCCGCCGCCTCCAGCGCCTCGGCCTGGCGGGTGAGCGACTCGCGCACCTCCGCGGGCAGGTCCTTGAACCGAGGCGCCTCGGGCGCACCCTCGTGCTGCACACCATCGACGACACTCGCCCCGCCCTCCGCGGGGGGCGCATCGATGTAGGGGCTCACGATCGGCGAGGGAATGCCGAGGAAGGTCGCGTGCTCGAAGCCCGGGAGCGTGTAATTGAGGGGCGAATCGCCCTCTGCCTGCTCGGGCGTGCCCGGGTCGCGCGAGCTGGGCGCCGCCGGCGCGTGCAGGGGCGTGCCGTCGGGGTTGCGCAGTGCGCTGCTGCCGGTTGACGGCGCGTTCGGCGTGGCGGGCGTCTGCCCTTGGCCAGGCTCCGCTGGCGGATCTTCAGCCTGCTGAGCTTTCTCTTCTTCGGGCGCGATCAGGCGCACGTGCTCGGCCTGCGTGTCGCCCACCGAACGCGGGAGCACGAAGCGGATGTCGTGGCCCAGGCCGTCGAGCGCGCGCGTCAGCCCGTAGCAGGCGGTCCCCAGACCGCCGCTGATGAAGGGCGGGAACTCCCAACCGAGCATCAGGACACGCATCGCTCTTGCACGCTCCTCGCAGCCCGCACGCCGAAACGCCGGGACATGGCCGAACACGACTACTCTCTATAACCGAGGCGCAGCGCTCACTGCGCGCCGCGATAGTAACCCGTTGGTCCGGGAGTGTCCGTAGTTATTTGGTCGATTCTCGTCCTTCACGGGGGCGGGCCGCGAGGGGGGCTCAGACAGGGTGGCTCAGAGCGGGCGGCTCAGTCGTGGTCCGACTCGGGCTTCATGTCCCCGAACTCGGCCATCGCCTCGGCGTACCCCGCC
>CAZNUZ010000020.1:5080-35222 GCA_964576725.1 uncultured Phycisphaeraceae bacterium
GTCCGACTCGGGCTTCATGTCCCCGAACTCGGCCATCGCCTCGGCGTACCCCGCCATCGCTGCCACCAGCTGATCCGCGTGCGCGTCGGCGTCGGCCTCAGACAGCCCGATGGGCGTCTTCGAGCGGTACACAAAGTGCATCCCCTCGTCGCGGTAGTGCTTGAGAGGCTCCATCCGGCCCAGGGTCCAACCCGCGTCCTGAGCACCCTCGTCGATCATGTCGTCCAGGTCATCACCCGTCCACATCAGCTCCGCCTCGATCGACTGGCTGATGTACCGGTCCTCGCTCGCCCACGAAACAAAGACCCCCTCCTCGTCGATCTCAACCCGGTAGAAGGCCTCCTCCGGGGAATCGACCGCGTGGGCGTAGACCATCGAGCCCTTCACCTCCGCCGAGTCGAAGACCTCGTGGGCGAGCGCACGCTCAGCGACGCGGGCGAGAAGGGCCTGGGCTTGGGCAGTGAGGGCATCGGTCATCATGAGACGCTCCGGAACGGTGTGCGGGGGGCGGGAAGAGGCTGCAGCACAGGCCGACGGCCCGCGTGAGTGCAGAATGGGTGTGGTGACGGAGAGATCAGGCTAGGCGAGGACACGCCGCGACGCCGCCGCTGATCGCAGGCGGGCGGGGTATCCTCCGCCCCATGCAGGCCGCCAACAGCACGAACCCGAGCACCGGTGGGCCCGCCGACCAGGGCTGGACCACCCGAAGGCTCCTCGCGTGGATGGCCAAGGCCTTCACCGACAAGGGGCTCGACTCCCCCCGCGTCCTCGCTGAACTCCTGATGGCCCACGTCGCAAGGTGCGACCGCATCCGCCTCTATATGGAGGCCGACCGCCCCGCCTCGCAGGAAGAGCGCGACGAGCTGCGCAGCCTTGTCGCCCGCGCACTCCGCCACGAGCCCGTGCAGTACCTCGTGGGCGAGGCGGTCTTCTTCACGCACACCTTCCGCGTCGATCCGCGCGTGCTCATCCCCCGGCCCAGCACCGTCACCCTCCTCGAGGCCCTCATCGAGCACACCCAACGCCGGGGCCTGCACGCGCGCAACCCCTACGAAGACCCACCACCACCCCCCACACCTACCGATACCGATACCGAGCCCCACAACGAGCCCAACTCAAACCCCAGCGATCCCTCCGGTCCCGACGACCAAGATCCCGCCGCGCCCCCGCCCACGCCACCAGCGATGACCATCGCCGACGTCTGCACCGGTTCCGGCTGCGTCGCGATCAGCGCCGCCCTCGCCATGCCCACCGCGCGCGTCGTGGCGACCGACCTCTCTGCAGACGCCCTCGCGGTCGCGCAAGACAACGCCCAGCGGCTCGCCGCCGACGGCCGGATCACCTTCGCTGAGGGCGACCTGCTCGAACCCCTCCGCGCGCTCGCCCCCGCGGGAGGCTTCGACGCGATCCTCTCCAACCCCCCCTACATCCCCGACCACGAGTGGGCCGACGTCGAACCCAACGTGAAGGACCACGAGCCCGAACTCGCGCTGCGCTCGGGCCCCGACGGCCTCGCCCACGCGCGCCCGATCATCGAGGGCGCGATGCCGCTCCTCACCCCGGGCGGGCTGCTCGCCGTCGAAGTCGCCGCCAGCACGACCGACTCAGTCGCCGAGATCGCGAAGCAGGCCGGCTGGCACAACGTGCGCATCCGCACCGACATCGACGGCCTGCCCCGCACACTCGAAGCGACGAGACCTCTATGAGGGCAGTCGATTGAGCGTCACACTCGTTTCTAACGCTCTGCATCTAGCATTGGTTGCCGCAGGTTGCTTGGCGTCGCTGTTCTTGGTCGGGATACCGATGACTCAACTCGCGATGGGGATGGAGCCGGTCGCGAGTCGATTTAGGTCCCGTCATCATCACCCGTGCTGCGCCGTGTGCGGCTATCGGCTCTCGATCGAGGAGGAGCGGCCCGACACGTGCCCTGAGTGTGGTGCTCGCGTCAGCGATTCGGGCCTCGTCCTGCTCTACGCTCCAGAGAAGCATGCGAAGTATGTGTTGCTCTTTCGTTCGTTCTCACGCAAGCGGTATGTAGCCATAGGGATCTTGGCGAGCTTCGTCTCGATGCTACCTGCGTTCGTTTGGTTTCCCCCGTACGCGACCAAGCACACGTCCCTCGAGCGGACCGAGTTCGTGATCACACAGAGTTCCGTGACCACTCCCCCGCTTCATTCAACTCTAATCGATGAAAGCTGGAGCAACTTTAGCGCGCCTAGATATAATGATCTGATATGGACCAACCCCGCAAAGAGCCACCTCCCCTTCCACCCCTGGGACCCGGGTGAAACACGGGAGACGGTGCAGCTTTGGGTCGAGGCCGCCTACCCCAACGCGACCGAAGAAGAGCGCGAGCTGCTCATGTGTCTGATGGCCGAGATCAACGGGGCAATGTGGCCAAGTACAAGCTCGCTCTGCGCGCCTGTTCAGATCACGCAGACCGGACCCAACGCATCGCAGACCGTCCAGCATGTGGTGAACGGGGTGGACATCACCTCGGGTACGCCGCCGAGCTTGATCGACGAGATCCGCATTACGTACGGCATCCCATCGCTCGCCCACACCCGATGGGCCGACTTGGTCCCCGTATTCAGTGTCCTTGCGGTACTGTTGGGCATGTTGTTGTGCACGATCGGATTACGGCGAGCCGCGACGATGCTCTTGCGCAAGCGTGCGCGCGAGTGGCAGGCCCGCACGCTCATCTACACCGACGTCCCTCTCCGGCGGCGCCACTTCCTCTGGCCGATCGTGCGCACGCCGGGTTATCCCACAAGCGATCAGTCCAGCCCCAGCTCGTAGCGCACGTCGTCGGTGATGTCCGTCCCCTCGGGCAGCACCGGGACGGGGCGCAGTGCGAAGCGCTCGTGCACGATCCCCGGGTCCTGCCGCTGGGCGCGGAAGTACTGCATCCGCTCGTACTCGTCCATCATGCTCAGGTCGGTGAACTCGTCGGACTCCTCAGCGGCCGGCTCGTTGTACAGCGGGTTGGTGTCGCCCTGCACGATCGCGTCGTAGCCCATGTCTGTTGCCAGCTCTCGCGCGGTCTGCATCGCGAGCTCGTACGCGTCGGCGGTGTCCCGCGTCCGCTGCTGCATCACCGCCTCGCTGATCTCGTCCTCGAGGGGCCAGAGCTCGTCGGTGAGCGTGTCCCACTCGTCGTACGCCGCCTCCCAGTCGGCGCGGTTGTCGGCCTCGCGCGCGGCGTCCATCCGCGCGTCGAGCGCCTCCACCCGCTCGCGCATAGACAAGATCTCCGGCGTCGTCAGCCGCTGTTGCAGCGCCTCGCGCTCATCGGCGTACCGCGGCGCGTTGACCAGCTCCTCCACCACCGAGCGGAAGTCGCACGACGCGATCGCCGAGACCCCCGGCACACCGGCGCTGTACGCCCCCACCCCCGTCGTCGCGGGGTTCAGCGCGAGCACGCCCGCGATCGCCAAGAGTCCCGCGCCGATCCATGCTCCGTTTCGCATCGCACTCTCCGTTCGAGCACAGCGGCCGCTGTGCGCTGGGTTCGCATCGCCGCCCCCCCGTAGGGCGGGCGCTGCGCTCACCCTACCCGCTGATGCCGATCGCACAATGCACGTCCCCCCGCGCTTCGATCATCGCGCGGGGGCGGTACGCTCTTGCTGTGGCACACAGCACCCCCCCATCCTGCGACGTCGACGGGCTGACCAAGGCCGCCCGCCTCGCCCGACTCGAACTCCCCCCCGAGCGCCTGGGCGCGATGTGCGACGACCTCTCGCGCATCATCGCCCACATCGACTCGATGCAGGCCCTCGACCTCGCCGGCGTCGAGCCCCTCGCCCACCCCCTCGACGCGACGGGCGCCCTCGCCCCCGACGAGCCCACCGACCCCCTGCCTGCGCAGGCCCTCCTCGACCTCGCGCCCGAGACGCACCCCCCCTACATCACGGTGCCCAAGGTCATCGGCGGCGACGCTGGGGCCTCGGCATGACCAGCGCCGACGCCCTCCTCGACTCCACCGCCCGGGCCATCGCCGATGCCGTCGCTGCGCGTGAAGTGACGGCAGAGGACCTCGCCCTCGCCGCCCTCGCCCGCATCGCAGCCCGCGATCCGAAGCTCAACGCCGTCGTCAGCACCGACGAGGAGCACGCGCTCGAGGCCGCCCGCGCCGTCGATGCCAAGCTCGCCGCCGCCGCGCCCGCGGGCCCCCTCGCCGGCGTCCCCGCGCTCGTCAAAGACAACCTCTGCACCGCCTGGGGCACCACCACCTGCGCAAGCAAAATGCTCGCCGGCTACCGCTCGCCCTTCACCGCCACCTGCGTTACCCGGCTCGAGGCGGCGGGCGCGGTCGTCGTCGGCAAAGCAAACATGGACGAGTTCGCCATGGGCGGCACGGGCGAGCACTCCGCACTCGGCCCCACACGCAACCCGCTCGACACCGATCGCGTGCCCGGCGGATCGTCATCGGGCAGCGCCGCCGTCGTCGCTGCGGGCATGGTCCCCCTCGCGCTCGGGAGCGACACCGGCGGGTCCGTCCGTCAGCCCGCGGCCTTCTGCGGCGTGGTCGGCCTCAAACCCACCTACGGCGCCGTCTCCCGCTACGGGCTCGTCGCCTTCGCCTCCTCCCTCGACCAGGTCGGTGTCCTCGCCAAGGACACGCAAGACGCCGCCCGCGCACTCGAAGCCATCGCGGGGCACGACCCGCTCGACGCCACCTCCGCCGAGCACGCGATGCACCCCGCCCAGAGCGTCGAGACGCCCCGCGTGGGCATCTGCCCCAAGCTGCTCGACACCGACGCCATCGACGACGCCGTGCGCCGGGGCTACGACTCCGCCTGCGACGCCCTCCGCGCGTCGGGCGCGGAGCTCGTCGAGATCGATCTGCCCGCACTCGCGCACGCCGTCAGCGCCTATTACGTCATCGCGCCCGCCGAGGCCTCGAGCAACCTCGCGCGGTACGACGGCGTCCGCTTCGGGCACCGAGCAACGCTCCCGCCCGGGGCCTCGATCGAGGAGCTCATGGCCCGCTCCCGCACCGAGGGTTTCGGCGACGAGGTCCGCAGGCGGCTCGTTCTGGGCACCTACGTCCTCAGTTCAGGGCACTACGACGCCTACTACCAGACCGCCCAGCGGGTCCGCCGGCTCGTCCGCGACGACTTGCAGCGGGCCTTCACCGAGGCGGGCTGCCACGCCGTCTGCACCCCCACCGCTCCCACGGTCGCCTTCCCGCTGGGCCGATTCGACGCCGACCCCCTCGCGCTGTACCTGCAAGACGCCTTCACGATCCCCGCGAACATGGCGGGGCTGCCCTCGATCTCCGTGCCCGCACCGGGCGGGCAAGCGGGCGAGCTGCCCGTCGGGGTGATGCTCACGGGCCCCGCCTTCTCCGATCGTTCGATCACCGCCCTCGCAGGCCGCTTCGAAGGCGATTCGACTACTACGATGGGCGCATGAGCGACGCACCCGCCCAAGAGACCGCCCGCGACCAGACCGACCAGCCCCAACAGGAAGGGCCATCCCCCGAGGAGACGCACAAGCTCGAAGAGCAGCGCCGCATCAACCGCGACGCCATCGCGGAGCTCGGCTTCGACCCCTACGGCCAGGCCGACACGGGCCTCCTCGCACTCAACGACGCCCGCGCCAAGCACTCCGAGAGCGCCGACACGCGGTACAACGACGAGCTCGCGCGGGCCAAGGAAGCGTCGCGCGACCCCGACCCCGCCGCCGACACCCGCCCGCGCGTCAAGGTCGCCGGCCGTGTCATGCTCAAGCGCGGGCAGGGCAAGCTCATCTGGCTCCAGCTGCGCGACCACACCACCGCGCCCGCCCAGCTCTTCGACGACCCCGAGACGCCCACGCTCCTCAAGCGCAAGCTCGAGCCCGATCTGCAGATCGCCGTCTCGAAGTCCGCCGTCTCCGAAGAGGCCTTCCAGATCGTGAAGAAGCAGCTCGACCTGGGCGACATCGTCGTGTGCTCGGGCCCTCTGATGAAGACCAACCGCGGCGAGGTCACGCTCTGGGCCGACGAGTTCTCCGTCGCATCCAAGAGCATCGCGCCTCCGCCCGAGAAGTGGTCGGGCCTCAAGGACGTCGACACCCGCTACCGCAGGCGTTACATCGACCTGCACTCGAACCCGCGCACGATGTGGACCATGCGCATGCGCTCGCGCCTCGTGTCGCTCATCCGCGCGCACATGGAGGCGCGCAGCTTCCTCGAGGTCGATACGCCCGTGCTCCAGGCGATGGCCGGCGGCGCCGCTGCCAAGCCCTTCGTCACACACATGCACGCGCTCGGCGCCGACTTGTACATGCGCATCGCGCCGGAGCTCTACCTCAAGAGGCTCCTCGTCGGCGGCATGCCGCGGGTCTTCGAGGTGTCGCGCAACTTCCGCAACGAGGGCCTCTCGCCCCGGCACAACCCCGAGTTCACCAGCATGGAGGCGTACGAGGCCTTCGGCGATTACAACACGATGCTCGAGCTCGCCGAGGGGCTCGTCCGCGCGTGCGCCGCCTACGTCGCCGACGAGACCCACGACGCGGGCGACCTCGTCCTGCCCTTCGGCGACCTGCGCATCGACTACGGCTCGCCCTTCGTGCGCATCACCTTCGCCGAGCTCTTCGAGCGCGCGGTCGGGTGCTCGATGCACGACGAAAAGGCCGTCCGCAACGCGTGCGCAGCAAACAAAGTCCCCGCCGCCATCGACGGTGTCGAACGCGATCACATCATCCTCGTCAACGAGCTCTTCGAGGAGGTCGCCGAGCCGACCATCGACCCCGAACGGCCGACGTTCGTCATGGACTACCCCAGCGCCCTCTCGCCCCTCACCAAGCCCAAGCCCGATCAGCCCGAGCTCTGCGAGCGATGGGACCTCTTCATCGGCGGCATGGAGATCGGGCCCGCCTACACCGAGCTCAACGACCCCGACGTGCAGGCCGACAAGTTCCGCCAGCAGCTCGCGGGCGCCGGCGCCGACGAAGAGACCTTCCGCACCTTCGACGCCGACTTCGTCCACGCGCTCAAGGTCGGCATGCCCCCCGCCGGCGGCATCGGCCTCGGCGTCGACCGCATCTGCATGCTCCTCCTCGACGCGAAGTCGATCCGCGACGTCATCCTCTTCCCGATGCTGCGCCCCGAGTCGGTGTAACGCGCTGCCAGCGCTCGTCTCGATTCGGCCGGTTGACCCTTCAGAAGTGCGCGTGTGTCGGCCGCTTTCCTGCAGCCTTGCACCAGCGCGCTCATGCGCACCGAATGCGTGCAGCGGTGGGTGCGCACGTGCGTAGGTTGCCCGTGAAAGGGGCACTTACGCCATGGAAAAACTCCGACAGATGATGCGCAGCACGTACAACGCGCACATGATCACGCTCGCCACAGACGCCATCTCACCCGGACGACTCATCGAGACGCACTGGGGCTGGGGGTGGCCCTGGAACAGCAACCCGATGTTCCGCCGGGCCGAGGGGCTCGGGTGGGAACTCCTGGACAGCCAGTCCTCCGACGATTACCCGACGACGTAGTACGGCGCCAACATCATCGAGGGCACCTTCTCCGACAAGATGAGCCTGGGCGTGGGCCTGCCCCTCGCGCAGCTCGGCATCGTCCTCGACCTCGGGTTCAAAAGCTCGCGCCGCTTCTCGATCGACATCGACGGCATCCACGCGCGCTCCTTCGAGCGCGTCTTCGACGGGCACAAGCTCCGCAAGGACCTCCGCGCGCTCCGCACCGTCGACAGGCAGATGTACAAGTGGGTCGACGACGACTTCCTCGTGACCTGGACCTACCACGCCGGCGATCTCACCATCGAGTTCGAGGACACGGGGGATGTGACCGCGAAGGCAGAGCTCGAGGCCGCCAACGTCGAATTCAAGCTCAGCGCCGACTGGCAGAACGAGTACAAGCTCCGCCTCGAAGGCATCGCTGCCGCCCCCTTCGCGGTGCAGGGACTGCGCGTCTAACTCGGTCCGGACGGCGGGCGAGCGGGGGCCTGTCGTCAGATCGATCAGTAGGGCCGCCGGCCTGTGGACCGACTCTGGGGCGCCCCCCTCAGTGCGCCTGCTCCGTGAACCCGGAGTCGCTGAACCCGGGATCAGTGAACCCGGAGTCGGTCCACGGCAACGGCGGTTGCACAACAAGGAAGCACGCGGGCACGCGCACGTGGAAGGGGGCCTTGCGCGGGGTTCACATTGTCGCCGCACGCCCCCCCGCTGCTCCGCTACCATCCCCGCGCTATGTCCACCACGATCACCATCGAGTCCATCGCCAAGCACTACCCCTCGATGACCGGTTCCGGCGTCACTAAGGCGGTCGACGGCATCTCGCTCACGATCCCCTCGGGCGATCTCTTCTTCCTGCTCGGCCCTTCGGGCTGCGGCAAGACGACGCTCCTCCGCATGATCGCCGGCTTCATCGAGCCCACCGGCGGGCGGATCCTCTTCAACGATAAAGAGGTCACGCACCTCGCCCCCGACAAGCGCAACACGGGCATGGTCTTCCAGAGCTACGCCCTCTGGCCGCACATGAGCGTCGCCGACAACGTCGGTTTCGGGCTCACCGTCCGCAAGGTCGCCAAAGCCGAGCGCCAGGAGCGCGTGATGGAGGCCCTCCGCGCCGTCCGTATGGAGCAGTATGCCGAACGAAAGCCAAACCAGCTCTCGGGCGGCCAACAGCAACGCGTCGCCCTCGCCCGCGCGCTTGTCGTGCGCCCTGAAGTGCTCCTCCTCGATGAGCCCCTCTCGAACCTCGATGCCAAGCTCCGACTCGAGATGCGCTCCGAGATCCGCCGTATCTGTACCGAGACTGGCATCACTACAGTTTATGTAACGCACGATCAAAAAGAAGCACTGAGTATGGCAGACGGCGTGGCGGTGCTCGATATGGGCACGCTCGCCCAGTTCGGCGGGCCGCGCGAGCTCTACAACCGCCCCGGCTCGCGTTTCGTCGCCGACTTCCTGGGCGAGACCAACTTCATCCCCGCTGAAGTCACCGCAGCGGGGGGCGATACCCTCGAGCTGCAGGCCCTCTCGTCGCCGCTCCTCTCCACAGCCTTCGACCACGAGCACCCCCCCACCAAGGGCAACGTCACCTGCTCGATCCGCCCCGAAGCGATCCGCCTGGCGGAGCCCAAAGACGGGCCCGGCCTCAACGGCACTGTGGCCGAGTCGATCTACCTCGGCGAGATGGCCCAGTACATCATCGAGGTCGAAGAGGGGGTGCGCGTC
Organism: uncultured Phycisphaeraceae bacterium; assembly: GCA_964576725.1. Lineage (GTDB taxonomy): Bacteria > Planctomycetota > Phycisphaerae > Phycisphaerales > UBA1924 > OFTM391. Next base: position 14,261 of record CAZNUZ010000020.1, read on the forward strand.
AAGGTCTTCGAGCTGCACCCCAGCGCTCCGCTCGACGCGGGCACCAAGGTGGGTCTCGAAATCGCGCCCGCGGACGTCGTCATCCTGAACGACTGATCGCGCCTCGATCCCAGCGATGCTTGTTTGATCAACCACGTAGCTCTGGACGGACGCCGATTGGATACGCCTCGGGCGCCCTTGAGGGCCTTAAGAGGCATTCCAGCGTGTGATCAGGCGGCCTGGTTCATCGTTGCCGGGTCGACCGCGGGCAGCATGATCGTGAAGCAGGTGCCGACGCCGAGCTCGCTCTCGACTTCGATGCTCCCCCCCCGCTGTTCGATGAGCTGCTTGGAGATGGCAAGACCGAGGCCCGTCCCCTTTCGGCCGTTGCGACTCGGCCCCGTCCGGAAGGCTTCGAAGATACGTTCCGCGACCTTCGGTGACATCCCGCACCCGCTGTCCTGGACGCGGATGCGATAGGCCTGGGCGTTGTTCCACGTGGAACGCTCCGCGGTGATCCGGATCGTCCCCGGCTCGGGACGGATCGCCTGACGAGCGTTCAGAAGCAGGTTCATAAGCACCTGCTGGAGGGCGATGGGGGAGATGTGCAGCCAGCACGCCCCTTCGATCTCGCGTTCCAGGGTGATCGCGTCCTTGCTCACGTCCGTGAGCATCATCTCGAGCGTTTCGTCGATGATCTGGTCCAAAAACGCAGCAGCGGGGGCGTCGGGATCGGTCGCGAACCCGAGCATGCTCGAAGCCACCCGCGAGGCACGCTCTGCGCTGCTGCAGGCGTGCTGGAGCGCCTTCCGTGCAAGCTCGTGATCGTCCGGCGACTGCAACGCGAGCTGGGCGTAGCTCATGACGGGCGTGAGCAGATTATTGAACTCGTGCGCCACCGCGCTCGTCAGCGTGCCGAGGGCCGCCAGGCGTTCCGCGTGGGCGAGCTCCTGCTCCACAGCCATCAGCCGCTTCTCCGCAGCGTCTAGAGCAGCAAGGACCCGGTCGAGATCCAGCTGCTTCGGGTTGTGCGAGGTCTTGGCCATAGTGAGCGATCTGCGCCACGCCCACTTCGCCCGATTTCGGCGGCCAATCCAGCTGTAAACCAAGGAAAGCCCGAAAAAGACCGCACTCACCCCCCACTTACGCGGGGTCGAACCAAAGGGTGGGGGGGTGATCTACGAGACGGTGGGGATCTTCAAGCACCGATTGGAGCCAGGGCCCCACGCGGGGCGGCAGGATGGTTGCCCCAGCCAGATCAGCGGATGACATCCAACGGAACGCGATGTGCTCCTCCGCGGAGACGACCTCCGCATCTCCCGAGTCGAGTTCCACGTGGAACACCACGGTGTACTCGTGCTTTGAGATCCCCCGCTGTTCGAAGCGCTCTTCACCGATGAGGAGCGGGGGGCCGACCCGCGTATGCAGTTGCGCTTCTTCCTGAAACTCGCGGGCGAGGGCGCTTCGAGCCGATTCACCCTCTTCGATGTGCCCGCCCGGCAGGTACCCGTAGTCTCCCTTGATCGACCAACAGATCAGGACCTGCCGATCGCGCTCGGCCGACCCAGACGGATCAGGCCGAACCGCGAGGCCACGGGCGATGTGTTCGATCATGTCAGCATGCTCCGGTGCGGGTACGATGGGGCTTCGCACGCACCAGCAACACTATCGAAGGCGCGAAACGATGTCCAAGCGTAACAAACCCCGGCTCGGCAAGGGCCTGACCGGTCTCATCGGTGGCCCCGTCCCGGTCGACGCAGGCTCGGATCCCAACGCATCCGAACCAAACAAAGACCGACCAGACGTCGTTCATGCCGATCTGAAGAATCCAGACGCTGGTCGTGTGTCGGCCCAGGCAGCGAGTGACACCGTCGCGCCCCACAAGCCCGTCGAAGTCTCCGCCCAGGCGGGTATCCGCTCCTCTGCCTCTCCCGGAACCACCTCTGCAACAGCAGGGGGGTCGGTCGCGCTGTCCGACGGGCGGCGCATGATGTCGATCGCCATCGATGCCATCGAGCCCAACACGAACCAGCCGCGCAAGACCTTTGAGGACAGCGCCTTAGAGACGCTCGCGGAATCCATCCGGGCCTCGGGCGTGATGCAGCCGATCGCGGTCCGGCCCGCTCAGGATGGCTCGGCCAAAGCGTGGGAGCTCATCGCTGGCGAGCGCCGCTGGCGTGCTGCCAAACGCGCGGGCCTCGCTCGCATACCCGCTGTCATCGCCGATCTCTCCGAGCGCGAGTCCGCGGAGTGGGCCCTCGTCGAGAACCTTCAGCGGGAGGACCTCGACCCGATGGAGCGCGCCGACGCGCTCGCAGGCCTCGCTCAGCGTTTCGGGCACACCCACCAAGAGATCGCTGAACGCGTGGGCCTCGATCGTTCGAGCGTCAGCAACCTCATCCGCATGACCGAGCTCGAGCCCGAGATCCGCATGCTCCTGACCAAGCGCACGGGCGATCGCCTGAGCACCGGGCACGCCAAGGCCCTGCTCGCGGTGCAGGCGGGTGAGGACCGCGTTGCCCTCGCCCGGCGGGCTGCCGAAGAGGGCTGGTCCGTCCGCGCGCTCGAACGCGCCGTGGCCGAGCGCGCGCGGGGGGCGGGCGAAGTGAAGAGCGGGGGGGCGAGTGCGATCGGCTCGGATCGAGCGGGCGAGCGTACTAAAGACCCCGCCCTCGCCGACATCGAGCGCCAGCTCGCCGACCGGCTCTCCTCCAAGGTGCGCATCGAGGCCAACGCCGACCGCTCCAAGGGCCGGCTCGTCGTCGAGTTCTACGGCATCGATCACTTCGACCGCGTCCTCGAAGAGCTCGGGGTACGACTCGATTCATGAGCCTGATCGGCCGGGCTTATCGAGCGCGGGCATAATATTATAGATTCAGTCTCGCAATATCCCCTGGGCGTGGGTACGCTTGTCTAGTGTCAGTATGTAAACTATGATTGATGCCGTGATATTGACTGCCGAGGCCGGGCGGGGTTGTCGATAGCACGTCTATGCGTTTTCGATCCAGTGAAGGAAATATGTAATGCCAGCAAACGATCTGCAGTCCCGGTCCATCGAAGAGCTCAAGTCCGAGATCCGCAAGCGCGAGCGCCAGCTCGGCGGCCTGCTGAAGAAGCGCGACAAGCTCGTGGAGCAGCTCGAAGCCGTCAACGCTGAGATCCTCGAGATGGGCGGCGCTGCGGGTGTGCTTCCGGATGCGGGTCGCAAGCGTCACCGCAACGACGCGAATCTCGCTGACGCGCTCGCCCAGCTCCTGGCCAAGAAGACGATGAGCGTCACCGAGGCTGCGGAGAAGGTTCAGGAGTCGGGTTACAAGACGACAAGCCCCAACTTCCGCACGATTGTGAACCAGACGCTCCTGCGCGATAAGAGGTTTAAGCGCATCGGTCGCGGCCAGTACACCGCCGACGCTTCTGCCAAGGCCGCGACGGGTACGAAGAAGAACACCAAGAAGCGCAACACTCGCCGCGCTCGCTGAGCCGGCTCCCCACCTGCCCACCCGCTGCCCACTCCCGGCGCATTTCTAGCCCAACACGCTTTCAGCCCATCGGCTACTCCGTCGACCAGCGGGGTGTTCGGGCTGGGCGGGTCGCTCTGATATCGATCATCACGCCTTCGGGCCCGTCCTGCGGAGGACCGGGCCCGTTTGTGCGCGCTACCCTCGGGGCCTATGAGCACCAACACCCTCCCACGCGTCCTCACCGGCGATACGCCCACCGGCAGGCTCCACCTGGGCCACTACGTCGGCTCGATCCAGAACCGCCTGGCGATGCAGGAGACACACGCGTGCTACTTCCTCATCGCCAACATGCACGCATTCACCACCCGGGCCGACGCACCGGGGGACATCCGGCAAGACACCCTCGAGATCGTCAAAGACTGGATCGCCTGCGGGATCGACCCGGAGCGCTCCTGCGTCGTCCTCCAGACCGAGGTCCCCGCCATCGCGGAGCTCACGTGGTACTTCGCCATGCTGCTCCCCTTCAACCGCGTGATGCGCAACCCCACGCTCAAGACCGAGATCGACGCCAAGGGCCTCGGCGATACCTACAGCTTCGGCTTCCCGATGTACGCCGTCGGCCAGTGCGCCGACATCCTCGCCTTCCGCCCGAGCTCGATCCCCGTCGGCGAGGACCAGGTCGCGCACATCGAGATGTGCCGCGAGGTCGCAAGGCGGTTCAACCAGCTCTACTGCGGCGTCGATCCGCACGCCGAGGACGATCAGCACGAAGCACTGGGCGGGCTCTTCCCCGTCCCCGAGGCGCTCGTGGGCAAGACGGGCCGCCTCGTCGGGACCGACGGCCAGCAGAAAATGTCCAAGAGCCTGGGCAACGCGATCTTCCTCTCCGACACGCCCAAGCAGGTAAAGAAGAAGATCAACGCGATGTACCCCGGGCAGTCGCGCGACCCCGACCAGCCGGGCGACCCGACGATCAACCCCGTCTTCGAGTACGCCGACATCTTTATCGAGGACGCCGGCTTCGTCGCCGAGCTCAAGGACCGCTACACCCGCGGCGATAACCTGGGCGACGGCCACGTGAAGGCGCACGTCATCGAGGCGGTCAACACGCTCCTCGAGCCCATCCGCGACCGCCGGGCCCAGCTCGAGGGCGCGGACGGCGACGAACGCGTGATCGAGATCATCCGCGCCGGCACCGCCCGCGCGAACGCCGTCGCCGAGGAGACGCTCGACAAAGCCAAGTCCGCGATGGGCCTGCGCTTTTTCGGCCGGGGCCTATCGGCGACCGACTGACGCGCACCCGCCGGGCTCCGCCCACCAACCGGGCGTAAACTGCCCGCTTCGTGGAGAGCCCGTTCGTCCCAAGCCGTCTGCGTCCCGACCCGCCCAAGGCCATCTTCATCGAAGAGTGGCCCAGGCCCATCACCACGACCGACATGATCGCGGGGTTTGTCGCGATCGCGATCCTGCAATCGATCATCGGTGCGCTCGCGAGCCAGGCCGCCAGCAGCGCCGCGGTGGGTGTGGCTGTGGGTCTGGTTGGGTTCCTGGTGATCCTTGCGATCGTGGGCGGTCGGCACACGTCGTCGGCGCGGACGTGGCTCGCGGCGCGCAAGCTCGCGCGCACGAACCTCGAGCTGGCTGCGATGGGCGACACCGAGGTGAGCGACCGCGAGCTGTGCGAGGCGCTGCTCGTGCGCACCGGCTGCACACGCGCCGACACGTCGCCGCTCCGCAGGCGCGACCTCGACGGCGCCCGCACCGCCACGCACCGCAGGCTGCCCCGGCTCTGGGTCATCGGCAAGCGCATCCCCCCCCTCGCGCCGGCGGACTTCAGCGATGCCGAGCTCCGCGTGCCCTGCTCGATCCACCGCGAGTCGCTCGGGCGCGAGAGCACCACGTTCGTCACCATCCGCACGGGCGCTATCGCGCTGCTCGCGATCATCACGACGCTCGCGGTCGTGCGCATGGGCCCAGCTATGTGCTGCCCCGCGCTGGTGGTCTTTGTGGTCATCGGCCTTTTGCTCCCGACCAAGCGCGTCTCGTTCGACGACCGCGAGCTCGTCGTCACGAGGGAAGGGCTGGGCCTTGCGCTCACGCCCTCGGCCATCGCTGCGCGCGAGAAGATGGCTCGCCGCAAGCGCGAGCGCCCCGAAGACCCCGTCGGCCCCGACGGAGAGCCCTTCGAACAGCATCACGGGATGGAGAGCGCCGCCCCCGACACGATCGTGCTCCCGTGGCGCGAGGCCTACGCGATCGTGTCGACGCGCACCGAGCCCCGCACCATGGGCAAGCCTCAGCAGGAAGTCCTGCACTGGCGCGTGCTTGTGCCGCAGAGTCTGTGGGAGGCGCTGGGCGTGGGCGGGCCTTACGTCATCGAGTTCGAGCACGTGCATCCGGAGCAGACGCCGTGGGCCGAGTCGTACGAGGCGATGGACGCCGAGGTGTGATCGCTGCCTTCATCGCCGATGCCGACGCTCGGATGCGTGCGGGAGTGTGCTGTGTGCGCAGGCGGCGCTCGCTCTATCGCAGCGTTAGCCGCGGACGACGCGCCACATCCCGCCGAGGATCAAGACGCCCAACGGCAGCCCCGCGATGAGAACGAAGCGGACGGCGGTGATCTGCCCGTCGGTGAGCGCACGCACGCGCGCGATGTCCGTCTCGCGCCGCTGGGCCGGCAGCAGCGCGTCGTAGCCCGCGAGGTACGAGATCGAGGCGTCGATCAGCTCGCGGTTCCCAGGGAAGCGCAGCACGCTGCGCCCGTCTACTTCGTCCGAAGCGTTGAGGGCAGCATCGGTGTACCACTCCTGCCCCGTGACAACAACGAGGCGCTGGGCGCCCGGGATCGTGGGCGCGGGCTCGCTCGCGGTGCGCACGCGCTGGGCGGTGGCGGCGAGTGTGAACGAGCTCGCGCTGACGTCGGCGCTCGGGTCGAAAACGGGCGGCTGGCTCGCGTCGGCGAGGGCGCTCATCCAGCGGCTCTCGCCCCAGACGATCGCGGGGTCGGGCTCGTAGACGAGCAGGGGGGCGGCGAGCGCCCCGCTCGGCGCGGGGTCGATGAACTCGAGGGGCACGGGCACGCTTATCACCGTCGGGAGGCCGTCGACCGCGGGTGCGAGCGGCGACCCCGCGCCCGCGCGGGTGCTGACGTGGACGAGCTGCACCGGCTGGCCGCTGCGCACGCCGATCAGGGGTGCGCCGGTCCGCGCAACGATGCCGAAGGGCGTTGCCACGCTCGCGATGGGGTCGTCCTCGCCGAGCGCCGGCGCGTCGGAGGGGGCGAGCGTGAGGAGCATCGACTCGCCGAGCGATGCGAGCCGGGCGAGCGCCGCACCGAGCTGGACCTGCTTTCGGTAGCGCTCGCTCGCGCCGAGCGCGGGCGGGCCTGGGCAGAACCAGACGACGGGCCTCGTGCCCGTCGGATCGAGTTCGGCGCGCGTCGGCATGGGCTCGCCCGTGGTCGGCGCCCACTCCGCGAGCGAGACACGCCTGCGCGAGAGCAGGTCGGCGAAGGCGCCGAGGGTCTGCTGGGCGCCGGGGACGATCGAGCCGTCGGGCGCGATCAGCCTGCGGTCCGAGGCGTGCACGAGCACGACGATGGGGGGTGATTCGATGGCGGCCGACGCGAGTGCCGTCGCGACGGCGTCCTCGGCGGAGCGCGCGAGCTGGGCCGCGTCCGCGGCGCTGCTCCCCGCGGGCGGGACGATCGCCGAGACGTCCACGCCCACCACGCCGGTCGGCCCGACGACGAGCGCTGCTTCTTGTGCGCCGAGCACGCGTGCAACGGTGAGTGCGTCCAAGGGGTCTTCGAGCGGGCCCTCGCTGCGGAGCACGTCGAAGGCGCGGAGGGCGGCGTTGCGCGTCGCGTTGGCGTACGTGTCGGCCGAGCGCGCCCAGGTAGATATCGCGCGCTCTTCGGGGGTCTGGCCGGCCTGCGTGCGGAGGCCCGCGAGGTCTGCGGTGAGCGCGTCGAGCGCGCCGACGATGCGCTCGACCGGGCCGGCGATGGAATCGAGCGCGCGGTCGGCCTCGGGGAGCTCGACGCCCGCGAAGGGCGTGCGCGCGAGGCCGGCGAGCGTGGACTCGACGGGCTCGAGCTCGCCCGCCAACCGCCGCAGCGCGCCGGCGTGCGCCTCGAAGCGTGCTCGGCCTGTGCGCATGGCGCCCGCGCCGTCCTGGATGTTCGCTGCGAGCTCGGCGAGGTCGCCGCGCGCATTGATCAGGTCTGAAGACGCCGATTCGATCGCCTCGCGCAGCAGGATGACCCGCGCAGCGTCGCGGTCGGCGAGGCGCGTCACAAGCTCGGCCAGCGCCTCCCGCGTGTCGATGATCGTCACGCGGAGATCGGGCGAGCTGCGCCCCAGTGCGTCGAGCAGGTCGGCGAGCGGCGCGCGAGCGTTTGCTGTGAGCGACGACGTGTCGGCGCTGAGGACCAGCTCGTGCGGGCCCGCGAGGTTCTCGATCGCGCGGAGGGTGCGCTCGCCCAGGCTGTGCGCGCGCGTGGCGGTGGCGTCGATGCGCGTCGCGGTGCGCTCGCCGACAGCGATCGCAAGCGTGCCAGTCACAGTCGCGCCGAGGAGCAATAGGGCGGTCGTCAGCGCGTACTTCGCGCGCTTGGGCTTGTGTACCTTCGGTGCGGGTGCGCTCATCGCCAGCGTCTCCACTCAAGAGGAACGACGGCGAGCGATGCGATCCACAGGCTCATCGCGAGGAAAAAGACCGCGTGCCGCGTGTCGATGATCCCGCGGGCGAAGTCGCCCAGGCGCTCAGCAACAGAAAGGGCGCGCAGCACGGATGCCACCCCCTCGGGGGCGTGCGCCGGGAGGGTGTTGGACGCGAAGGCGAGCGCGACGAAGAAGAGCAGCGTCCCGAGGAAGGCGATGACCTGGCTCGAGGTCAGCGCCGACGCGAGCAGGCCCGCTGCGAGGTACAGCCAACCCGTCAGCACAAGACCAAGGTAGCCCGAGGCGACGGGCCCGTAGTCCGGGTCCGCGATGAGCTCAAGAGTGAGCGGGTAGGCGAGCGTCGGGAAGAGCATGCAGACGAGGAAGCTGCAGGCCGCGAAGTATTTTCCGAAGACGATCGCCCAGTCGGAGGCGGGGCTCGTTGCCAAGACCTCCATGGTGCCCGCGCGGAGCTCGTCGGAGATGAGCCGCATAGAGAGCGCCGGAGCGACAAAGAGCATGAGCCAGTGCGCGACGGAGAAGAAGCCGCGCAGCGTTGCGGGCTCGCCCGGCACCGCGATCTGCAGCGCAACAAAGAGCCCGCACAGAAAGAGGAAGATCGCGGTGACGACCCAGCCGACGGGCGTGCGGAAGTACCCGCCCAGCTCGCGGAGATAGACAGCGACGAGCCCGTTCATGCCCCGCCCTCCTCGGCGCTCGCCGGGCTCACTGGAGTTGTTGGCGTCTGCGGGGGGGCGGGCTCGTCTGCGTCGGCGTCGTGGATTGTGCGGAGGTAGAAGCGTTCGAGGCTCTCGGTCTCTCGGCGGAGCTCGCGGAGCGTGACGCCCGAAGTGCGCACCAGCTCAGCGATGGCGGTGCGCGGGTCGGCGCCGTCTCGGACGCTGAGCGTGCAGCGGGTAAAGCCCCCGCTTGCCTCCTCGCGCACCACAGCCTCGACCCCCGGGAGCGCTGCGATCGTCTCGGGGAGCGCGGGGCTCGTCTCGACAACGTACCGCGTGCCCCCGCGCGTGAGGAGCTCCTCGGGCGAGCCGTCGGCGCGGACCCGCCCGCGGGCGAAGACGATGATGCGGCTGCAGGTGCGCTCGACCTCCGGGAGGATGTGCGATACGAGGAGCATCGTCCGCTCGCCCGCGAGCTCGCGGATGAGTGATCGGGTCTGTGCGATCTGCTGGGGGTCGAGGCCCGAGGTGGGCTCGTCGAGCACGAGCACGGGCGGGTCGTGCAAGAGGGTCGCCGCGAGGCCCACACGCTGGCGGAAGCCCTTGCTGAGCGTCCCGATGCGCTGGCGGGCGACCTCGGCCAGCATGCAGCGGTCCATCGCGGCATCGATCGCGCGGGAGCGCGCTTTGGCACCCACGCCCGCGAGGCGGGCCCGGTAGCGGAGGTAGCCCCGCGTCCGCATGTCGGGGTAGAGGGGGTTGGCCTCGGGCAGGTAGCCGATGCGGCTGCGCACGCGGGCGGAATCGTCCACGGTGTCGAGCCCGTCGAGCGTGACCCGGCCGGAGGTGGGGGGGATGGCCGCGGTGATCATGCGGATCGTGGTGGACTTGCCCGCCCCGTTGGGCCCGAGGATGCCGACGACCGAGCCCGAGGGGATCTCGAGGCTCACACCCCGGACGGCGTGGGCAGCGGCGAAGCGCTTATGGACCTGTTCGAGGGCGATCATGGGCGGGGGAGTCGGCCTGGAGTGGGGGGCGGGGGTCGGAGGCAACCGCGGGGGGAAAAGAGGCGAAGACAATTAGGTGATCGGCGATCCTATCAGGCCGATAAGAGCTTCACGCTTGTGAGGACCGACTGTGTGCGCTGTCGGGCAGGCGTTATGCTTGGAAAGACGCACCGCGAGACGCCCGGTGCGAGTCGAGAGAAGAGTTGATACGAGGGGCGATGTCCGAGGACCGACCGCGACTCCTGCTCTTGGGTGGGCCGCACATCGATGCGGAGGCGATCGGTCCGGAGTTGCACGAGCTCTTCGAGATCGTCGAGTCCACCCCCGCCGAAGCGATGCGGACGATCGACGGCTGCCAGGTCGTCCTGGCGGAGGCGGGCGACTTTGTGGCCCTGGAGCGCGACCTTGTCGGCCGGCAGTCGGCGCTCCTGCTCAACGCGATCTCTGAGAGTGTGGCGCTGTGCGATCCGCAGGGGCGTGTGCTTTGGGCGAACCAGATGCTGCGCGCGCTCGATCCGCACGTGATCAAGCGGGTGGGCGAGGTGGTGTCGCACGCCTTCGAGGTCTTCGCTGCTGTGACCGAGGGCCAGCGCGACGGCGTCCAGCTGCGGACCAAGACCTACAAGTTCGTCCACAAGATGACGCGCCAGCACTTCGAGGTGCGTGTGACGCCCGTCGCCGCCCAGGCCGGCGAACCGGGCGAGCCGGCGCGCATCGCCCAGGCGGCGGTCGTCGTGCGGAACATCACCGCCAAGGCGCGCAACGAGAAGCGCCTGGACGCGATCGCCCGCGCAGGCCGGGAGCTCGCGCACATCGACGCGGACGACGTCCGCAGCCTGCACGCCGCCGAGCGCCTGCGCGAGCTCGAGCTCCGCGTCCGCAGGCACATGACCGAACTCCTGCATTACGACCATTTCGCGGTGCGCATGGTCGAAAAGCGCAGGCCCGACGACGATTCACCCGCGAGGATGCCTGTGGTCATGGCCTGCGGGATCCCCGACGAGTACCAGGCCATCGAGCTCCGCCAGTCGGAGGAGGGCAACGGGATCTCGGGCCTCGTCGCAGCGACGGGCCGATCCATCATCTGCGACGACTGTTCCGAGAGCGAGCTTTACGTCGACGGCCTGCACCACCCCGGCTCCTCACTCACGGTCCCCCTCCGCGCCCACGACAAGCTCGTGGGCGTTTTGAATATCGAGTCCTCCGAGGTGGGCTCCTTCTCCAAGAACGACCTGCGCGCCGCGGAGATCTTCGCGGGGTATCTGGCGACGGCCCTGCACACGCTCGATCTTCTGGTCACCGAGCGCGTGGAGACGAACAAGGCGACCTCCGGCGCGGTGCGGGGCGAGCTCAGCGCGCCGCTCAACGATCTGTGCGCGGAGGTCGCGCTCCTTCGTGAAGAGGCCAACGGCGACCCGCGGACGATCGCCCACCTCGATCGGATCATGCGGGATGTGGAGTCGATGCGCCGCCGAATGACCGCGGTGAGCCGGGGCCACAACACCCTCCTGGGTGCGGATACCGCGGTGGAGGCGGCCCGGATCGACCCGCGCTTGCAGGGCAAGCGGGTGCTGGTGGTGGACAACGAATCCGAGATCCGCGACATGATCCGCGATCTGCTGGCCGCCGTCGGGTGCGATGTGGTGACGTGCGAGGACGGGACGTCGGCCGTCCGGACGCTCGCGACCCAGCGTTTCGACGGCGCGGGCGACGCCCCCGGTGCGACCGAGCCCTTCGACCTGGTCCTTTCGGACATCGGACTCGACGACCTCACGGGGTACGACGTCTTCTCCGCAGCGAAGAAGGCCGCCGAGTCGGTCCCCGTCATCTTGATCACCGGTTTCGGGTACGACCCGCACCACTCGATCGTGAAGGCGAGTCAGGAGGGCCTGCAGGCCGTCCTGTTTAAGCCCTTCCAGGCCTCCCGGCTCATCGAAGAGGTCCGCAGCGCGATCGCCCCTTCGGACTAAGCCAAAGTGTTTTAGGGTTCTGCAAGGGCGCGTTGCAGCAGAGGCGTATAGTGCAAAAGTAAACGCTGCCTCCGAAGAGGCAGCGTCGGGCCGAGATCGAGTCTCGGTGTGGTTTATTACTAAACAGTAGTACTCTTCGGCTCGTTGCGTCAAGGAGATCCCAGAATTGGCTGATCGTGTGGGCTTCTACGTTGACGGGTTCAACCTGTATTGCGGCATCCGTGATGCGTACAAGGGCCGATACAAGTGGCTCGATCTGGGCAAGCTCTGTGAATCGATCATCCGCGGCGATCAGGAGATAGGGGTAATCCACTATTGTTCCGCGATCGTGAAGGGCAACCAAAGCAAGGCAAAGCGGCAAGGTGCGTATCTGGATGCGTTAGAGAGCGTCGAGCATCTGCAAGTCCACCTTGGTTTCCACCAGCGGAATTCGCGTGTGTGCCCGAAATGCCAGTTTGTGAGTCAGAGGCACGAAGAGAAGCAGACCGACTCTCGGATCGCAGCGCTGATGGTTGCCGATGCGATGTCCGACCGTGTGGATACGCTCATTTTGATCGGCGGTGATAGCGATCATGTGCCGGCGATCGAAATCGTACGGAAAGAGTGTCCTGATAAGGACTTACTCGTGTGCCTTCCTCCGAAGCGGAACTCGCTGCACCTTGTCGCAGCCTCTCAAAAAGCGCGATACGTGCTTTCCAAGTCCAAGATCCGGCAGTCTCAGTTCCCAGACACGTTCACATCGTCGGAGGGGCAGGTCATCACGAAACCTCGAGAGTGGGCCTAGGCGGGCACTTGGGCGCGAGCTGGTGGATCGGCCTTCGCGTCCGTCCTAGACTCGTGGCCCGGAACTTCGGAGCGGCGGTGGGAATCCCGCCCGGAGACGCCGGCACCACTGTCTAGACCCCTACGCCTTGCTGTGATCGCAGCCTGGCGAGCCCCCATCGCGCGAGAGTACCCATGCTCGACAACATCGCCGCCGGCGACACCATCCGCTGCACCGTCGTCCAGGAGCCCCGCCGGGAGGACGCGCGCCAGACCGTCGCCCGTCTGATGCGCTTCGATCCCGACATCAAGCGCACGCTGAAGGCGGCGCAGTCGCACCGCATGAACACCCTCTGGGTGCGCTCGCGTGGTCGTCGTCCCTGGGCCGTCCGCCGCAAGGCCGCCCAGCACGCCATCCCCGAGCAGGGCGCGACCTGGACGATGAGCTACTTCCCGCACGTCGCCCCGGACTTCCGCTCCGTCGAGCAGTTCGTCAAGGTCGAGAAGGCCTGAGTCGCGGCATATCCTCCGCTCCAAGGCCCGCCGATCCGGGGGCCCCTACCGGAGCACAGGATTATGCCCGCCGACACCACGATCTTCGTCCGACGCACCCGCGGCCTCGCTGCGGGTGTCTTTGTGTGCGCACTCCTCGCCGGCTGTGGCGGCGGCTCCGAATCGCCGGCGAGCGACTCTGATGCGGGCGGGGCGGGCGCGGAGACGACGCAGCAGGCATCGGACGTGGTCTTCCGCGTCTACGAGGTCCGCGGGCAGATCACCCAGCTCCCCACCGAGGCGGACGGCAAGCTCATGATCCGCCACGAAGAGATCCCCGATTTCGACGGCGGTACGGGTGTCCGCGGGATGCCCGTAATGAACATGCAGTTCTGGCCGCCCACACCCTCCGCAGACCGGGCTCCCGACCCGGATCGTGTGCCCGAGTCACTCGACCTTTCGGGCTTCGCGGTGGGGGACAAGGTGCGCGCCCGTTTCGAGGTTCAGCACGCGCAAGAGGGCGCCGCCCCCGGTGCCTACTACACACTGGGCCTCACGGCGCTCGACGTGAACACCGAGCTCGATTTCGGTCCCGAGGCCGGCCCCGCTGGTGAAGAGCAGCAGGCCGACGCGGGCGGTGAGATCGAGGTGATCCGGTTCAGCACGCGGGCGCTCGTCCGCTCGTTGCCCGACGCCGAGCGCGGGATGCGCTTCCAGGCCCACCACGAGGAAGTGCCCGACTTCCCCAACCCCGACGGCAGCATGGGCATGAGCGTGATGGTCATGCCCTTCTGGCCGCCCCTCGTCTTCGATTCGAGCGCCTTCGACGCCGATCGCGCTGGCGAGCTCGATCTCACGGGCATCGAGGTCAACGACAAGGTGCTCATCACCTGGGAGCTCCAGCGTTACTCGGGCGGCGCCATCCTCGGCTACTACGCGGTGCACATCGAAGAGCTCGACCCCACAACGGCCCTCAACCTCGACTGAGCGGGGCGGAGCCTCCGCCGGCCCCGCCGGTAGGATGCACCTGACGTGTACCAGGCCCTCCTCACCCGCCGATACCTGACCAGCAAGGTCATGCCGCTGCTCGCAGCGATCGCGGTCGCGTTGTGCACCGCGATGGTGCTGATCGTGTGGTCGGTGATGGGCGGGTTCCTCAACATGCTGCTCGGGCAGGGCTCGGCGATCATCGGCGATGTTTCGATCGCCAACCCCGTCGTCGGTTTCCCGTACTACGACGAGCTCATCGACGAGTTGGAAGCCCGGCCCGAGATCGAGGCCGCCACTCCAACCATCGAGTCGCTCGGGCTCCTCGGTCTCTCTTCGGGCGAGCCGCGGGTGGTGCAGGTCATCGGTGTTCGGCCCGAGGACTACAACCGCGTCACGGGCTTCGTTGACAACCTGTGGTGGAGGCCCGTCGAGGGCACCTTCGACCGCGACGACCCCGAGGCCGACGTCCGCACCAACGAGCAGAACACCGCCCGCCTCGAGCGCGCGATGGAAGAGGGCAGCCTCCTCGAGAAGATCGACCCCGAGACGGGCGTTCGCGGCCCGGCGCTCGTCACCGGCATCGAGGTCTCGCGCTTCAACCAGCGCACCGCTTCGGGCATCTACGTACCCCGGCGCGGCTTCGTCCCCAACGATCGCTACACGCTCGGCGTGCTGCCCCTTTCGCGTCGCGGCGTCGCGGTGCAGGTCGAGTACCGCGCCCTGCCCGTCGCCAACGAGTACCGCTCGGGCATGTACGACGCCGATTCGCGATGGGTCTTTGTCCCCTTCGAGCTGCTCCAGCGCATGCTCAAGCTCGATCCGGCGATGAGGGTCACAGACGACTTCGTGCCGGGCCAGGTCACGATCGGCCCGGACGGTGTCCCGCAGATCGCGCTGCCCAAGGCCGAGGAAGAGACGCCCGGCCGAGCGACGCACATCCTCATCCGCGGAGTCGAAGGCACAACACCCCGCCAGATCGAAGCGATCTGCGAAGAGGTGTACCGCGCATTCGCAGCGGATCGCCCGGAGATGCCGCTCTTCGTCGGGTGGGAGCGCGACCTGGTGTACATCTGGGAAGAGAAGCCGGGGCTGCGCAACTTCATCGCAGCGGTGCGCAAGGAGACGGGCCTGGTGCTCGTGCTCTTTGTCTTTATCTCCTTCACCGCGGTCTTCCTTGTGGCTGCGATCTTCTGGTCGATCGTCTCGGAGAAGACGAAAGACATCGGCGTGCTGCGCGCGGTCGGCGCGTCGCGCTTCGGTGTGGCGTGGCTCTTCGTGCGCTACGGGATGGCGATCGGTCTGACGGGCTCGGCGGTGGGGGGCCTGCTCGCGTACGTCATCGTGACGAACATCAACCCGATCCACGACTGGCTGGGGCGCACCTTCGGCTTCGCGATCTGGGACCCGACGGTGTACTACTTCACCGACGTCCCCGCGCGGTTCGACCCGCAGAAGGCGGCGATCGTGCTCGCGGGGGGCGTGGTCTTTTCGATGCTGGGCGCACTCGTACCCGCGACACGCGCCGCCGTGATGGACCCCGTGCGCGCGCTAAGGTTCGAGTGATGACGCCCAGGCCCGACCATCTCATCGAGGCGCGCAGCGTGCACAAGACCTACCGCATGGGCAAGGTCGAGGTGCCGGTGCTGCGCGGCGCTTCGCTGCACGTCGGCGCGGGCGAGGCGGTGGCGGTGCTCGGGAAGTCCGGCTCGGGCAAGAGCACGCTCCTGCACATCATGGGCGGGCTCGACGCGCCCGACCGCACGAAGTCCGGCGGTGGCGGCGACGTCCGCTTCGACGGCAAGCCCATCGCGGATCATTCCCCGCGCGAGCTGGACCGGTACCGCGCGTGGGACGTCGGCTTCGTGTTCCAGTTCTACCACCTGCTCCCCGAGCTGACCGTGATGGAGAACGCGCTGATCCCTGCGATGGCGGCGCGCGGGCGGCTGCGTTTCCGCGCCGAGCGCGACGAGCTCGCCGCACGCGCGGAGGAGCTCCTCGCGGGCTTCGACCTCGGGCACCGGCTCGCGCACAAAGCGACGCAGCTCTCGGGCGGCGAGCGCCAGCGCGTCGCCATCGCGCGGGCGCTCATCAACGGCCCGCGCGTGCTCCTCGCCGACGAACCGACCGGCAACCTCGACGAGCGGACCGGCAGCGCGATCCTCGACGCGCTCTTCGCCCACCGCGCGAGTGTCGGCCTCTCGATGCTCATCGTGACGCACGACGAACGCGTGGCGGCCCGGGCCGATCGTGTCGTGCGCCTGCGCGACGGCGTGGCCGAGGTCGACGCGCCGGCCGCCGAGGCGGTGCAGGCGTGACGCTCGAAGACCCCGTCATCGCTGGGCTGCACGACCGCTGGGAAGCGCTCAGCTCGCGCGTCGGCGCGTTCGCCTCGTCCGAGCAGGCGGAGATGACCTTCGAGATGGTCTGGTCGATGTACGCCCACCCCCCGCGCGCGTACCACTCGCTCGAGCACATCGCCGATTGCCTTGATGTGTACGACCGCGTGCTGCTGTTGGCGGAGGAGCGCGATGCGCTCGAGTTTTCTATTTGGCTGCACGACTGCATCTTCTTCCCCGAGCGTCACGACAACGAGGCGCGGAGCGCTGACGCAGCGGGCATGATCGCCGGCCTGCTCGGGTGCGCACCGCCCTTCATCGAGAAGGTGCGCGAGCTCGTGATGGTGACGAAGCACGACTCGTGCCCCGTGGGGGGCGACGCGGCGCTGATCTCTGATATCGACCTCGCCATACTCGCGGCCCCCGCCGAGCGGTACGACCGCTACCGCCTGCAGGTGCGCGAAGAGTTCGCGTTCGCGCCCGACGACATGTTCTACGCGGGCCGCCGCGTTGTTCTGGAGCGGCTGCTCGATCGCTCTTTCGTCTATGCGACGCCCTACGTGCGTTCCGAGCTCGAAGAGGCGGCGCAGCAGAACCTCGAACGCGAGCTCGACGCGGTTCTGGGGTATCTCGAGGCCGGCTAGATCAGGGCAGGCTCCGCGTCTCGCGCGCAGCGACCAGGCTGATCACCATGAAGAGCCACGAGAACGCGACCATGAGCACGTAGCCGATCAGCACCGACGCGAAGAGCGGGATGAGCAGCACGATGTGGGCCATGACCGTCGTCGCAAGGCCGAGCTGCAGGCTCTTTGCGATGCCCGGGCGGGGCCTCCCGAGTGTGCCGAGCACAAGCGCCGCGAGGATGTAGGGCAGCAGCACCACAACCGCTGCGAGCGGGCCGGCGAAGATCGCGGTGCCGCTCGGTAGCTTCGTGACGAGCGGTGCGCACAGAACGAAAAGTGCAGCGTAGACCGCGCAGATGATCAGCAGCGCTCGCCCGAAGCGCGCGTGCGAGCGGTGCTGCTGACCGGGGTCGACGAGCTCGATCGGCGGGCCCGGCGTGCCGCACTCGGGGCAAACCGTGAGCGCGCCGAGCCCGCTGAGGTCGTACCCGCAGGCGCCGCAGAAGGGGGTGCTCTTCGGCGGGTCCTTGATTGGGTTCTGGGGCGCGCTTGGGGGCGTGCTCTCGGATTGCTCGTTGTGACCAGACACGCCCGGATGGTAGCGGCGCGTACGATTGATCCATGGCGCACACGGACCGTCCCCAACTCGCTTCGCCCCTGCTTCATGTCGTACAGGTGCGGCCCGAGATCCCCAACAACGCGGGCAACATCGGGCGGACCTGCATGGCGACGGGGTGCGCGCTGCACCTCGTGCACCCGCTCGGCTTCGAGACCGACGAGAAGGCCGTCCGCCGGGCGGGCATGGACTACTGGGACCATCTCGACGTGCGCGAGCACGAATCGCTCGATGCGTACCTGAGTGCGCACTCGGGTGCGCGGCTGTGGCTCACCTCGGGCCTGCCGGGTGTGGGCGTGCCGCACTGGCGCGCAGGGTTCGAGCGGGGCGACCACGTGCTCCTGGGCACGGAGTCCTCGGGCCTGCCCGCGGCGCTGCTCGAGCGCTACCCGGAGCGCGTGCTGCGCCTCCCGCTGGCGGCGGGGGTGCGCGGGCTGAACGTGGCGTCGGTCGCAGCGGTGCTGATCTACGAGGCGGTGCGCCAGGCCGAGGTGCGCGGCGAGCGCGTCTTTGACGAGAACGGGGCGATCCGCACGGGCGCGCACACCAGCGGCACGTGGCGCGATGGCGCCTCGTAGCGCGTACCCTTCGGGCCATGGCTGATCGTTCCGTACTTCTTTCGCGCTGGTCCAAGGCCGCAGCGGTGCGCTGGCGCCTGGTGCTTGCGCTCTTCGTGGTGACGGCGGTGATCAGCGCGGGCTGGTCGGCGTCGAGCATCGGGTTCGAGTCCGATCGCTCGAACCTGGTCGACCCCGCCCTCGCGTGGCAGCAGCGGTACCGCGAATTCAAAGAGCGCTTCCCGCGCTGGGACGACGCGGTGATCGTCTGCGAGCCGCGCGCGGGCGCGTCGCTCGATGATGCGCTGGCCTTCTTCCGCTCGCTGGACGCGGTGCTCGCGCAGGCGGGCGGGTACCCCGAGCGTTCGTTGTGGATCGACCCGAACGAGGCCTCGCCCAGCGCGATGCTGCTTCTGGATGAAGCCGAGCTCGAAGGGGTTGTAGCCACGCTCCGTCGCGCGGGGCCGATCGTGATCGGCCCGGGGACGCTCGACTCGGCGCTGGTCGGGGCGGCGTTCACGCCCGGGGCAGAGCAAGACCTCCGCCGCCTGGTCGACGGGATCGCGCGTGTGATCGACGGCGACGATTCCGTCCTGGGCCTGAGCGCAGAGCCCCTTGTCCCGATCACGACAGACTCGGGCGCGCTCGCGCTCGGGTTCGTATCGCTGAACGACGCGCAGGCCGAGCGCTCGGTCGACGGCCTCGCGCCCGCGATCGCCGGTCTGCGTGCGCACATCCGCACCGCACTCGAGCAGAGCGGCACGGGCGATCTCCTCGATGTCGGCGTGACGGGCGTGCCGGTGCTCGAGTCCGACGAGACGCAGCAGAGCACGCGCGACGCGGCGCTCGCGTCGGCCTTCTCGCTCACGCTCATCGGTGTGCTGCTGCTGGCGGTCTACCGCAACCCGGTTGTGCCGATCCTCGCGCTCGTCGCCCTGCTCATCGGCGTGGCGTGGAGCTTCGGTTGGGTCACGCTCGCGGTGGGGCACCTGCAGGTGCTTTCGGTCGTCTTCGCGGTCTTTCTGCTGGGGCTCGGGGTGGATTCTGCGATCCACATCGTCGCGCGCCTCGAGCTCGTGCACCCGGACCACGAAGCGCTGCCCGACGCCATCTGCAACGCGGTCGCGGGCGTCGGTCCCGGGATTGTGACGGGCGCGATCACCACCGCCGTCGCATTCGCAGCCACCGCGCTCTCACCCTTCACGGGCGTCGCGGAGATGGGGCTCATCGCTGCGGGTGGCGTGGTGCTCTGCACGATCGCGGTGCTCTTCGGGCTGCCGGCGCTGCTGATGGCGCTCCCGCGGCCCGAGCGGTTCCTCCGCGCCCGCGCCGGCGGCACCGACAGGCCCTTCGCGGGGCGTGTGGGGAAGGCCCTCGATGCGCGGCCGCGCACCGTGCTGGGTGTCGCTTTGATCGTGACACTCGGCGCAGGGCTCTCGGCGGCGGGTGTCATCGGCGGGCCCGTGCGCTACGACCCGGACCTGACGAGCCTCATGCCACCCGACGCCGAGAGCGTGCGCTGGGAGGAGCGTCTTGCTGCGGACGATGAGCGTTCGGCGTGGCACGCGGTGGTGCTCGCGAACACGCGCGCCGAGGGCCAGCGGCTGACGAGCGCGCTGAGCGCGCTCGGGGCCGTTGAGTCGGTCAGCGCCGCGGGCGTGCTCTTCCCCGAGCAGGGCGTCTTCGATCGCAAGCGCGAGCTGTTGCAAACACTCCCCGCCGTCCCGCGCCCCGGCGCGGTCCGTGCGCCGACCGACGACGAGGTGCAGCGCCTGCGCCAAGCGCTCGCGCGCCTGGGCATCACCGATAGCCCGGTCGCGCAGAACGCCTCGGCCCTCGCGAGCGCTTCGACCGAGTCGCTGCGCGCGGTGCTCCGCGCCTTCGCACGCGACCGCTCGGATCTCGCCCAGCGGTTCCGCGACCTGCGCGCGGTGCGCGCGCCGGACCTCGACGATCTGCCCGATGCGGTGCGCACGCAGATGGCGCTCGAGGGCGGCGGGTACTTGCTGCGCGTGTACCCCGCTGCGGCCGGTGATCTGGGGCCGCTCGACCCGGGGCGACTCGCGCCCTTCGTGGAGTCGGTGCTCAGCGTGGCGCCGGGCGCGACAGGCCCCTCGGTGCAGGTGCACGAGTCGACGAGCGTGATCCTGGACGGGTACCGCCGGGCTGCCATCTACGCAGCAGTAGCGATCCTCGCGCTGTTGCTCGTTGATTTCCGTTCGCTTGCCGACGCGCTGTGCGCGGTGCTGCCGGTGGGGGTTGGTCTTGTGCTGCTCGTGGGGTTCATGGCGGTGCTCGATGTGCCCCTGAACTTTGCGAACACGATCGTGATGCCGCTGATCATCGGTCTGGGCGTAGACGCGGGCGTGCACGCGGTGCACCGCTGGCGCACCCAGCCCGCGGGCGCCCCCGCCGGTCTCGCGGGGGGGACGGGGCGCGCGATCACGCTGACGAGCGCGACGACGGCCATCGGCTTCGGGTGCATGGCGATCGCCGAGCATCGCGGCGTGCAATCGCTGGGCATCGTGATGGCTGCGGGGCTCGCGCTGACGTGGGCCGCGAGTGTCTTTGTGCTCCCCGCGGTGCTGCGGCTGCGCACGCGCGCATGAAAAAGGCCCCGCGAGGGGGCCTTGGTAGAGCGGAGTGCAGTGGGGGATCAGGCCAGCGTGATGCTGTCGTCGAGGTAGACGTCTTGGATGGCGTGGAAGAGCTCGACGCCCTCCTTCATGGGCTTCTGGAAGGCCTTGCGCCCGGAGATGAGGCCGATGCCCCCCGCGCGCTTGTTGATGACCGCGGTCTTGACGGCCTCTTGCAGGTCGTTCGCG
>CAZNUZ010000021.1:0-32093 GCA_964576725.1 uncultured Phycisphaeraceae bacterium
AATTGGCTGGGGGCGGCTCCGTCGGTGTCTGGATTCTGCGCTCCGGACACCCTGAAGTAAGCAGTTGCCGATGACCGCTGTTCCCGCGGGGCCTGCATCGAGGACCGCCCCGGGAGTACCCGTGCAGTCCACGCGGCCCGCCCGACGGCCTCAGCGGGGACCGATGCCTGCTCCGTCGTCGTCTTGGTCAATACCGAGATGGCCCATCCGGCTCCGGATCGCGCTCGGCTGACGCTGGAGTTCCCCAGCGATCTCTGCAACGGAACGCCCGGAGGCATGGAGCGCCCGGAGTTCAGCCTCTTCCTCCGGGGTCCATCGCTCGTACGCCCGAGGATGAACCCGCTTCGCCCGATGCATCGCGGGCTCTGCATGTTCCTGAGGCATTCCGAGCGCTTCCGAAGCTGCCGCGAAGATGTCGAGGTACGTCAGGCCAGGGTGGGTTGCGAGAATCTGCTCGTAGGTGTGCCCCGTTGCGATCATCTTCAGCACAGCGACGGCGCGGCCGCTCAGTTCCAGATCCTGCCTGCCGCTCGAGTCATCACACTGCGTCATGTGACCATGATAAGAGCCGCCGCGATGCCTCTCATGGTGAGCATTGCGATACTCGGACAGGTGAAACAAACTCAATCGGACCGCGTGGCTGTTCCCGCGGCCGGAGCAGGCGGCAATCGCTCGGGAGGACCCGTGGCCTGACACAACCGGTAGCCGAATGGCTCTCCCACGCCGCGGCGTGGGGTTTCGTCGGTTCTGTCAGTGGTCAGAGGTATCCGTCGAGTCCCGCGGGTTCTGGATCCATGGCCCACCCGCCGGCCAACGATCCGCGCCGGTGTCCGACGCCGCGATGATCACCGGATCCAGAAACGCCCGGACGAGCCCGACCAACTCCGCGAGCGCCGGCGTGCCGCGGGCGTCGCCCATCTTCCGGATGAACCCGGCCCACTGCGTCTGCTTGGACCCGTCCTCGGCGAACGAATCGGTCAGCCCTACGGGCAGCGTCTTTGGCTTTGGCGTGCCGCGTCGTTCGAGTGTCGCCTCGATGGCGGCGCGGAGCGATGTCATCTCGAACGCTGTCGTCTGCCTGAGCGTCCAGAGATCGAAGTAGTCCTTCATGCGGCTGTTCGCCATGCCCAGGACGATGATCGCATCAAGCTTCTCCGCAACGACAGTCTCGGGCGGGTACGTCCTGAGCCGTGGCGCGGGAAGGTCGAGCATGGGACCGAAGGTCAGATCCCGCGGCCCCGGCGTGATGGCGTCCCCGAACCCGACATCGACCTGGAGCGGGATCCGGGCTGTCCCAAGGAACGCCGGAAGTCGAACGCGGAGACCGTCATAGATAGCCTCCTCGCGAATCGGCTCGACTTGCACCGATGCCGGATCGAACGTGAGCCCGTCGGGCTCGACATTCACAGCAGCAATCTCCCGAAAGACACTCGCAAGGCGCTCCGTGGACGGATCGCCGAAGCCCAGCAGATCGACATCCTGTGTGGGTCGGTGCGGCTTGCCGGTCCACGCGGCGAACAGCATGGCCCCTTTGAGCACGAACGCATCGGCGTGCTGGCTCTGGGTCAGGCGGTAGAGCAGACGCTCGACGGCGAAGCGCACAAGCACGAGATTGAATACCTCGCCGTGATCCCGGCTGTAGTTCAACAGCCGCTGCTTGACCGACGCCGCCACGCGTCTCGGATCGTCACGGCTCACGCCACCGCCTCCAGGTACGGACGGACCACGGAACCGACCCGGCACTTCCGGGCGTACTCGTCGATCTCACTCGCCGTGGCCCGGCGCAGCCGCAGCGTCTCACGCAGTGCCTCGACAGCGACCTCGAGTCCGACGTGCCGGCGATAGCGAAAACAGTCGACCACGCACTTGGCCGGGTTGTAGATCCGGACGCTGACGCCATCGATCTCCACGGTCTCGATCCCGAGTTCCAGAGCCGCTCCCGAGGCGAGGACGAATCGCATCGGCGGCTGGTCCACCCTCGGCTTGCGGGCGCGTCGATCGATCGTCATCCAGACCTCGTGCGGAAGCTGCGTGCCGATCTCGTGGTAGGCGAGGGCCGACAGCAGGCAGACGACGCCCTGCGGCACGCGGGTCGCGGCGACCGCCAGATCATGATGCGTCGAGGGGTCAGAGGAGGCCAGGGCATACGTCCCCCGGGCCACCCGCACGAGCCGACCCTGCTCCGTCAGGCGGCGGAGCACCTCCCGATGGATGCCCCGATCCTCCGCATCGCGGAGCCGGATCATCCCCTGCGACTCGGCGAGCTGCATGGCGGCTTCGGCGGGATCCGGGGGTTTCGGGGCCATGTGTCAAAGTATCGGCTATTGGCTGCAACAGTCAACATTTTGCCACAGCCAGGCGTGAACCTCCAAATGTTTTGAGGGTCTGGGCAGACGCCGCTCCGCTCAGGCCGTCGAGCCCGCCCCTCGGGCCGCTGCCACGATCCCCGCCCGGACGTCCGCCGGAAGGTCGCGCCACGCCGCCAGCAGCCGGGCGAGATCGGGGTCGGTCGGCCCTGACTCGGCAGGTGCCCCGCTCGCGGGCTCGGGCGAACCAGTGGCCTCGTGTGCCAACCCGCCAGCGAGTTCAACCCCCGACACCCCGGCTCGTGCGCAGCGCGCTGCGCCTGGCGCTGCGCGCTCTTCCGGATCGGCGTAATCTTCGGGAGAAAGCGAGCGCGCACGGGGGTTCGATTCCCCCCGGCTCCATTTTGATCGCCTGGATAGCCTCGGGCTCGGCCTTGCTGCCGAGCGGGGGGCTATCGGCAAGGCGCTCCCCAACTAGGCAATACGAGTGCGGAACTCGAATGTGCAACACGAATCCGCGCTATGGCCCTTACGTGTTCACATCATCAGCCACCGCCGATGCCGGGCTTCGGTTGTGTAACACGCGACATAGTGCGGCCCGGACCGAATGCGTGTTCCCACAGTTTCTTTCCCGTCCATCGAGCGCGGATGCGATCGAGCGCCCCACGCTACGCGCCCCATCGCAATCGATTCTGCGTTTGTCCGTCACGCGCCGTTCTTTAAACTACGCGGACACGTCACCCTCCGCCTTGCGCGGAGGCATATCTAAAGCCGTGCATCGACACGGGAGAGGGAAGAGTTCTTGCCACGCATGCCTGCTGTTGTCGCGGCCGCGGTGCCCGTTCTTGTCTGTGCAGCCGTATCACAGGCATCGAGTTCTCAGATTCCGTTCCGCACAGTCGCGCTCTCGCAGACGTAGGCGGGTGGCTTTGCTCCCGGTGTTGTGTACTCCAACTTCGGAGCACCCAGGATCAACAACTTGGGCGAGACGGCCTTCTTTATACGGCTCTCGGGTACGGGGATCACAAGCGCCAACGACGGGGGGATCGCTTCGGACGCTGGGGGCTCGGTTGTCCAACCGATCGCGATGGAGGGCATGCAGGTAGCGGGCCTGGCAGCGGGAGTCACTTACCGAAGCTTCGGTATTCCGCAGCTCAACGACTCGGGCCAGTTCGGGTTCGTCTCCCTCATCACAGGCCCGGGCATTACTTCGAGCAACGACAGCGGCGCCTTCAACGATCTTGCCCCCGTGCAACTCGAGAGCGACCAGGTTGGGAGCCTGGGTACTGGCGTGACCAACAGCGGTGTGATAGGCGGCCCAGCCATGAACAACTCAGGCAGAGTCGCATTTTGGAGCTTTCTCGCTGGGCCGGGGATCACCAGCGAGAACAACCAGGCGATTATTTCCGATCTGGGGGGGGTACGGTATTCGTCCCCGTTGCCCAGCGCGGTTCGCAGGCCGCGGGACTTCCCGCGGGAGTGAACTACAACAACTTCGGCACACCATCGCTGAATGACGCGGGCCAGATCGCCTTTCAGAGTGCGCTCGCGGGTTCCGGGGTGACATTCCCGAACAACAACGCGATCTTCAGCGACGCGGGTGGCTCGGGCCTAACCGCCATCGCACGGGCGGGTTCTCAGGCGCCGGGCTTTGTTGCGGGTGTGAATTTCGTCGGTCTGAGCCCTCCTGATCTGAACAACTCCGGGGGCATCGTGTTTAGATCCAGCCTGACGGGTCCCGGGATCACCGCCACGAACAACACCGCCCTCTTCACAGACGCCAACGGCACCGGACTTCAACCCATCGTGAACGGGGGAGATCAGGCAGCGGGCCTCGCCGCGGGTATCGCGTACACGAGCTTCAGTGTCCCGCTGCTTAACGACGGCGGCCAGATCGCGTTTTGGGCGGGTCTTCGTGGCCCTGGAGTTGACTCCTCGAACGATCGCGCGTTCTTTGCTGCGAACGCCTTCGGCGAACTCGAGATCGTCGCACGGCTGGGCGACATGATCAATGTGAGCAGCGATCCGATGATCGATGACTTCAGGATGCTCATCGACTTTGACTCCGGTTTCGACTGGAACAACAACAGCGAACTCGCCTTCCGCGCCACCTTCTCCGACGGCAGCCAAGCGATCCTTGTTGCGACGGTTCCCGCGCCGGGCGCTGCGGGCCTCATGGCCCTCGCCGGCTTCGCGGGCCTGCGCCGCCGCCGCTGATCGCCCCGATTCACAAACCACTCCCGCGGTGCGCTCGGAGCACCGCGGGAGTTCCTCATCTCCGAACACGTCACATTTCTTCAGAAGGGAAGACACATGACCTGCTCCAAGAAAACTGCCGCGTTGGCAGTACTCGCGCTCGCCGGCCTCGCACAAGCCGGCGTCCTGCCCGCACCCACCGTGCTCATCGAGGTCGACATCACCGACCCCACCAACGTTGTGCTCTCAGCGACGGGCGAAGCCTCGCTCATCAACGACAGCGCTTCGACCGCGAACACCGGCACGACGCTCCTCGACCTCTTCACCGCAGACTTCAACATCCCCTTCACACCGGAAACAGCGCTCACGGGCGACCTTGCCGGCGGAGGTGTTTTGCCGTACAGCTCTGGCCTCAACGACTTCGGGACGCTCACCGATCGTGATCTCAACATCTACCGGGGGAACCTACTTCCCGACTTCGGTGCCTTCCAGATCTTCGACACGATGACCGCCGCCTTCTCGGGCTCGAGCACGGTCGACCTGTCCGGCGCATCTTTGCCCGCGCTCGGCACGATCGGTGACATCATCGCTGGCGACACCGACACCGGGTCGGACGTGGTGATCGGCCAGTGGCGCATTGTCCCGGCACCCGGGGCAGCCGGCCTGCTCGCCGCTGCGGGGCTCGTGGGCGTTCGTCGCCGCCGCTGAGCACCTGACTCCATACCGATACACCCGAGGGCCGCCCTGATTGCAGGGCGGTCTTTTTAGTCGGCAGGGTAGTAACCAGCGCGCACCGCGGAATGCGCATGTGCTCGCACGCCGCCCGCATGCACACCAGCCGGGCACTGCGCTCCGCACCAACGATGCGACTATGACGCCGCCGGGTCGCCACTATATCGCAGCGCTAGTGCGTTTACGCCGCCTTGCCGGGCGCCTGCCCCGCGTCACCCGCGGAGTGCAGCTCTTGGAGCGTGCGAATGAGCACCGCCTTGTCGATCGGCTTGGTGAGGTACTCGTCGCAGCCTGCGTCGAGGCACTTCTCGCGGTCGCCGCTCATGGCGTGGGCGGTCAGCGCGATGATCGGGCGCGTGAAGCCCGCGGCGCGTAGGGCGCGGGTGGCGCCGTACCCGTCGAGCTCGGGCATCTGCATGTCCATCAGCACCGCGTCGGGCCACCCGGGCTCGCTCAACGGCGTGATGTGATCGACAGCGACCCGGCCGTTCTCACAGACGACGACATCCGCGCCGGCTTTCTTCAGGTGGAAGCTGATGAGCTTCTGGTTGTCGGGGCCGTCCTCGGCGAGCAAGACGCGCAGCCCTTCAAGCGGCCGAGCGCTCTCGGGCTGGGGGGTTGCCGGGGCCTGGTTTGTAGCGGCCGTGTGCGCACACGCCTCCGGGCTGACCTCGATCATCCGGATGCCGTCGAGTGCGCCGGCGGGTACGGTGACAGCGAACGTGCTGCCCGAGCCCGGACGCGACTCGATGGTGAGACCGCCCCCGAGCATGTGCGCGAGCGCGTTGGATATCCGCAGCCCGAGGCCGCTGCCGCCGAAGCGACGAGTCGTAGTCGTGTCGGCCTGCACGAAGGCGTTGAACTCAGAGATCTTCGCGAGCTGGTCGGGCGTCATCCCGATCCCGGTGTCGCAGACGCTCAGCTGCATGCACCCGGTTTCCGAGTCGAACGACACCCGGATCGTGACGCCGCCAACTTCTGTGAACTTGATCGCGTTGCCGGTGAGGTTGAGCAGGATCTGCCGGAGGCGCGTGGGATCGGTGTGGATCGACTCGGGGATCGCGGTGTCATAGTGGACATCGAGCGTGAGGCCCTTGCCCTCCGCCCGCGGCCGAACCAGCGCAGCGACCTCATTGATGACCCGGACCGGGTCCGTCTCGATCGACTCAACGACCATCTGCCCCGCCTCGATCTTGGACACATCAAGAATGTCGTTGATGATCGTCAGCAGGTGGGTCGCGTTCGAGCGGATCGAGCCGGCGAGCTCCGCAGACTTCTCGCGGTCGAGCGCGATCTCGTCCTCGCCCGTGAGCAGGTCGGCGTAGCCGAGAATCGCGGTCATAGGCGTGCGGATCTCGTGGCTCATGTTCGCGAGGAAGTCGCTCTTGGCGAGGCTCGCCGCCTCGGCCTCCTCTTTGGCGCGCGTGAGCTCGGAGATGTCTGTCGCGATCGCCACGAGCCGATCGAGTTTCCCCGTCGGGCCCTCGATGGGGATCTTGTCCGTGCGGATGTGAAGCCTCTCACTCCCGCCCGTCTCGTAAGTCTCCACGATGCCGATGCGAGGCTCGCCGCTCTCGAGCACCGCCCGGTCGTCTTCGAGATAGGCAGCGGCGTCCTCAGCGGGGAAGAAGTCCTCCGTGGCACGGTTGCGGATCTCCTCGCGCGGGAGGCCGATCGAGTCCGCTGCCGACTTGTTGCAGTCGAGGATGATGTTCTTGTCGTCTTTGTAGTAGACGAACCCGGGGATGGCATCGATGATCGCCTGCAGCTCGCGCCGCTGGCCCGCGAGCCTGGCGCTCGCCTCGACTTCGTCCTGGATGCTCAGGTGCACGCCGACCATGCGCAGGGGAATGCCGTGGGCATCGCGCTCGACGATTTCGCCGACATCGCGTATCCAAAGCCACTCGCCTTGTTTGGTGCGGAGGCGGTGTTCGTTGACGTACAGCTCGGTCGCGCCATCGCGGTGCTTCTGGATGTCTGCCACAGCCGACTCGAGATCGTCCGGGTGCACCAGGTCGACCCAGGTCTGCAGGCACATCGGGAGCTCGCCCGGCTCGTAGCCGAGCATGGTGTAGAACGTGTCACTGAATGTCGTCTCGTCGGTCGCGAGGTTCCAGTCCCACACACCGATCCCCGCAGCCTTCGAGGCCATCGCGAGGCGCTCCTGCGCTTGCCGCTGCTGGGTGATATCGAACCGGAGCGAGATGATGCGTTCGACGCGCCCGTGCTCGTCGAGCTGCGGGATGTTCGTAGAGTCCACCCAGTAGAGCGAGCCGTCCTTCGCGCGGTTGCAGACCGATGCCCGCCACGCGTTGCCCGACGCGACGGTGCGCCACATCTCCACCCAGAAACTCTTGGGGTGGTGGCCCGAGTTGAGCATGCGGTGGTCTTGGCCCAGCAGCTCGTCGCGCGAGTACCCGCTGATCGCGCAGAAGCCCTCGTTCACCTCGAGTATCTTGCCCGCAGGATCCGTGATCGAGAAGAGCGTGTGCTTGTCCATCGCGCGGCGGAGGGCCATCAGCTCCGCCATCACCGAGTCCGCGCGCGCCCGGGCGGACGCGTGCGCCTCGGTCAGTTCGCGGCGGTGCTCGTGTACCTCGTGCTGGATCTGCACGAGTGTTCGCGCCGCGAAGAGCAGCGCGACGGCATAAGCGGCCAACCGCAGGCCGTGCCACCACCACCACGAGAAGTCCCAGAGCTGAGACTGCTCGAACATGATCGACGCGCCCCCGAAGAGCACGCAGTGCATCGCAAAGAGCAGCTGGTCGCGGTTGCCGCTCGAGCGGAACGCCGCAGCCAGGCGCACCGCAGCGGCGATCATCAGCACACCGCCGCCCACGTTGATCCAAACGGCCCAGGCGGTGAACTCACCATTGCGCACCATCGCGGGCAGGGCATCGGGAACGAAGAGGACCGAGAGCCCGACCACAAGGAAAACCGCCGACACAGAGGCCGCGGTGGCCGCCGAGCGAACCGACCTCCCCCTCGGCATCAGCACCATCGCGAAGAGCACACCGCCCGCGAGCGTGGCAACGGACCGCGTCCACACGAACGCCTGCCCCAGCGGGACCGCCGAGTGCACCGCGTCGAGCGTCGCCATCGTGACGAGCCCGAAGACCAACGGCACGGTGTAGCCGGTGCCCCGGCCCATCTTGTGCGTCAGGAGAAGCAGGCCCGCGACGCAAAGACCGATCACCGCGCCGGACGACTCAACAAACGAGTGCAAGGGCACGTTGGGCCATACACGGTCGCCTACCAGGCGATCGATCACCATCCCCGCAGCGTGGAGC
Organism: uncultured Phycisphaeraceae bacterium; assembly: GCA_964576725.1. Classification (GTDB taxonomy): domain Bacteria; phylum Planctomycetota; class Phycisphaerae; order Phycisphaerales; family UBA1924; genus OFTM391. Next base: position 8,525 of record CAZNUZ010000021.1, read on the forward strand.
AGCACGCCGCTCACGAACGCGAGCACGATCCAGACCGCGAAGCGGCGGTCTGCGTTGGGGTTGTGCTCTGTGGGCATGCTCGAGCGCTCCGAGGGACGAATCGGGGATCCAACGCGTCATCGGATTCGAGCAGCAGCCCCTTCGCGGGGATCACTCCCCCCAGCCCGGGCCACCTTGTACAGACCGCACCGCCCACCGATAGCGGGCCCCTACGAGCGGGTAGGCACCCACCGCTATAGCGGTACCCAGTCCATCGAGGACCCCCATGAGCAGCACGCACGGTGTAATTGGCGATCGCTGGCCAATGGCCGTATCGCCGCAAACGAATAGATCCCGCGCGTGATCAGCGGCCGGTCTCGGTTGGTTCGCCGGAACGGATGCGCTTGGTGAGCGTGCGGATGTCGTCGTTGTTGAACGCGCCGTCGCCGTTGATATCGGTGGGCGTGGTCTGCAGTGCGTAGACGTCTTCGGTATCGATCACGCCGTCGTTGTTTACATCGGCGTTGATGGTGCGGATGACGGTGGCGTACTGCTTACCTGGGATGTTCGAGAAGTTGGGATCGACGTTGGGCCAGTCGTCGCCGCTCGAAGGCAGCGTCTGGTTGGTGATAGCGCCCCAGGGCTTGACGATGGCGGCGAAGAGGCGGATCTCGTTGAACGGCCCGTTGCCCCCGCCGATAGCGCTGTAGGGGATCAGGATCTCGAAGCCGTTGTGCACGCGGTGGCCGCCCGCGCCGAGGGCGACCTGGATGCCGTCGGGGTTGTCGCCCCCCGAGAGGTTGCCGTTGTCGGACCCGAGGAAGCCCTGGCCGAGGTAGCGCTTGAAGCCGTCGGAGTTGTCGGGCAGCGTGACCCAGTCGCAGAAGATCCAGCCGTCGAAGGCGTTGAGGTAGAGCATGTGGTCGGGGGTGAATCCCTCATCGAGGACGGTGCCCTCGAGCGGGTCGAGGCCCGCGGGGGGCGAACCGTTGGGCGTGCGCAGGACCGCCTGACCGCCGGGCCCCGAGTCGATCATGAGCGCCATCGCGGTGCCGTCGATGGCCATCTCCCCCGCGAGGCCCACGCGCAGCCCGCCCTCGTCGGCGACGGCGTACATCGTGCGCAGCTGGGAGATCTCGTTGAAGCGCATCGCGTCGTTGGCCGCAAGCGTGCCATCGGCGCCGAAGTGGTGGTCGAGCTCGCGGCCGTCGATCGCCGAAGCGCTCGGCTGCTGCGCCGGGACGGGGTTCACAGCCGGGCGGGAAATCGTCGGCAACGCGCCGCTGCCGCTCGCGCTCGCGAACTGCTTGTCGCCCTGCAGCAGCTTGACCGTCCAGTTGCGCGGCTGGGGGGTATCGGTGCCGCCGATCTGGCGCACCTCGACCGAGGTCTGCCCGCCCGAGGTGGTCGCCTCGAACTCGTAGAGCACGAACTCGCCCTGGAGGTAGCCGTAGCCGTCGCCGGCGTCCTCGTACATGGTGCCGCGTGCGCTGCCGTTCTCGTCGAGCGCGACGAGCAGTTCGATGTCTTCCGTGCGCGTCTCCGAGAGTGCGCGCGACGATTGCACGACCCCGTTGGTCGGCACGATGTGACCCGCAAGCACATAAAGGTCGGGCAGATCCGGGTCGGCGTCGTCGGAGGGCGCGAAGGTGTCGTTCGACTGCTTGAAGTCGACCTGGTAGACGGGCGTCTCCATCGGCGGCAACTGGGGGACGGCGCCGGGGGCCGTCGCAGCGACAACGAGCAGCCCGTCGCGCACGAGGAAGCCGTTGTCCCACTCGCGCAGCTCGAGGTTGTCGGGCTCCGCGAAGAAGAGCGGGCGGCAGACGGGCAGGCCCGTCGTGTGCGCCTCGTAGAAGCCGGTGTAGAAGTGGTTGAGCAGGCGGTACCGGCGGTTGAGCGCGAGGCGGGAGGTGTCTTCCGTGTCGCTGCCGTAAGACCAAGGCTCGCGGTCGAGCGAGGAGAAGCCGTAGTGCCCGCGGGCGAAGGGCATGAGGGCTCCGATCCCCATCCACCGCGCGTACTGGTCCCCGCCGCCGTCGCCGTTGAACCCGCCGATGTCCGGCCCGCAGTTGGGCTGGCCCGAGAGCCCGATGTTGAGGATGTTCTGGATCGAGACATCAACGTGGTACCAGTTGGCGACGTTGTCGCCCGTCCACATCGCTGCGTAGCGGTGCCCGCCCATGTACCCGGCGCGGGTGAGAACGAAGGGCCGCTTGTTGGGGAAGGCCTGCTGCATGCCGGCGCGCGTCGCGCGCGACATCTGCATGCCGTAGATGTTGTGGTACCGGCGGTGAACGTCTGGCCCGCCCAGCTCGGGGTCGGCGCGGTGCCAGTTGTTGTCGGGCATGGTCTTGTTGCCGACGTTAAAGACCGCCGGCTCGTTCATGTCGTTCCAGATCCCGTCGATCCCGAAGGTGCCCGCGAAGCTGGCGACCCGCCCGGCCCACCAATCGCGCGTCGCCTGCATGGTGTAGTCGGGCCACACCGAGTTGCCGGGCCACACGTCGCCCTGGAAATCGCTCACGCCGTTGGGCGACTTCACCGCGAGGTCCTGGGCCTGCATCTCCTGGTAGACGGACCAGCCGCCGTCGACCTTCTGCCCGCAGTTGGCCATCCACACCGCCGAGATGTCGAGCGCATCCAGGTCGGCGTTGAGCTGCGCCGGGTTGGGGAAGGCGAAGGAGTTGAACGTGAAGTTGCGGAAGCCGTCCATGTAGTCGATGTCGTGCCACAGCACGTCGAGCGGGATCTGACGCGTCCGGAACTCGTTGGCGATGAAGAGCACGTTCGACTGCGGGAAGTAGCTGTACTTCGACTGGTGGTACCCCACCGACCACATCGGCGGCATGAAGGGCTTGCCCGTCAGCTCCGAGAGGGTCATCACCACGTCCTGCGGCGTGTCGCCCTCGATCGTCACTACGCGGGGCGATGCGCCCTCGGTCTGAAAGACGATCTCGCTCGGGTCAACCGTGTTGAGGTACGAGTACCACGTGCTGTCGAAGAGCACGCCGAACGCGCTCCCGTCCGCGCGCACGCACACGACCCACGGGTGCGTCTGGTAATTGCGGTTCGAGTTATCGTTCCACCCGAAGTTGTCGAGGTTGTAGTTCTCGATCGCCCGGCCTGTGCGCTCAAGCGGCCCCGAGACGAAGCCCGTCGCGTACACGTTGGTCCCGGGCTCGAGAGACACCGCGACCGACTCCCGGCCGTCGGCCTGGAAGAAGACCGGCAGCGGCGCACCGAAATCGGCGGGCAGGCCGCCCAGCGCCGGGAAGTCGCCCACGATCGCAACCGAAGCCTCCGCGTTGAGCTGGGCGTTGGCATCCGCGAAGGTGCGCACCACGCCGGGCAGGATCTCTTCGTGCACACGCTGGGCGTGGGCGGGGATCGCGGTACCCACGCACCCAAGCAGGGCGGGGATCAACAGCACAGCTCGATTCATCGGGCACGCCTCTCTCATCTCGGCTCAGGGTCGGTGCTTCACGCGTGTATATGTACGCATCGTCCCGCCTCAAGGCTGCGTGAAACGCTTTACCTCAGGCCAGTTCCAGATCCGCTGCTGGGGCCCCTGCAAACACTACCGACCCAACCCGCGACCGAACAGATACCCGGCCTACCCGACGCGACTGTGCACAGCGACCGGGTGCATTGCCCCGTCCGAAAACGCCGAGCGTGAGGCAGGTTGGCAGGGTGGGATCAGAATTATGCGAGTGCAGAGCGAACCGTGCCGGGCTCGTACCGCGCCTGCGACTCAAGACGCTCGCGGTCCGCCGGATCAAGACGATCGATGAGCCCCAGATCCCGGTACGTCCCGAGCGCGGTGCGCGATTGCATCGCCAGGCACGCGCGAGCGGGGTCGATCAGCTCCATACCCAGGACTTCCTCGAGCGCCGCTTTGGTGTACTCGGGCTTCTGGTCGGCCGTCGAGCGCGTGCCGTACTGGCTCAGGTTGCTGGCGAAGATGCCCGCAGCGCTGACCGGCAGGAAGTCCTCGTAGCGCAGGCCGCGCACCTCCGCGTACCCGAGCCCGACCAGCACGCGGAGATCCGTCTCATGCACGCTGCCCCGGGCGGCGATGCCCGCAGGCGTCGCGGCGAACTCCACATACACAAGGCCGCGCTGAACCAACTCGCCGAGTGACTTGGGGAATCGCGCGAAGTGCTCGGCATAGCCCGCGACATACGCATCGTGATCGCGCACGGGCAACCCCGGGTCGGCCGCCTTCCACTCCTCCGCAGCCTCGAGGCACTCGTCGTACAGCGCTCGCCCCTCGGGCGTGGGTGCGAAGAACCGCTGCTCGATCTCGCCGAAGCGGGCGGTGTGCCCCGCGTTGACCACCGCGGCGTCCGCCTCCGTGAACACGACCGCCTCGGTCAGTGCGCGGTACGCGTCTTGCCGCAGCAACACCGGCGTATCCGCCGAGGGCCCCTCGGTGGAATCCTTGAAGCCGTTGTGCTCCACCCCCGCGAAGCCGAACTCGTCGCGCTCGATGCGACCCTGTAGATGGTCGAGCACCGCCATCATCGTGCGCGCATCGTTGCGCTTCGGACCGAAGCCGCGGATGTCAGCGCTGGTCAGGTGCCGGAAGTGCAGGCGCAGGTAGTGCTCGCCGGCGTCGCGCTCGAGCCGCTCGAGTGCAGCGATCGCACGCTCGCGGAAGGTCTCGCTGTCGATCCCGCCGAGGCAGCGCTTCATCGCGGCGGTGTAGAGATCCATGCACAGCGTGTTGGGAGTGAGGTGATTGAGGTGGTGGCGCTCGAAGCAGGCGATATCGGCCGCGATCTTGAACCCCGCCTCGCAGAGGTGTGTGTAGAGGGCGTGATCCCGGGCCCGGCCCGTCCACTTGAAGATCCGCCCCGTCGCCTCCGCGATGAGCGCTTCCGCGTCGCTCCAGCTCAGCCCGCCCTCGCGCTCGCACCGCTCGATGAGCTCGCGCGCCTCCGCCGACCAAATTTCCCGGCCCGCCACGAGCGCGTCCAAACGCGCCATCGTCTCGTCATCGAAATAATCTGTGCAAAGTAGCGACGTAAAGACCCGGTGCTCGGGGTCGACGGGCGAGCGGAAGACCGTTGCGATGACGGGCTGGCTCTTCGCACCCACGTCCGTCATGTCATAGAAGCTGTGCGGCCTCATGCCGAAGCACGCAAAGAACCGCCCGACCCAGCGCATCTCGTCGGCCGTGCCGATGCGTATCGCACCGTGGCGCTCACCGCTCGTCTGGCGGAGTTGCTCATCGCCCACGCGGAAACCCGGGTGCATCGCCTCGAGCAGATTGCAGACCGCTCGGTTGCAGGCCTCGTTCACCGCGACGGCGCGCGCGTACATCGGCACCTCTTCGCCGAACATGGCAGAGAGCTCGGCGAACAGACGGTGTTGCATCTCGATCGGATCGGCGTGGGCAGGCATAACGGCCTCCGCAGGAGCAGCTAGCCGGGCGCGCACTCGGTGCCCGGCCGTGCGGGTTGCGAAGCAGATCGTAGGTACCACCGCAGATCTTTCCCCGGCGAACCGGGCGCTCAGGGAGACCGAGCGCCCCGCTACTGCGGTGCCGACTCGCCCGACCCGGCAGCACCAGTCCGGCGAGCGCCATCCGCGGGCACCTCACCGCGGGGCGGGTCCGCGAAGATCCACGCCTGCGTGCTCGTGTTGAAGAGATCCGCCTGCTCCTCGATGAGCGCGATCAGTTCCGAGAACGCGATCCTGCGGCGACAGGTTGTACGCCTTGTGACCGACGCAGCCGCCCGCGAAGGACAACCAGACACCCGCCCACACGCAGGCAAACACCCACACCCGCATGCCCTTACTCATCGGCATCGCCCAGCGTATCGGCGGCCATCGCCTCGTCTGAGATGCGCTCGGCCTCTTCGACCCAGGGGCCTCCCAGCGCCTTGTAGACATCGATCGTCGCAGCGTGGCGGGCCGCCACACGCCGGATGCGCTCGAGCTCCGCATCGAAGAGATCACGCTCGGCGTCGAGCACCTCTATGTACCCGACGAAGCCGTTGTCGTAACGCTTCTCCGCGAGCTCGGCGTACGAGCGCAGCGCGTCGACCTGGCGCTGTTGCGCCTCGGCCTCTTCCCGCGCGGTGCTCCGCGTCACCAACGCATCGTTCGTCTCGCGGAGCGCGGTCAGGATCGATTGGCGGTAGGCCTCCACCGCTTGCGACAGACGCGCCTCGGCGATACCGAGCTCACTCTCGAGGCGGCCGCCCGTAAAGAGCGGCCCCAGAACGCTGCCCGAGACAGCGAAAGTATCGCTGCCGTCATCGAAGAGGTCCGCGAGTTCGCTGCTTGCTAGCCCGAGCGTCGCGCTGAGCGAGAAGCTCGGATAGAAAGACGCAACCGCCACACCGACACGCTCGTTGGCAGCGATCATCGACCGCTCCGCGCCGCGCAGGTCCGGCCGGCGCTGCAGCAAATCCGAAGGCAACACGCGCGGCACCTGAGGCATCTCGAGATCAACGATCGCCTTGCCCCGCGTGACGGGCGCGGGCGCACGCCCGAGGAGCACGCTCAGCCCGTTCTCGGCGATGGCGATCTGCCGTTCGAGCGCGGGGATCGAAGCGGCGGTCCGTTCGTACTCGCTGCGCACCTGCGCGAGCTCCAGACCAGAGATCACACCGCGCTCGGCGCGCAGCTCGAAGATGCGGACGCTCTCCTCACGCGTCTGGAGCTTCGCCCTGCTGACCTCGAGCTGGGCATCGAGGCTGCGGAGCGAGATGTAGGCGTTGGCGACGGAGGCGATAAGCGAGAGCACCACGCCGCGCCTGTCTTCGGCGCTCGCGCCGAGGTCCGCGATCGCAGCGTTCTCAGCGCGGCGGATGCGGCCGAAGACATCTATCTCCCAGGAGAAATTGAGCCCGGCGTTGAACAAGTCCGAGACGCGCTCGCCCCCGCGGTCGCTCGTGAACTCGCGCGCCCCTTGCTGCCGCGTGCCGTCGCCCGCGTAACCAACCGTGGGGTACTGGCCGGCCCGCGCCACACCGATGCGCGCCGCGAACTCGTTCACTCGCGCCGCCGCCACGCGGATGTCGCGGTTCTCGCGCAGCGCCTCCTCGATCAGCGCATCGAGCACCGGGTCGCCGAACGCGCCCCACCATGCCAGCTCGTCGGCGATGCCCGCATCTTCCGACGCGAAGCGGAACTCGGCGGGAATCTGTGCTGCCGGCGGGGTGTACTCGGGCCCCACCGTGCAGGAAACGCCCCCCGCCGCGGCGAGCACCGCGAGGCCCCACAGCGGGAACGCACAACTCGATCGCGCGTAATTACGCACCGGCGGCCTCCTTCTTCTGCTTCGAGCTTCCACCCGCACTGTCGCCCGTGCTTGGAGTCTTCGGATCGCCGTCTCTCTTGACGAGGCGCGCCGCCTCGACGATCAGGTAGAACATCAGCGGGACGAAGAAGAGCGCGAGCGATGTCGCGCCGATCATCCCGCCCAGGATCCCCGTACCGATCGAGTGCCGGGCGTTCGCACCGGCCCCGCTCGCCACGACCAGCGGGATCGTGCCCAGAATGAACGAAAACGATGTCATCAGGATCGGCCGGAGGCGCAGCTTCGCCGCCTCGATCGCGGCCTCTCGCGCACGAAGACCCTCCTGCAGCTTCACCTGCGCGAACTCCACGATCAGGATCGCGTTCTTCGCAGATAAGCCGATGAGCGTGATCAAGCCGACCTGGAAGTACACGTCGTTCTGCATGCCGGCGACGTACACCGAAACGAGCGCGCCAAAGACGCCGAAGGGCACCGCGGTGATGATCGCAAGCGGGAGCGTCCAGCGCTCGTACTGCCCCGCGAGGATCAGAAACACCAGAACAAGCCCGAACCCGAAGGCAAATACCGCCGTCGAGCCCGACTGCTTCTGCTCGAAGGCCTGACCCGACCACGCGAACGACATCGTCTCCGGGAGCGACTCCCGGGCGACACGCTCCATCGCCGCGATCGCCTGCCCCGAGCTGAACCCCGCAGCGGCGTCTCCCGTGACCTTCGCCGCGGGCAAACCGTTGAAGCGCGTCACGATGTCGGGCCCCGCGCCGTAGCGCGAAGTGACGACCGAGGAGAGGGGGAGCATCTCCCCCTGGTTCTGCCGGACGTAGATGTGCCCGATGTCCGAGGGTTCGTCGCGGTACCGCGCGTCGGCCTGCACGATGACGTTCCACACCCGGCCGAACTTCGTGTACTGGCTCACGTACGCCCCGCCGAAGAGCGATCCGAGCGCGTCGTAGATCCCCTCGACCGGCATGCCGAGCGTCTCCGCCCGCACGCGGTCGACCTCGACCTCGAGGCGGCGCGTCGCGGGGTTGTAGGTCGTGTTCATGCCCCCCAGCTCGGGCGCGTTGGTCGCTTCGGCGATGAACTCACGCACGCTCTGGCCGAGGAAGATCGCGTTGTCCTCCCCGCGGTTCTGAACCCAGAACTCGAAGCCGCCCTGGCTGCCGAGCCCCGGGATCGCCGGCGGGTTCACGGGCAGCGCGACGCCGTCGGGCAGCCGCGCAAGCTGGGGGCGCACGTCGTTGAGCAGCGTATCGAGCGCGAGCTCGGGCTTGCCCTTGCGCTCTTCGAAGTCGCGCAGGGAGACAAAGACGGTCGCAGCGTTGGGCTTGAACTGCCCGTCGAGCAGGCTGAAGCCCGTGATCTTGGAGGCGTACTTCACCGCGGGGTGCTCGGAGAAGATCCGCTGCACCTGGGATGTCGTCGCGTCGCTGCGATCGAGTGTCGCGCCGTCGGGGAGAAAGACCACGACGTAGACGAAGCCCTGATCCTCCTCGGGCACGAAGCTCGCCGGCACCTGCCCGAAGAGCCAGAAGATGCCGTAGCCCATCGCTCCGATCAGGAGCACGCCGACGACCGCGAGTCGGATCGTCGCGCGAACACCCACGCCGTAGACATCGGTGAGCCGTGCGAGCGCCCAGTTGAAGGCGCGGAAGGGCCCCGCGACCCCCTTGCGCGGGCGGAGCAGCACGCCGCACAGGGCGGGCGTGAGCGTGAGCGCGACGAAGCTGGAGATCGCAACCGATATCGCGATCGTCACCGCGAACTGCTTGTAGAGCACGCCCGTCGTCCCCCCTAGGAACGCGACGGGGATAAAGACCGCGCAGAGCACGAGCGTCGTCGCGATGACAGGGCCGATCACCTCGCCCATCGCAAGAGCGGTCGCCTCCTTCGCGCCGATGCCCTTCTCCTCCATCACACGCTCGACGTTCTCGACGACCACGATCGCGTCATCACACACGATGCCGATCGCCAGCACGAGCCCGAGAAGCGTGAGCAGGTTGAGGCTGAACCCCAGCACCAGCATCCCCGCGAGCGTCCCGATGATCGCGACCAGGATCGCCACCGTCGGGATGACCGTCGCGCGAACGCTCTGCAGAAAGACGTACGTCACAAAGACCACGAGCACCAGCGCGATGATCAGCGTGACGATCACCTCGTCGATCGAGGCCTCGACCACCTTCGTCGTATCAAACGACACGGCGTAATCGAGCCCGTCGGGGAAGCCGGGCTTCATCTCCTCGAGCGTCCGGCGGACACGCTCCGCGACCGCCAGCGCGTTCGAGCCCGGCTGCTGATAGATCGCGATAAACGTCGCGGGGCTCGCCGCCCCTCCGTTTTCCGGCGTCAGGCTCGACCGCAGCAGGTACTGCTGGATGCCCACCTCCGCCCGCGCCACATCCCCCACGCGCACCACCGCCGACCCCTCCGAGGCCGCCCGCACGATGATGTCCTCGAACTCCGCAGGCTCGTCGTAGCGCCCGCTCGTCACCACGGGGATCGTGACCTCCGTGGGCCGATCGATGGGGTCCTGCGCCACGGTGCCCGCCGAGAACTGCTGGTTCTGCGTCGCGATCGCGTTCTTCACGTCGCCCGCCGTCACGCCCAGGCTCGCCATGCGCTCGGGGTCGAGCCAGATGCGCATCGCCTGGTCGGGCAGGCCCATGATCTGCGCCTGGTTCGCGCCGTCGACACGCTTGAGCGCGTCCAGCACGTAGAGGTTGGCGTAGTTGCCGATGTACTGCTCGTCGAAGTCGCCGTCGGGCGCGTAAAGCGCCACGAGCAGCAGGATGCTCGTCGAACGCTTCTGCACCTTCACGCCCGTATTGCGCACCGACTCGGGCAGGCTCGGCAGCGCGAGGTTCACCCGGTTCTGGACCTGCACCTCCGCCGTGTCCGGGTCGGTCCCGAGCTTGAAGTAGGCCGTCAGCGTCATCTGCCCCGCAGCGGAGCTCGACGACTGCATGTACAGCAGCCCGTCGGCGCCGTTCACCTGCGTCTCGATCGGCGCCGCGATGGAGTTGGCGACCGTCTCAGCGTCGGCGCCCGGGTAGTTCGCGCTCACCGTGACCTGCACCGGCGCGATGTCCGGGTACTGGTTGATGGGCAGACTCGTGCCCGCGACCAGGCCCGCCAGAACGATCACGATCGAGAAGACCGCAGCCAGGATCGGCCTGCGGACGAAGAACGAGGCGTTCATCGGCCCGCCTCCGCCTCGTCCTCAGCAGTTGCGTGCTCGAGGGAGGGCTCGAAGTCGAGCACCCGGCCCACCGCGACGGGCCGGCCCGGAGCGAGCATCGCTGCGCCGTTCACGATCACCCGGTCCCCGTCGGTGACGCCCGACTCGATGATCCACCCGTCCCCGTACCAATCACCGAGCGCAACGGGACGCTGCTCGGCGTTGCCGTCACGCCCGACGAGCCACACGTAGGGCCCCTTCGGTCCCTGCCTCACCGCCCTCTGGGGGACAACGATCGCGCCAGGCCGCACCGCTCCGCGGGCAACAACGCGCACGTACTGCCCCGGGCGAAGGGTCTGACCCGAGTTCGGGATTTCGGCGCGGAAGAGCACCGTCCCCGTCGCCGTGCTCACCGAGGCGTCGGCGAAGGAGATGCGCCCGGTCTCGGGGTGCTCGGTGTCGTCGGGCAGTATCAGCGCGATCTCGAAGTTGTCGTCCTCGGGGAAGCGCACGCGCTGGGCGCGCTGCTCACGCGCCCCCCGGAGGATCAGCGTCTCCGAGATGCTGAACTCGACCCAGACCGGGTCGATCTTCGCCACGTAGGTCAGCGCACCAACGGTGCCCGAGATGTACGCGCCCTCCCGCTCCTGAGACGACCCCGCGAGCCCGCTCACGGGCGCGAGGATCTCGGTGTAACCCAGGTTCAGCTCGGCGTCGAAGACGCTGGCCTTCGCCGCCTCGACCGCCGCAGCCGCCTCGTTCACGCGCCCGCGCGCGTCGTCCAACTCCTTCGCGCTCACCGCGTCGGCCTCGGCGAGGGGTTCGATGCGCGCGAGCAGCGCCTCGGCGTTATCGAGTCGGGCCTGCTGCTGCGCGAGCTGCGCGTGCGCCGCCCGCAGCCGCGACTCGAAGGGCGCCCGATCGATGCGGTACAAGAGCTCCCCCTCTTCGACGAAGCCCCCCTCCTCATACGCGATCTCTTCGAGGAACCCGCTCACACGCGAGCGGATCTCCACGCGCTGCGAGCTCTCCGTCCGCCCGACAAAGGTGTACTCAAGGGGGATGTCCGCCGAGACGGGCTGAACGATCTCCACCTCCGCGGGAGGCGGGGGCGGCTGTTCGACCACCACATCGTCCTTGCACCCACTCAGGAAAAGCGCGATGCCAACGCCCACCCCGGCACACACAAAAAACGGTCGTCCTCGCACGGCTAACTCCTCGTCGTCGGTCCTGCGCTGCACACGCGCAAGACTACTCGACCCGCAAGAAGAGATACACACCGGCCGCGCTCAAAACGAACAAAGGCCCCGCGATCGCGGGGCCCCATGCAGCCCGAAGCACATCCGATCAGACCGGCCTCAGGCCCGGCGGCGACGCACGCCCGCGAGACCGGCCAGGCCGAGCACCGCGATCGCGCCGGGGGCGGGGATGTACTCGACCACCAGAGTCGGCACCACCGCAGTGCTGTCGGCGGTGTCGAGGCTCACCGTCTGGAAGGTCACGAAGTTGAACGTCTGCGCACGAACCGAGGCCCAGGCCTCACCGTCATCAACGAGCGTCTGCAGCCCGCTGAGATCCGTAAACGCGATGTCCAGCACCGTCCCGATGGGCGTCCCGCTCCCGCCCGTGGCGAAGATTTCAGTGGCGCTGAGGGTCGTCGGGCCCGCGAGATTCTGGTGATCGTCTTCCGTCACAACGCCGTCGCCCGCGCGCACATGAAAATGCACGAGTGCTCCGGAGCTCAGGTTGCTGATGAGGCTCGAAGTCTGCAATTGAAGCGTGGCCCCGGTGATCGTCGCGCCCTCGGGGATCGACTGGAGATCGAACTCCCAGACCGCGTTACGCACGTTGTTCCCGCCGGAGCTCAAGACACTGTTCGTCGACTCGTCGATCACGCTGTACCCGAGCGCCCCAGAGAACTGGATGCTCCCGTCCACGCTCGCAACGATGTCGGATTCGAACGTCATACCCGCGCTGGCTGTGGCTACCGCCGACAGCCCCGCGAGCACAGCAATGCTAGTGCGCATGGGTCTCTCTCCTGTGTATCCCTAAGTGCACACTGAGCCTAGCACGGATTTCGCCCGATGCCAGCCCCATCGCAGCTTCCCAGCACGCCAGCGCCGATCGAGCGACCCGCGGGCCCGCTCAGGCCCGCTCGAGAACGACCTGGTAGTTCCCCGGGTCACGCACAACGATCACATCCGCAGGCCCCTCAGCGGGCTCACGCCGCTGCACCGGGAGGCCCTCAGCGACCTTCTCCGGGTCCGCCACACGCATCGTGAAGCACCAGACCGTGCCCACCGTCGTGCCCATGGGGGGCTTGGGGGTGCAATCGCGCAGCCGGAGCGTCACACCGATCTCAGCGTGGCGCAGCTCACGCGTCTCGTACATCGGGCCCGGCGCGATCACACCCGCATCCTCGAAGCCCAACCGCGACACATAAAATTCCGCCATCGCTTCGGGGGCGTGAGTGTCGAGTGTGATCGCAAAGCTCTTCGTGGTGCTGGTCATCGATGGGCCTCTCCCCCGGCTGGGTCGAAGGGAGCCCATCATAGCGGTGCACCGCTCGCGCAACGCGATGCGCCCGGCACGATTGCCAAGCTCAATCGGATCTGCGCTCGCTCACGCCTGCTTCTGGGATCGCCGGAGCAGGTCACGCTGCACCTGTGCGACGTACCTGCACACCTGATCCACCACGAAATCCTGGTGGGCCCGGCCGGTCCCGAATTCGAACGAAAGCCCCGCGTAGGTCTTCTGCGTCGAGTCGATGTGCGTATGACGCAGCCGGGCGCAGACGCACAGGGGCTCGGGCAGGTCGGGGCGCAGATCCATGCGGATCCACAAGAACCGCGCCGCCTCGAGGGCCGCACGGTCTTCCTGCTCCACCAGCAGGCCCACGCCGCCCCCGCCCAGGTTGAGAAGCCGCGCCTCAAAGGGCGGGCCCACCTCGGGGAGCGTCATGTCCGACTCGATATCGCCGATCTTGCCCGCGATGCCCGAATCGAGCTGGCGGAGCACCTCGCCGCGGTTGGCGGCCTCCGCAGCAGCGGCGGTCGTCGGGTCGTCGAGCGGGTAGCACATCACGCTCGCGAGCTGCACGCCCACCGTCTTCACGCGGAAGAACTCACGGCGTTGGCAACGCTCCACCGTCTCAGGCATATCAACTCGAAGCGCCGTCACCGAATGCGACCCACGCAGCTTCGTACGCGTGCGCCCCAGGATCCGCGACTTGAACATCCAGCGGTTCTGACCCACCGTGATGATCCCCGCGACCTCGACCCCGTCCTGCAGCTCGATCGTCTGCCCGAGCACCGAAGGCTGCTCGACAACGATCTCGTCGGCCGTCAGATCCAAAATCCGCACGCGCCAGATGATGTCGCTCGTCCCCTCCTCCGAGGAGACCGCGCCGGCGTTGCCCGCGTCATCATCGAGATAACGCGGCATGGTCAGCTCCAGCGAGCCGCCACGCTCGTGGATCTGCTTCAGACTGCGCAGCCAATTCGCGGTGCGTGAGCGTGATGCGGGCACATCGGCCTCCTCTGACGAAACAGTGCGAGGGCCCAGCGGCGCAGAGCCCACTCTCTCGTCTATTCGGCTCGATGTACCCCCCGATTGGGCACCGACGGCGGCCCGCGACCATCTTTGCAGGCCCCAGACCGACTTTGACGGCTCAGGCCGGGCGAAAGACCACCAAATGCTCGCCCGGAACACACTCCGGGTCCGAGAACCCGCTCGCGCGCGCGAGCAGACGCAGCGCCCCGTGCGACCACAGCCGCATCGGCGTGTCCGCGTCCGTCAGGAGCTCCCGGCGGGGCGCGACATCATCACCCGTGCGCAACCCGATGACCGCATCACCTGCGCCCCACACGAGCTGCATCGACCCGTCTTCCGAGGTCCCGCCCTGCCAGTTGCCCTCAGCGACCTCATGCCACACCACCGTGTGCGCGTGATCGATCACAAGCGCGCCGTCGGCCGCGAGTGTCGCGCGAACGCGCTCAAAGAGTCGCACCGCGAGCAGCACATCATGCACCAGCGCGAGCGTGTTGCCGAGGATCAGCGCAAGCTGAGTCGGGCCCGCGGGGTGATCGAGCGCCACGCCCGCATCGCACATATCACCCACGCGCGTGCGCACCGGGAGCGCCGTGTCAGCGGTCGCTTGCGCGACGGCGTCGAGCAGATCCTCGTCCACATCCAGCGCGAGCACGTCCGCCCCCGCCTCCGCAAGCGGGATCGCCACGCGCCCCAGACCCGCGCCGAGATCCACCACCCGCGTCCCCGCGCCGGTGCGCCGAGACAGCCCAGCGATCTGCTGCGCGTGCTCCTCGGGGTCGAGGGGCATCGTGATATCAACGGGGTCGTGCTCCATCACCGCCCACGGTACCAGCCGGGCCAAGCCCGCGGAGCCGGTCAATGCTCGCCAGGGCCTCGCCCTCTGCCCCCGAGCTGGACTCCTCGCCCGCGTACCGGACGCGGTAGACCGCCGACGCTGCCTCGATCGCCGCCGACCGGTGCGGCTCGGGCATGGTCCGGGCGTGCTCCAACAGGCCCGCGTGCCCGGGACGGTCACACCCCGCGCGCGCCACCGCCCGATCGAACCGCCGGGCCAGCTCCGACGCCCTGCTCCTGCCGCGCTTCACCGGCGCCGCGTGCCGGCGCCACGCGAAGACGATCAGCCCCACACCCAGCACCCCGAGCCCCGCCGGGACCATCACGCCGCGCAGGATCACACCCAGCGCCGAATCGTCCGGCCGCTGCTCGAAGCCCAGACGCTCCGCGAGCCCGTCGAGGCGCGAGTCGAGTCCGCTGATCGCGTCGATGCCCGAGCTCCCGAAGAGGCGCTTCTGGTCGCGCGCATCGAACTGCACGACCGAATCCACCCACATGTTCTCGAACCGGGTCATCCACTCGCGCACGCGCGACGCGAACCCGCGACCAGCAAGCTGCTGCTGAACACCCTCAGAGGGCGAAGCGTCGAAGGTGCGCCAGAGCGCACGCGTCTCCCGGCGGGATTCACCCGTCTCCGGGTCGATCACGATCACATCATCGAGCACGCGCGCCTCAACCCAGGCGTGCGCGTGCGACTGGCGGATCACATACGCCCCGGTCGCCTCCTCGAACTCGTTCGTTAAGTACCCCGTCACCACACGCGCGGGGATGCCCACCGCCCTGCACATGCCCGCCAGCGCGCTCGCGAAGTACTCGCACGCGCCTTGCTGGGAAAAGTTGAGAAAGTATACCGTCGGGTCCACGAACTCGTCGGGCAGGGCCAGATCGGTCGAGTATTGGCAGCGTGAGGCGAGATGGGCCGCGAAGGCGCGCACCAACTCGGCGTCGCGCGGCTGGGGCTCTGTGCGCAGCAGCCTCGTGTTCGCAGGTCGCTCGCGCTGGATGCCCACTTGGTCCATCACCTCGCGGGCGACCGCGAGCACAGGGTCACCCACCACGCCGCCCGCGAAGGGGAAGACCCGCGTGCTGAGCTCCGAATCGAGATAGCGCTCGAGCTGCTCGGGCGTGAGCGCACGCTGGTAATCCGGGGCGGAGCGCACCTGATAGGTCATCTCTCCGCTCACACCCTCGAGGGTGATCTTCCCGTCTATCGGGTTCACCTTGATCGGGTTCCGCCGGGGGTACGAAACCTGGATCGGCATCGCCAGCGAGAAGAGCGTGTCCGACCGCTTATTTACAAGCGTGAAGCGCTGAACGATCTCGCCCATGCCCGCGGGGTAGGGCTCCCCGGGGCGATCGGGGTCGTAAAGGGGCGGGAGCTCCCGCGCCCCACGGTCGTACACATCGGGGTTGCCTTGCCCGCCGTCGAACGCAAGCCTCCGCCCCGCGTCGAGGCGCTCAAGGGCGGGGCCCCTGCGCCAGGTGCCGTTGTTGCTGTTGTACTCGTCGAGGGTGACGCCGCGGAAGTAGCGCGGTATGCCCGCGGTCACGGGCCTCCCGTTGCGCTCGATTTCAACGTAGCCGACGATCTCGCGCGATTCGCGTATCGACCCACCGGTGCCGAGCTGGATGTGGTCCTGAAAACCCGTGACGCTCGACGCCTCGTCCCCGCGCGACCGGTCCGCGCCGGGGTCGCTGGGCGCCTCGTTGATCCGGGGCATGAAGATAAAGACCCCGCCCGCGCCGGCGATGGTCGTGACAAACATAAACGTCATGACGACCGCGAAGCGCAGGCTCGTGCGCCGGCCCGCAGTGCCCACCCGGCCGATAGGCCGATCGCTCGGCTTGTCGAACCGCGCGAAGCTCGCGTGCGTCCCCGCGTAGAGCTGGTACCGCACGCCCGTCACCAAAAGCATCGGCAGGTACAGCGCGAGCAGCACGCCCACAAGCGGACCGATGCTCGTAAGCACCGCGCCCACGCCCACCATCGCCGACAATATCAGCGACTGCGCCTGATCCCGCGGCGTGCGGTTCTCGAAGAGCTTGATCAACAACAGAATCACCAGGTACTCCGAGAGCACCGTCAGCGCCTCGCTGGTATCACCCAGCACACGCGGGACCATCTGAAGCGTCGCGAGCAGGAGCGCGATGTTGATCACAATCCGCGGCAGCGGCGAGTGCGTCGTCCTGCGGAAGAGCGCCCAGGACGTCACTACGAGCGCGGTCGTGACCACCGCCAGGCCCGGCGCGCCAGCCGCGGCGCTGTAAGACAAAATGCCCAGCGCCGCCGTGAGGTGCGCCGCGTTGTGATACCGCGCGTACACCTTCATGCCGATCCCCCCACACGCGCCGTCAGCCGATCGAGGTCGGAAGAGGTCAGCGTCGCGTCGGCCCGCGCCGGGAGCGCTACGCCCGAGACTTCGTCCGTGCGCACGAGCACGAGCGCCTCGTGCGCGGGCTCGAGCGCGCTCGGTCCGAGGGCAGACGTATCGATCTCCGCGAGCGCGTCCAGCACCCTGCCGAGCCCCGCAGGAGTGCCCGCGTGCACCCGAGAGATGCGCACGCCCGATTGCGGCGCTTCGAAGAGCACCTCCATACCCCGACGCACGTACCCGCTCACGACCGAAGCCGCGAGCTCGATCGCACGCTCCTGGTCCTCAGTCCCCGCGCCGGGCGCGAGCACCAGCGCGATCCGCACCCGGCCCGTCGCGTCCGACGCGTGCTCGCGCACGACGAGGCCCTCCGACCGTGCAGACGCACGCCAGTTGATAAACCGCGGGCTGTCACCGGGGACGTACTCACGCAGCCCGAAGAACTCCTCGCCCGGGCCTTTGCGGGAGGCGAGCGCCCCCCGGCGGGTGCCGTGCCACGAGACCGCGGGCAGCCCGCCGCGGACCAGCTCTCGCACGGCCGGTCGGATGCGCACGCGCGTGCGCACCGGCGCCGTCACCGACTTGCGAAAGAGCCCGAAGGGGAAGCCGCTCGAAGCGCGCACGCCCGTGAGCTCGGCAACGCCACGCCGTGTGGGCGTGAGCACCACCGAAGCCTGCAACCGCTCGCGCGCACCGATCTGCACGACAAACGCCGTGCGCACGTCGCCCCTCGTATCGATCCCGAAGAGGTCTTCCCAGCGCTTATCGGCGCGGCGTTTACTCGGCGCCTCGCCCAACCCGATGGCGAACGCCGGCAGCAACAGGTTGCGCGAGGTGAGTGTGTACGCGATGCGAAACGGCTCGCCCACCTGCCCCACGCTCGGTGCACGCCTGCCGGGGCGCAGGCCCATCATCATGAAGCCGCTGAGTACGCCCGAGATGATGAGCGCCGTCACCGCGACCCCGAAGAGCACGAAGAGCAGGTTGTTGGTCCCTCGCAGCGCACCGATGCCCAGGAGCGCCGTCACGATGGCGTACAACGCCGACGTCCAATGCGGGTGGTAGCGGCGCTCGAGTGCCATCACACTCCTCTCCGCGTCGGAGCCCGCGCGGGTTCCACCCCAGCGCTGCCCGTGCGGTCAGTGCCCGAAGCGCTCAAGATCGCTGTTGTAGTCGTACCCATCGTCGAAGCCCGATTCGTCGAGCCCGCGGCGGTCCTGGCCCGCGCCCAGCGTCACAAGCAGCCGCTTGCCCGCGGGCGGGAGCCGCATGAAACCCTCGGCGGGCGCGAAACCGGGCCGGCGAACGACCACGCCCAGCTCGTACTCGAGCCAGCCCGCGCCGAACTCATCGACGGGCACCGCGAACTCGCCCACAGCGCCCGTCGTCACACCCGTCAGGCGGATCGGGTTGAGCGAGCTGGGGTCGACCGTCGTGCGCACCACCGCGCCCGAGATCGGCTGGCCCTGCGTGAGCCGGGGGTCGTCGGCGTCGACCAACTCGACGTAGCTGGTGGGGCCCATGACCACAACGCCGCGAACGGCGTAAGACGAGCACCCGCCCAGCACCAGGGCAAGCGCAGCGAGCAACAAAGCAAAGGGCAGAAGCGGGCGGGCGTGCACGTGAGCGGTCTCCTCGGTCGCAGCGGCGCTCGGCGGGCTGCGCGGTGTGATCCATCGTTCGGGTCGGTGCCCGTTACTGCGCTGGGGTGCCCTCGGTTCCCAGACCGGCCTCTGGAGTTTCATCCGAAGGGGTGGTCTCGGCAGGGGCTTCTTCAGCGGGCCCTTGGTCGGCCGGTGTTTCGTCTGCAAGCGTTTCGCTGGTAGTTGCGTCGTCGGAAGGGGCGGGAGCGATGGCGCTGCTGGCGAAGAAGTCGTCGACGGGCGGCAGGTCTTTGATCGTTGCCAGGCCGAAGACTTCGAGGAACTGCTTGGTGGTGCCGTAGAGCATGGGGCGGCCGAGCTCTTCGGCGCGGCCGGTGATCTCGACGAGCCTGCGTTCGAGGAGTGTGCGCAGGACCTCGCCGCACGCCACACCGCGGATGCCCTCGATGTCGACGCGCGTGACCGGCTGGCGGTAGGCGACGATAGAGAGCGTCTCGAGCGCAGCGGGCGAGAGCCGCCCGCTGTCGCGCATGCCGCGGATCGAAGCGACCGCCGCGGCGTACTCGGGGAGGGTCATCGCGCGGTAGCCGCCCGCGACCTGCTCGATGCGGAAGGCCCTGCACGACGCTTCGTACGCCTGATTGAGCTCGGTGATGGCCTCCTCGATGCGCGCGGTCCCGCCCTCATCGAGGCCGAGCGCCCGCGCGATCTTGATCGGCGACAGGGGTTTATCGGACGCAAAGAGCACCGCCTCGACCGCGCCCGTTACGAGTTCGTCTCGGTACAACGGCTCGGCGCCCGCCTCGGCGCCCGCCTCTTCGCCTTGCCCGGCGTTGGCTGGGGCCGCGGGGCCTGCACTCGCCTCAACAGGCTCGGCGGGGGGCGCCGCCTGATCATCGATCACCTCAAACTGGCTCATAACACGCATCGTATCACACCTGTGCGGGCGAGCCCGCCCGCACAGGCGTCACGCGCCGAACCGCCGCCCCGGTGAGTGGGAGGCAGCGTCTCCATCGACGCTCTCGATCACCCGATATCAGCGGCTTGGGTCCCCCAAAGGGGACGGACAGGGAGAACCGCGGGGGCGCACGAGACCCGCCCCCGCACGCGGAAGGCAGACGAGATATGTGCCGTAAGCAAGACGAGGCGTACGCCCAGACACTGCTGCGTATCGCGGAGGCGGACGCAGAGACCGCCATCCAGGCGGGCGAAGCCGCCCCGACCAACCGCAGGGCGGTCGCGCTCTGGATGGCCGATGAGCTGCAGCGGGAAGCCGCCCGCCTCGACCTCTCGGACGACACCGCCGCCGGCCTGCGCCACACCGCGAGCGCCATCCGCCACCGCATCACCTCCGCGATGCCCCGGGCCTGATCTCAACGGTTGCACGCGAGCGTGGATGCGAACCGCTGCGCGCGACGCAGGCTTCGCTCCGCGCTCCCGGTGCGCACGCTCCAAAAACAGACAGGGCCCACGCACTCCTCCGCGGCGTAGGCCCTGCAAGGGTTCACTTTGGCTGTGCGCGCTCCGAGTGTCCCTGTGCAGAGACTCGCGGGTGCGCGGACAGAGCCCCGTCGGCGGGCGGACGCCTACGGGGGGAACCGTTCCCTCATCCGATGTTGTCGTTGCCCTCGACGACCTTGCGCAGGTAATCGTTCTCCCGGCGGGTCGCTTCGAGATCAAAGACCAGGTACTTCACGGACAGACGCAGGTAATCCAGCGAGTCCTGCAGGCCACGGATCGTGGTGCGGACCTTCTCGTGACGGGCCTTGGTCTCTTCCGCGAGCTTGTGCAGCTCGGCGCGCTGGTTCTCGGGGAGCTGATCGATCTGGGTGATAAGTTCGCCAAGCTTGCTCTGGAAGTCCTGCTCGTTCATCTCTGAATCTCCGTGTCTCTTATTTGTCGCTGACACCCGTCGGGCGACGGGTACGCAGGGACATAGACAATCCGCGGGCCAAACTCGGGGCCCGCGGGGAGAGACACCAGAATCATCGATCAGAGGCCGTGAGCGGGGTTTATCACGGACCAGGGCCGCGCGACCCCACACGCCGCCCGGGAGGTGTTGTCCAGGATCAACGCGGGACGTTGATCCGACGCAACAGTTGTTTGTCGGCATCGCTCATCAGCTTGCCCGCCTCCGCCTCGATCCGCTTACACAGGTTCGGGTCGGCCCGGCGAGCCTCGAGGAGCAGCGACTTGAACCGCTTGGCACGCTCCGTCTGGTACCTGCGGAAGAACTCCTCGAGCTCGTGACGTGAGAACCGGCTCAGCGGGTCGGCAAGGCCCGTCTGCACCGCGGCCCAATCGAGCAGCGATCCGCCCGAGTCCTTGAAGCGGTACAGCGCCATCGTCGCGCGAAGCCGCTCCTCGAGGGTCGAAAAGGGATCACGCGTGGACTCGGGCAGCGTCGCCATCCGCTGGGGCACGTCTCCCGCAGCGATCTCGTCGAGCCACGACCCCTCGGTGGGCAGCGCAGCCGGCGCGGGCCCGTCGTGCCCGCCCGGAACGGCGGCCGCCGCTGCGGGGACCTGCTTCTCGCCCGCGGGGCGCAGGTCCGCGACAGCAGCGAGGACGTGCTTCAGCCCGCCGCGCTCGAATCGCGCCGTGACCCGCTGGGTAGGCGTCCCCTCATGGGTGACGTTGGCGACGGCCGAAACGACCCCCTCCCCCCACTCGGGCTTGCCGGGGTGAATCACCCGATCGCCGAAGCCGAACCGGCCTTGGTCGCTCATGCTGCGTCCCTGCGCCTGCGGCGCGTCGAGTGTGCCAACACACCCTGAGCCTCGGGCACCAAGCCCGGGCGGGTGAACGGCACAGATGCTTCGTCTCGGGAAGGCTCACAGACCCCGGCACCCGCCTTCGGGCGGTCCCCCGCGGGGGGCGTGGCCGAGCCTCCGGTTGCTGCCTACTGTAGTCGTCCCGCTCCGGGCGGGCCGCACCGGCCCCGAGCGGGCTGCCACACCCCCTTGCGAACCCTCACAGAAGGTGCCCCACGCATGATCGAAGCGCTCAAGAGCGAAGCCATCGTCGAGCAGGTCGGCGGCCGGTTCAAGCTGTGCACGCTGATCCAGAAGCGTCTCGTCGAGCTCATGGAGGGCGCCCGCCCCCTCGTCGAGCGTGAGGGCCGCCGCGACCTCGAGCTCGTCATCGAAGAGATCCGCCAGGGCAAGATCGCCATCGAAGACGAGACGGGCACGCTCAACCCGGGCGGCATCGCCCCCGAGGTCGAGCCCAAGATGCAGGCCGCCATCGCCGAAGCCGCCGAGGCTATCGAAGCCTGATCCGCGACGGATCACACGCCGATGCCCCCCGCCGACAACCAACCCTGCGACGCGCAGCCATCCGAACCCGCTTCGCCCTTCGCCGGCAAGCGGATCGTTGTCGGTATCACCGGCGGCATCGCAGCCTACAAGTCCGCCACTCTCGTCTCGCGCCTCGCCCAAGGCGGCGCTGATGTCACCGTCTGCATGACCGAGGCTGCGACGAAGTTCATCACGCCGCTGACGCTCCAAGCGCTCTCCGCCAAGCCCGTCTACACGAGCGCGTGGGAGCACATCGAGTCGAAGGACCCCCAGCACATCTCCACGGGCAAAGACGCCGATCTGTGCGTTGTCGCTCCGTGCACAATGGACTGCATGGCCAAGCTCGTCATCGGGCGCACCGACGACATCGTGACCCTCATGCTGAGCGCCGTCGACCGCGCGCGGACACCCGTCCTGCTCGCCCCGGCGATGAACGAGGTGATGTGGGCCCAGGCTTCGACCGCGCGCAACGCCAGGCAACTCGAGGAAGACGGATTCACGCTCGTCGGCCCCGCTGTGGGCTGGCAGGCGTGCAGGGCCGTCGGCCCGGGTCGTATGGTCGAACCCGAAGAGCTGCTCGAAGCGATCGGCGCAACGCTCGCCTCACGCGCCGGCTAACGCTGCTTCACCGCCGAGCCTCTTGCGCAGCACGCTCAAGAGTGTGCCCGCCTCGAGGTAGTTCGTCGGCGGTCGGTAGTAGACCTCGAAGAGATCATCGCCCGCCTTCTTCGTGAGCGGCCGCACCGTGCCCTGCACGCCCTGCATCGCTTCGAGCAGCGGCGCGGGGTCCTCACAACGGAACACGATGTCGTCGTCCCGCCGCGTGAGCGAGCGCACGCCGCGATCGAACGCGTGCAGGCGCACTTCGGTGAGCTCGAGCAATCGCTCGGTGGCGGGCGGGAGCGGGCCGTACGCCTGCACGAGCTGCTCGCGCACCTGCCCGAGCTCGCCCGTGCTCTTCACCGCGCCGACCCGGCGGTAGGCCTCGATGCGGCGCACGTCCGAAGCGATATACGCCCGCGGGATTCCCGCAACGATGCCCAGATCTATCGACGTCTCCGAGGCCTCCGCAGTCGACTCCGAACGCAGCTCCTTGGCGGATTCTTCGAGGAGCTTGCAGTACATGTCGTAGCCGACCGCCGCGATGTGCCCGGACTGCTCGGAGCCGAGCAGGTTGCCCGCACCGCGGATCTCCAGGTCGCGCATCGCGATCTTGAAGCCCGCGCCGAGCATCGAGAACTCCTCGATCGCCTTGAGCCGCTTCACCGCGACCTCGTTCACCGTGCGGTCCTTGGGCAGGCAGAGGTAGCAGTACGCGCGGTGCTTGTACCGACCCACGCGCCCGCGCAGCTGGTGCAGGCTCGCGAGCCCGAACCGGTCGGCGTCGAGGATCACCATCGTGTTCGCCGTCGGGATGTCGAGCCCCGACTCGATGATCGTCGTCGCGACCAGGATGTCCGCCTCCTTGCGCACGAACT
>CAZNUZ010000022.1:0-31666 GCA_964576725.1 uncultured Phycisphaeraceae bacterium
ACTACGACCGCGAGAAGCTCCAGGAGCGCCTCGCCAAGCTCGCCGGCGGCGTCGCCCAGGTGAACGTCGGCGCGGCGACCGAGGTCGAGATGAAGGAGAAGAAGGCCCGCGTCGAGGACGCGCTCCACGCATCACGCGCCGCAGTCGAAGAGGGCATCCTCCCCGGCGGCGGCATCGCCGTCCTCCGCGCCCGCAAGGCCATCGAGGCCCTCAAGAAGGCCGCCACCGGCGACGAGCGCATCGGCATGGAGATCGTCGAGCGGGCCGTCACCGCGCCCATCAAGCAGATCGCCACCAACTGCGGCCTCGACGGCTCCGTCATCGCCCACAACGTCCTCGAGACCGACAAGGCCAACCACGGCTACAACGCCCTCACCCACGAGTACGGCGACCTGGTCAAGATGGGCGTCATCGTCCCGACCAAGGTCGAGCGCGTCGCCCTGCAGAACGCCGCCAGCATCTCGGGCCTCCTCCTCACGACCGATGCCGCGGTCGTGGAGATCAAGGAGAAGAAGGCCGCCGCGGGTGCGGGTATGGATGATATGGATTACTGAATGACCTTCTTCACGCGAGTTGATTCTCGCGTGAAGGATTATGGATCGTGCAAGAGACATGCCGAAGGCATCAGCAATTGCTCATCTTCAATCGCTGCACGGGCGAGCAGACGGTGTTTTGAGTGCTGGATATGATTCTGTCGAATTTAAGTCTTGGCGCTCAAGTCTTCGAGCTGCGATGCGGAACATCTTTGGTGAAGGATCAGTTCGGGCAAAGGATGCAAGTCGAATTAGTTTCTCGCCATCAGTAACCGTCATTGGTGGCGACAATAGCCGGGCATTTCGGTCTGCATTTGAGAGAGGTGTGCAGTCTGGTGTTTCTCTACTCGAATCGGCGATCGAGGAGATCCGAACTTATTGGGAGGGGACTGATGCGCAGGTCGATGCAAGTCAGAAAAGACTCGACGCTGATGCCAAGCCGATCGCGGATTCTCGAAAAGTGTTCGTTATTCATGGGCGAAATGCGATCATCCGTGAGAATTTTTTCGGATTTCTGAGGGCGGTTGGGCTTCAGCCGATTGAGTGGAATCAAGCCGTGGGCTTGGTGGGCCGTCCGTCGCCGTACATCGGAGAGATACTTGACGCAGCACTTGCCCATGCGGGCGCGATTATCGTGCTTTTTACGCCTGATGATGAGGGTCGTCTCCGTAAGGGATTCCGATCCTCTTCCGATGCACCATATGACATAGAACTCACTGGCCAGGCAAGGCAGAATGTTATTTTCGAAGCCGGCATGGCCATGGGGAGGTGCCCGGATCGGACAATTCTCGTCGAGTTGGGAGATCTCCGGCCGTTTAGCGACGTTGCCGGGCGTCATGTTGTACGCCTAAATAACAGTGCCGCACGTCGGCAAGAACTTGCTGACAGACTTGATTTGGCAGGATGTTCAGTTGATCGAACCGGAACTGATTGGTACACCGTAGGCGACTTCAGCGAGACACAACTTGATCGGCTACAGCCAGGGTCGTCTCCGGATTAGCGGGGAGGGGCAAGTTTCCCAAGCCACCACTTTTTCAGCGTTTGGCATGCTCAAACTCGTTTGAGCATGTGATCTGGCAAGCCGGCGTCACGCAATGCTCAAGCACGCCTGAGCATGCCACCCAAGGCGTAGCCTCTCGCCGCTCCCAGCGCCCACTGGTCCCGCTCGCGGGCACTCCCTCTCCAGCCCCCAAGCGTCCCGACTGAATCAGCCCCGCCCGCACCCGCCCGAAGCGAACCAGCGGGCCGATAACACCCGGCCAGTTCGAGAATTACGCGCAATATCATCGCAATCGCTTGCCCGGAGTTGTGGGGGGAGTACGCTCGGAGTGTGGGCGGGCTCTGCGCGCGTCCATTCCTGTGAGTCAGGGCCGCGGCGCACAGCCTCGGCCCGTTGAGAGAAGAAACGTCACCCAACATGTCTATCCGTTCACTCAGCGCCGCCGGCGTTCTCGTTGCAGCGTGCGCCTCGGCCCAGGCCGGCGTCACGTACCTCGCCACCTCCGGCTCGACCCTCTTCCGCGTCGACGAAGACGCCAACGTGGAGTCCTTCGACCTCGGCGACGAGATCGTGGCCCAGGCTGTCCTCACCGACGGCACCGTGCTCGCCTTCTCGAATTCCCGCGGCCCCAACGGCTTCGAGGTCTATGAGATCGTCAATCCCCTCGGCGTCACGCCCAGCCTCGCGCTCATCACCGATACCCGTCAGTCCAACTACGCCTCGGTCATCAACGTCAACGGCGACCTGCTCTCACTCAGCGGCGGCACGCTCTTCGACCTCGACGCCAACTTCGAGACGTCCAACGGCGACAACCTCGGCGTCAACACCGTGGGCGGCGGCGCGTACGACCCCGACACCGACACCTTCTACCTCATCTCGCGCGACGACAACGTGTACACCGTCGACCTCGACGCCGCCAACCGCGAGGCGACGCTCCTGGGCGATACGGGCGTCGACGTCTTCAACATGGGCCTCGAGTTCGCCAATGGCGAGCTGCACGCCGCCATCGGCCAAACGGGCATGAACACGCTGAGCGTGGGCACGATCGATCTCATGACGGGCGCGTTCGGCGCCGTTGCTTCGATCGATTTGGGCAACGCGGGCGTCGGGGCGGTCTCCGTCTCGGTCCTGCCGCAACAGCCCATTCCGACGCCCGGTGCTGCGGCTCTCGCGCTCGCGGGCCTCGCCGCCGCCGGCCGTCGACGCCGCCGCTAAGCGTCGAACCAGATCACCGAGAGTCATTCTCTTCCCGCCAGCCCCGGAGCCTCTCCGGGGCTGGTCATTTTTGACCTGTGGCGATGCGATGGTCCCGGGTAGGCTGGCCCGATGCCCACCGCCAAGCCCACAACCGTTGCTGCGTACCTGAAGTCGCTCCCCGCCGACCGGCGTGATGCCATCGAGGCGGTGCGCGCTGCGATCAACAAGGCGCTGCCCAAAGGGTACGAGGAGGGCATCCAGTACGGGATGATCGGCTACTACGTGCCGCACTCGGTCTACCCGCCCGGGTACCACTGCGACCCGAGCCAGCCGCTGCCCTTTATTGGCCTGGCGTCGCAGAAGAACCACATGGCGCTGTACATGTTCTGCCTGTACAGCGACGAAGGGGCGCTCGCCGTGTTTACCGGGGAGTGGGAGGCCACCGGCCTGCGCCTGGACATGGGCAAGTCGTGCGTGCGGTTCAAGAAGCTCGAGGACGTCCCCCTGCCGGTGGTGGCCCGGGCGGTAAAGCGTGCGACGGTGCGCACGTTCGTGGCTTCGTACGAAGCGAGCCTGGAGGCTGCGGGCACCGTGCACAAGGGCAAGAAGAAGCTGGCCAAGAAGACCGCGAAGAAGACGGCCAAGAAGTCCACGAAAGAGACCACCAAGAAGCCAGCGTCCAAAAAGACAACGACAAAGAAGGCTCCGACGAAGAAGGCCGCGGCCAAGAAGCGGGCGACCACGAAGCGGGCCACGACAAAGCGGACCACAAAGAAGCGGTAATCGCAGAATTCTCGCCCGAAGGTGCAACGGGAACGCTCTCGGCGGACCTGTACCTGTGTGACCCCGCTTTATGCATGACCAACCCGCACGCAACATGACAGACGCGAGCCCCGCCGCGGGCGACGAGTCCGGGATCTCCGCGGAAGAGTTCTCCGAGCTCTACACAGCGTCGTACGGGTGGCTGCTTCTCGTCGCCTCGGCCTCTGCGAACCGCACCGACGCCGAGGACATCGTCCAGCAGGCTTCGCTTGCAGCCATGCGGGATCGCTCGGGCTTCATGCCCGGTACGAATTTTCGCGGTTGGATGGCGGCTTACGTGCGGCACGCCGCCGCCAACCACCGAAGGTCGGAGCGGCGGATGCAACTCCGCCACGCGGCCGTGGCACGCGGCCGGGCGTCGGATGGGGTGACGGAGGTGAGCACCCCGTCCGACGATCCGACGTTGGACCACGCGGTGCAACAGGCGATCGACGATCTCGACGACCGCGCTCGGACGTGCTTCCTCCTCCGCACGGCGTACGGCCTCGGCTACGCGGAGATCGCACGCGTGATCGACGTGCCCGAAGCCACCTGCCGCTCGCACGTATACCGCGCCCGCCGGACCCTGCTGGCACAGCTCGAAGGCAACGAAGGAGGGAACGCGTGATGGCCTCGATACAGACCCAGCCCGACGAACGCTTCGACGCGTACCTCGACGGTGAGATGACCGAGGCCGAACGGGCCGACTACGAGCGCGAGATGCAGGCCGACCCGCGCCTGCGGGCCACCCTAAAAGCGATGCGCAGCATCGAAGAGCGTGCGACGGCGATCTACCGGGATGCGCCCCCGCCTCGAGCAGAATTGCTGCCCGATGAAGCGGATGGCGCGAGTGGTGCGCCGCCTGTCGCGGCCCTATTCGTGTGGGCGCGGAGGGCGGCAATCGCTGCAGCGCTCCTGCTCGTCGCGGGTCTCTTCGCTGTCCGGCACAACATCATTGCGCCAGACGGCAGCCTGCCGGCGGCACTCGTCTACGAGCGCGTCACAACCGATATGAAGCCCGAGGTCGTCTGCGACACGCACGCCAAGTTCCTCGCCTACGCCGAGGATGTGTACGGCGTATCACTCGGCGCCGACTTCTCCGCCCCGGTCGAATTCGTCGGCTGGCGCGGCGTGCCCAACCCCAACAGCACGCCCAACAGTGCGCCCGGCGCGGGCACCTACACCGACGATGGCCGCCGCCTGCTCATCGCGCGAGGCCCGTCGGGTGAGCCCGCCCTCGTCATGATCCAGCTCCGCGGCCTCGAGCCTGTAGACCTGTGGTTCGACGGCGTACGCGTCTTCGAGAAGCACGAGGCCGGCCTGAGCTTCTTCGAGATTTCGAAGGGTGATCGGCCTGTCATCCTGCCGCACCTGCGCACGGGGCGTGACGCGCTGCGGGAATCGTGCGACGATCCCGCGGATGACAACCCCGCAACAGTTAACTGAGGACCGCTATCCCGAGTATCTCGGCCTGCGCGAGCGCATGCTGCGCGAAGAGCCCGGGGCGTACTGGTCCTCGCCCGAGGATGACACTGCTCAGCAGCTCGACGAGTTCCGGAAGCTCATGAGCAAACCCGAAAACGCGATCTTCGTCATCGACGTTGCGGGCGCTCTGGTCGCGACCAGCGCGATCTACCGATTCGAGAAGATCAAGGGCCGGCACCGTGCGCACATCTGGGGCGTCTTCTGCGCCGCCGAGCACCGTGGGCACGGCTACGGCAAGGCGGCGGTCCGCGCGTGCGTCGAGCACGCACGCACTTGGTCGGGCGTCGAGTGGGTCACGCTCTCCGTGAGCGCCTCAGGCCGGGCGGCGCTGCACGTCTACGAGTCGCTTGGCTTCAAGAGGTGGGGGACCGAGCCAGAGGTGCTGAACATCGGAGGGGAGCGCTTCGACGAGCACCATCTCTCGTTACGGCTCTGACGGCGAGCGCCTCCGGGCTGCCAACCCCGCGAGCCCAACGACCAGGAGCACACCGGCTCCGGTGCTGGGGATCTCGAAGACGAGCGCGTGCCCGAGTTCGGGCCTGTTCTGTGTGGTGTCGAGGATGTTCGCAGCCCGCGGCTGGAGCGTGCCCCCGAGTGCGAAGCGGGCCGCCACGTGCCGGGGCCCGTTGAGTCCGGCGAAGAGGTCGCCGTCGGCGGTGGGGATCTGCGCCGCCGACCCGGCAAGCTCATAGATGCCAAATGCACCGGCGGCGTCGAAGGTTGTGCCGAGGGTATCCACGAGCAACTGGGCTGCGGGGGCGTTGAGCGCTTCACCCGCCGTTCCCACCAGCGGCAGCACGAGAGCGCCAGCGTCGACGAAGACCGCCCGGATCTCGTCCTCTGTTGCGTGCCGGAAGCCTTCAAAGTCGCCCCCCGGCCCGAGTTCCGAGAGCACCTGGAAGTACGACTCGCCCGACGTCACCGACCAGTCCAGCCAGACGAGGTCGGCGTTTGGCTGGATGGTGAGCAGACCGTCACCCGGGGTCTGCCAGTCGGTCGTGAAGAGCGCGCCCTGCGTCCCGTGCGCGAGGGCGAGTGCCGTGATGACCGCGAGTCTTGTGTGCATTCCGATCTTCCCTCCGAGCGGCTCATCCCGGCCTTCCAAGGCCGCTCGTAGTCAGTATCGACGCCCTATTCGGAGCGAATTCGCTCGTCTCCTCGGGTTCGGACGTGTCTCACCAATTCTGGTGGGTGGTGACCTTGCGGGTTGGCATGGTCGTCCGGGTGGGTACGATCGCGGCCCGAAACTGTTGTCCCGCCGCTACTTGTGTGGCCCACTCAGAGGAGATCGATATGCCCCGTTTCACCCGTCCCCATGCTGCATGGATCGTCGCAGCCTGGGCCCTCTTCGCGGTCTTCTGTACGCCGATCGCCCATGCTCAAGCCGAAGAAGAAGCTGTAGACACGAGCAGCGCCGTCGCTGCCCAGATCGAGCGCGTGAAGAACGACCCGCCCGTGCACGAGCGCGATGTGCCATGGGAGGTCCCCGTGCGTGAGCTCGAACTCGAGTCGCAGCCGCTGCGTCTGGAGCAGCTCGAAGAGCGCACCGACATCTGGCTGGGCATCTTGCAGGAGAAGCTGCGCGAGCGTGCGCGGGTCAGCATCGCTTCGGATTCCGCGGGCGACGACGCTGCTCTCCGCTCGGCGCTCGCCGCCGAGGAGACCCGGCTCGACGCGGTGGTGTCCGCCGTCGTGACGCGCGTCGAGGTCCTGCTCAACCTCATCGTGGAGCGCGGGGGCGATGCTTCTGTGCAGAGCAAGTACGTGCAGAAGGCGACCGGCCTCAAGCCCAACCTCGAGGACCCGCAGGTGCTCCTCACCCAGGCGACCTCGTGGCTCAAGAGCCCCGATGGCGGCATCGCGGTCGGCCTCCGCATCGTGACCTTCGTCGTGCTCATTATCGTCTTTATCATCGTTTCGCGGATCGCGAGCAGCATCGTGCGATCGGCCGTCAAGCGCATCAGCCCGGGCGCGTCGGATCTGCTCGTGCGCGTCCTCGCCAACTCTGTGCGTCGGGTCATTCTCATCATCGGTCTGGTCGTTGCGATCAGCCGCCTCGGCGTGGATGTGACGCCCCTCATCGCCGCCATCGGCGCCGCCGGTCTGGTCATCGGCCTCGCGATGCAGGGCACGCTCAGCAACTTCGCTTCGGGCATCCTGATCCTGATGAACCGCCCCTACGACGTGGGCGATGTCATCTCCGCGGGCGGCGTCACCGGCAAGGTCGAGGAGATGTCCCTCGTGAGCACCAAGCTGCTCACCTTCGATAACCAGGTCATGCTCGTGCCCAACGACACCATCTGGTCCGGCGTCATCACCAACATCACGGGCCTCTCCACCCGCCGGGTCGATATGACCTTCGGCATCGGTTACTCCGACGACATCGAGAAGGCCGAGGCCGTCATCCGCGAGATCATCTCCGGCCACGACAAGGTCCTCGCCGAGCCCGCGCCGACGATCAAGCTCCACGAGCTCGCCGACAGCTCCGTGAACTTCATCGTCCGCCCCTGGTCCAAGACGGGCGACTACTGGGACGTCTTCTGGGACGTCACCAAGGCCGTCAAGGAGCGCTTCGACGCCGAGGGCATCGGCATCCCGTTCCCCCAGCAGGACGTCCACTTCCCGGGCCCCGTCGAGGTCGTGATGCGGCCCAGCGAAGGCTGAGCACACATCGGCCCTCCCGCCTACGCACGACGCCAGTTTCGTGCCGGCACCGGCGTGCGGCCCTCTCGCGGGGCAGCACGCCTTTTTCATCCGAAGTGTGGCAATTGAGAACCCGCTTGCAGATAATCACCGCATGACCGCGACCCCGACCGACATCCCGATGATCACTCCGGACGCCGCCCCACAAGGCACCCGGAACTGGCTCGATGCGCTGGGGATCGGTCTCTCGGCCCTGTGCATCGTGCACTGCCTCGCGTTGCCCTTCATCCTCATCGCGCTGCCGTCCCTCACGGGCCTCTTCGGGATCGACGCCTGGTTCCACACCGCGTTGGCGATCGTGCTTCCCGGCATCGCGCTCGTCGCGCTCGTGCAGGGCTATCTCCGCCACCGCACGCCTATGACACTCGCTCTCGGCGGGCTCGGGCTCTGCTTCATCTGGTTCGCGCTCACGATCCCCGGCTGCGCGTCCTGCGCAAACTGCGCGACAACGGCCGCCGACGGTTCGACGACCGCCCACGCCGGCCCGATGTTCATGGGCCTCCCGCTGCACAACGTCGTCAACACCGTGGGCAGCGTCCTGCTCATCTCGGCTCACGTTCTGAACTGGCGTGCCTGCCGATCCCCCCAGGGCTGCGGCGACACCTGCTGCGGCGCCGGCAACGCCTCTCAGAACGCCTAGTCCGAGGCACCTAGTCCGAGCGACCGAGGCCCAAGGGCCGGCCCGCACGTCGGGTGCGTGCACTCGATCGGTTGGCCTCCTGCTCAAGTATGTGTTCACCCAGCGGAACTCCGCGGGTAGGCTCACCGAAGCGATCGCTAGACCCGCACCGGAGATGACGCCATGCACCTGCGCTCTGTAGCCCGCACCCTCGCCTGCCTCACCCTCGCGGGGCTCCTCGCTTCGCCCGCATTCGCTCAGCGTGAGCGCGCGCAGAGGCCCGACTGGGTGCGCACGCAAGAGATCGTCCCGCGCTCGGCGGAGCTGATCGAAGCAGCCTTCGGTGCGCCGCGCGACGAGAGCAGCTCGCCCATCCCCGAGAGCTACGAGGCGATGCGCAGCGAAGCACGCACCCTCCTCGCACGAGCCGTGAGCTTCTGCGATCACAAGCGCGAGCAAGAGACCATCATCGAGGCGGCCTACGCCTACCGGCTCATCTCCATGCTGGACAACGTGCCCGACGAGACGCTCCGGGCGATCATGCCCGTCATCATCGAGCACCCCGAGCTCGGCAAAGAGATCGCCTTCACCACCTGGCGCGGGGTAGACGAGCCGGCCAACGTCTTCCGCGTGCTGCACGATCTCATCGAAGCGCACGGCGATCGCGCGGTTAGTAAGGCGCCGGCGCTCGTCGCGGCCCTGTGCGTGGTGCACGATGACCGCGCGATCATGCGGCTCAACGAGAACGTCGTCGTGCCCGAGTCGCCCGAGATGATCTTCGCCTACTTCGCCCAGGCAGACCTCAACGGCATCACGCGCGGGCTCACCCCCGAGCTCCTCGTCTGGGTCGTCAACACCACCAGCGCCCGCGAGCTCGTCTGGGCCAACCAGCGCTACGCGGGGCGCCGCAACGTCGGCACGCTCTTCCACTCGATCCAATACGACAACGAACACTTCCAGATGGGCCGGGCCAAGCGCGTCACCGAAGCGGGGTACAGCCTGCCCAACATCGCCCAGCACGGCGGGGTCTGCATCGATCAGGCCTTCTACTCCGAGCAGGCGGGCAAGGCCATCGGCGTGCCTTCTGCGATCATCACCGGGCGCGGCGATCAGGTCGGCCACGCTTGGGTCGGCTACATGCGCGTGCGCGGCCGCAGCGCCTTCTGGGACTTCAGCGAGGGCCGCTACGCCGAGTACCAGCTCGTCCGCGGCTCCACCGACGACCCCCAGTCACGCGCCCGCGTCTCCGACAGCGAAGTAGCGATCACCGCTGCGATGTACGGCATGAACGACCGCACGCGGCATTTCGCGCGGGCCCTTGTCACCGCCGAGCGCGTCTTAGGCGAGCTCCCCGCAGACGCGGAGATCGCACCCTTCGTCGAAGGCAGCACCCTGCGCACCGGGCGCGACATCGCGGACCGGCTCACCCTGCTCGAGCAGGCGATCACGCTCAACACCGGCGAGCGCCGGGCGTGGCGGCGCGTGCAGGAACTCGCCGAGAGCAAGGAGCTCACCGTCGCGGACATGCGGCGCTGGGCAGAGGCGGCCTTCTCGCTCGCGGGCAAGCAGGGCATCGAGTTCGTCGTTGACTTCGCCATGCCGCTCATCGCCGAGATCGAGGACCCGGGCCAGCGGTCCGAGGCCTACGGCGCGCTCTACCAGGCCGCCTACAAAGACCGCCCCGGCGTCGCCGCCGAGGTGCTCATGACCAACGCCCAGCTCTTCGGCCAGATCGGTCAGCAGGGCCGTCAGCTGGAGTCCCTCGAGTACCTCTCGGTCGAGTTCGCAACCACTTCCACCCACGCCTACCCCGCGCTAGAGGCGGCATGCGAGCTGCTCGTCGGCGCGAAGCGGATCGATCTCGCGCTCGAGCTGGTCCGCAGGTCGTGGAACCGGATGGATGAGCCCAGCTTCTCCGCGGAGTTCGCCGACAGCAGCAACTGGTGGCGCGCAGCCAGACTCAACACCGCGCTGCTCTACCTCGCCGGGCGCACGCAAGACGCCGAGCGCCTCGCCCAGAGGCTCCGCAGCAGCTCGGGTGATGACCGCCAGCAGGCCGGCACCTTCGATCGCCAGACGATGCGGCTGATCAGCCACTTCCGTAGCGTCGCACAAAGGGCCCAGTAAAGCAGGGCGCAAGCCCGCTACGCGTCCGGGCCTCGGAGTTCGAGCCCGTCGTAACTCAGGTGAATGCCGTCGGGCAGCGTCGCCTCGGTCTCCGCGTGGGCGACCTCGTGCGCGATGTGCGTGAGGAACGTGCGGCCCGCGCCCACATCAAGCGCGATCTCCGTCGCCCGGTCGATCGTCATGTGCGTGGGGTGATGGCGGTGCCGCAGCCCGTCAAGCACCAGCGTCTCAAGCCCCTCGAGGTGCGTCCACGTCTGCGTCGGCACGCTCGAAGTGTCGGTGCAATAGGCGATGGGTAATGCACCGGCGCGCAGGCCGTCAGAGGGCTCGATCCGGAAGCCAAAGATCGGCAGCCTGCCGTGCATCAGTCGGATCGGCGTGAATCGCATCCCGAAGACGTCGACGGGCTCGGCCTCTCGGAGCTCGTGCGCGATGAGAGAAGCGACGAAGCTCTTGTTGATGTTCTTCTCTTGCTCAAAGACGTGCCGGTACACCCGCCGCAGCGCTTCGAGCGTGTAATCCTCAGCGTAGATGTCGATAGGCACCCCGCCCATAACGTGGTTGAACCGCCGGACCTCGTCGAGGCCGAAGATGTGATCGACATGGTGGTGGGTGAAGAAGATCGCGTCGCACCGATCGAGCTTGTGCCGGAGGGCCTGTATGCGCAGGTCTGGCGTGGCGTCGATCAGCACGGTCCGGGGCGTGCCCCCGGGGTCGGTCCAGCGCACGCACGCCCCCGACCGCGTGCGCGTGTCGCGCGGGTCGTCGCTCGTGCAGACGTCGCACGCGCACCCGATCAGCGGGATACCGCCGGAGGTGCCCGTGCCGAGGAAGATGAAGCAGACGTCTGTGAGACTCATGCGAGGATCAGCAGCCCGATAGCGAAGATCGCAAAGATGACACTGTACAGCAGCGATCGCACGCCACGGGCGAGCATCTCCTCCGAACGCTTGATGCGCACGAAGAGGTTGAAGTTCTGGCTGCGGATCTCTTGGGCGGTGATGTAGGTCGAGACGAATATCCGCCAGAGCACGGGCTCGTGCTGCGCGATCTTGTGGTCACTCGCACGATCGGGCATGTGGACGTCAGCGCCGAAGACGTTCGCATCAGGCCTGTATCGGCCGTCGATCTCCAGGCCGATGTGCTCGGCGCAGAACAGCTCACTGAACTGGAGTTGGAAGTTGGGTGAGATCGCCAGGCGGGTGTCGTGGATGTCGTGCCTGCGAGCGGCGTCGATGATTTGCCGGATCGCCTCCGCCCTGCAGCTCTTGGGCGGGGTGGCGATGAGCCCGTTCGAGTCGCAGAGCACGTAGTGGAGCAAGGCCACCATCATGCCGCGCAGCGCGTTGTCGTTCGGGTAGAGCCTCGGGAGACCATCCTCGTGGATCTTGACGTGGAAGATCGCTTCGAGGTCCTTGCGCTCTTCGGCATTGAGTACTCGGGAAGTACCGCCCTTTGTTTGCACGAGTAGTCGTCGTTGGAGTTCGGGGAACCGCACGATCTCGTGGTAGGCGTTGAAGAACTCCATCGCGATCGTGAGCCTGCGGTCTGTTCGTCCGCGGTGCGAGCCGCTGTACTCGCGTGTCATCCATCTCCGGAGGTCATAGAACGCAAAGGTGAGCGGCTTGTAGACGCTTCGGCGCAGATCGCTGGTGCGCTTCCAGATACCACGCGTGTTATCTCTCTCGTGCAGCCGCTCGCCGTCGACCGCTGGCGCGGAGTACTCGAGCACCTTGGCGTACGTATTCTTTGCTTCCTGAAAGAAGCCGTTGTGTTCACTGAAGAACTTCGAAGCGGCACTCCAAGCGGTCCGGGCTTCGATGGTGGCGAGCGCTTGCTCGGTGATCTCACGCTCGCTTTGCAGTTTACTTCTGCGCATCTGCTGCAGGGAGCGGTCGGAGCTCTGCCGATCCCGTTCGCGATCCTCGAGCATGGCGAACCAGTCCATCAGGTGCAGGGGCGAGACACTGAACAGTGTCGGCTGTGTCCAGTGCCACCGCTTGAGGGACCATATGAAATTCCCTTTGCGCGACTCGATCGTTGCTTGTCTGGGGTCGGTGTCCAATCGGTCGGCGTGCGGAGGGACGTCGTCGGGGTCACGGGGCTGGAGGCACATGAGACCCCGGTAGACACAGTCCAGGATCATCTCGGCCGAGTCTTTCTGGAATCGGTCGTAGGCATCTTCGACAGTTTCAGCGTCGGATTCAGTCTTCTGGCGAAAGGCTTGCGCTGGAATGTGCTTCTGGTGCCCGGGGTCAAACGGGTCTGTAGGCATCGGTGTGCGCACCTCGCGGGGCAAGCCCGCATAGTCGTGCAGTCGTGCAGTAGCAGGCGAGGCTTGATCGCGTGTATCAAAGATGATGCCC
This sequence comes from uncultured Phycisphaeraceae bacterium, assembly GCA_964576725.1. GTDB lineage: Bacteria > Planctomycetota > Phycisphaerae > Phycisphaerales > UBA1924 > OFTM391. Next base: position 12,832 of record CAZNUZ010000022.1, read on the forward strand.
TCGAGCCCGCGCATCACGCTCCCGTGCGCATCTTCGCGGTGACGGATGTAGTTCACCGCTGCGTAGCTGATCACCGCCATACCCCCGAGCAGGCAGATCAAGCCGATCAGCGCGAAGCCGTAGAGCGCAATCGTGTGCAACCGTTCCGCGAACCACGCAAGGCCAAGCATCAACCACCAGATCGCCGTATCGAGGTGCGTCGATGTATGCGCACCCGCGAGGCCGGCGAGCACGCCGTCTTGGATCTCCCGGAGTTGGTGCAGCACTTCAAACTGTCCGGCGGCGTTTGTCGCATCGGCAGGCACCTGAGCCTGAGAGCGCCTGCTCCCCGCGGTACGAATCGCGATCGTTAAGCCGATGCCCAGCGTACCGATCAGCGCTGGGGCAGCGGTCAGGATGAGCCTCCCACGGACCGAGAGGGAGGCGGTTCGGCTGCGCTCCGCCTCGAGCATGCGCTCCGCGTGTCGGATGAGCTCGCTCGCCTCTCTCGTAGCGCGTTCAGCACGCGCAGCGCCGCGCGGTCCGCCTCTGTGCTTCATTCGCCAGTTCGCCATGCCTGCCTCCGGTCGGGCATCCGATGTACTTCGCCGCGCAACGCACAGCCACACAGCCGGGAGACTACTGCATCCCGCTCTCGTCCCTCGGGGGCCGGCTCATCAGCATGCCGATCGCGTCGATCGGGTCCAGGCCCTCGTAGAGCACTGCGTGCACCGCCCTCGTGATGGGCATCTCCACCCGGTACCGAGACGCGAGTTCCACAACGCTCTTCGTCGTAGGAACGCCCTCCACCACGCTCTTCGTGCGAGTAATGAAGGCCTCCAGCGATTCGCCCTTACCCAGCGCCTCGCCGCAGGTTCGGTTGCGGCCTTCGGGGCTGAAGCACGTCGTCGCAAGGTCGCCCGCGCCGGCGATGCCCGAGAACGTCTCCGGCGTCGCGCCCATCGCCACCCCCAGCCGCGCGATCTCCGCCAAACCACGCGCGAGCAGCGCGCTCTTGGCGTTGTAGCCCGCCTGCAACCCGTCGAGGATGCCCGCTGCGATGGCGATCACGTTCTTCGTCGCCCCAGCGAGTTCCACGCCGAGCGGATCAGCAGAGGTGTAGATCCGCAGCCACGTCGCGGTGAAGGTCTCCTGCACAAGGCGTGCAAAGCCCTGATCCTCACACGCCGCCACCATCGTCGCAGGGAGGCACCGAGCCATCTCCGCAGCGATCGTCGGGCCGCTCAAGGCCGCGATCGGCCGGGCCGCGGTATCCGGGTCATCCCCGAGCACATCGCGCAGCACCTGAATCGGCCGGAGGGTCGTCTGGTTCTCCACCCCCTTGGCCACGCTCACCATGCCCGCCCGCCCCGGGGGCGGTGCGTGGTCGCGCAGCTCCTCCCACACGGGCCGGATGTACTGCGTCGGCGTCGCCATCACGATCAGTTCGGCGCTCTCGAGCGCACTGGCGGGGTCCGGGGTGACCCGTACGGCGGCGGGCAGACGAAAGTGCTCAAGACGCGGGCTCTCCCGCGTCTGGGCCAGCGCGTCCACCGCTCGCGCGTCGTGCCCCCAAAGCCGGACATCGTGCGCAAACCCCCCCTCCGGGGCGAGGAGGGCCGAGAGCACGAGACCCATCTGGCCGTCTCCCATCACCGCGATCCGCCTGCGTGTTGCCGTCAACCCAGCCTCCTGGTCACTGGAATACGCCGAACCTTGCCCGCCCGCGAGCCGTACAAACCCACCGGCCCCGTCATGGCACAAGACGGGCACCTACCATACCGGCCCGCAGCGGCGCGTCGCCACGCCCTGTCGCCCAAAGCACGCCTATCTCCCCCCATGGAGCCAGAGCCTATGTGGTTCAACGCCGCCCCCGATACCGAAGTCCGAGCACCCTCGCACAACTTCGGGCCCGAAGAGGACGGCCGCTCGGCCGGCGCACACGCCACCGGCATCGAACGCGCCATCATCCTCTATCTCGTGTGCGGCCTGCTCGTCTTCCTCACCACGCTCGGTCGGTGGATAGGCGTCGGCTCGCCTGAGATCGTTGTCATCCCCGCCTTCATCGGCTCGGTGATCCTCGCCGGCTCCCTCGCTCTCTCCGCCTGGCGCGAGATCACGACCGTCGGCCCACGCACCAACACCCTCGCAGCCCTGGCCGTCGGCGGCGCGATCGCGCTCAAGAGCTACGAGGCCGCCGGCTACGTCGCCTTCATCCTCGTCATGTTCGACATGGGCCTCCGCCGCACCGCCTGGGGTGCCCGCCGCGCTATCGAAGATCTCATCGGCCTCACGCCCGACATCGCCCGCCTCCTGCGCAACGGCGAAGAGGTCGAAGTCGGTATCGCCGAGCTCAGCGTCGGAGACGTCGTCCGCGTCCGCGCGGGCGAGAACCTGCCCGTCGATGGCGAAGTCGTCACCGGCAACTCGTCCGTCAACCAGGCCTCGCTCACGGGTGAAGCGCTCCCCGTCGAGGTCCAACCGGGTTCCACTGTCTACGCCGGCACGACCAACCTCTCCGGCACCGTCGATATCCGCGTCACGCAGGTCGGCGACGACACCACGATCGGCAAGGTCGCCTCGCTCATCGAGGAGGCCGAGACGTCGCGCACCCCGCGCCAGCTCATCATCGAGAGCGTCGCGCGGTTCTTCGTGCCCATCGCGTTCGTGACCGCCGGCGTCGTCTGGTTCGTGACCGACGATATGGAGACGGCGCTCACCGTCCTCGTCGTCTGCGCACCCTCAGCCCTGCTCATCTCGAGCCCGACAGCGATGATGGCGAGCTTCGCAGCCGCCGCCCGCCTGGGCATCATGATCAAGCAGACCAACTACCTCGAGGCAGCCGCCGACGTCGATACCCTCGTCGTCGATAAGACGGGCACCATCACCACCGGCCGCTTCGCCGTCGCCCGCCTCGCCCCCGCCGACAACATCCAGGGCGCCGACCTGCTGACCGCAGCGGCCCACGCCGAGCAGCACTCCAACCACCCCCTCGCCCGCTCCATCATGGAGACCGCCAAGCAGGCGCGCATCGCGCTCGACGACTCGGGCTCCGCGGAAGAGATCCACGGCGCCGGCGTCCGCGCTCAGAGCGCGACCGGCGAGATCCTCGCGGGCCGGCCCACCTGGATCCGCGAGCTTTACCCCGAATCGGCCGCCCAGATCGACGCCGTCGAAGCGAAGATCGAGGGCATGTCGGGCGTCCACGTCGTCCGCGCGGGCACCTACCTCGGCGCCGTCGGCCTCGAGGACAAGCTGCGATACAACGCCAAGACCGTCGTCGAGCACGTCCGCGACCTCGGCCTGCGTTCCGTGCGCATCTTTACGGGCGACCGCTTCGCGGTCGCCAAGCGTGTGGGCATCACCGTCGGCGCCGACGAGATCGAGGCCGAATGCCTCCCCGAAGAGAAGCACGCGCTCATCCTCGAACTCACGCGCAACGGCCGCCGCGTCATGATGGTCGGCGACGGCATCAACGACGGCCCCTCCCTCGCCGCCGCCGACGTCGGGGTTGCCATGGGCCTCTCGGGGTCGGACATCGCGACCAACTCCGCGGGCGTCGCGCTCATGACCGACGACATCGGCCGCATCCCCTTCCTCATCGAGCTCGCGCGCCGCTCGCGTGTTGTCGTCGCGCAGAACATCGCGGCCTCGATCGTCATCGCGATCTTCGGCCTCGTCCTCGCCGCCACCGGCAACTTCACGCTCATCTTCGCCGCCCTCTACCACTTCATCGGCGACATCTTCGTGCTCGCAAACAGTTTCCGCCTCGTGCGCTTCGGTGAAGACTTCGCATCCCACGAAGACGCCGCCGGCGAGTCGCAAGGCGAAGACGAGTCGCGCACCAGCTACCGCAAGTCCGCGACCCTCGCACCCGCCGGCTGACGAGAGCGGACTTACTTCGAGCGCAGCACCAGCGAGCCGCAGTGCTCCTCTTCGCCCCGGAGTATCCGCCCGCAGGCCTCCGCGTACAGCACCGCTCCTGCCCGCCCTCGGGGCTGCTGCGAGAGGTGCTCCCAGTGCTCGAGTGAACCTTCGATCTCACCCGCCCGGAAGAGCTCGACAGCCTCGTGCGTGCGCTCGACCCAGGCCGAGATCTCCGCGTCCGACATGTCGTTCCCCGGAACGACGAGTTCATGGATGGGGATGTCCGCCGTCTGCCCCACCACACGCAGCGATCCGAGGTGCCGCCACGTGTGCGCACCCCGGGCACTATCGGTGAGCAGTTCGTACGTCCGCCCGGCGATGAGCGCCGAGGTGCCCATGAGCTTGTTCGCGCTCTCGAGCCGGGCCGCCAGGTTCACCGCGTCACCGATGACCGTGTAATCGTTGAGCTTGGGCGGCGCGCCGCAGTCACCCACGATGACGTTCCCCGTCGCAACGCCCGCGCGCATGCCGAGGGGTGGCAGCCCCTCCTTGGCGTGATCCGCGTTGATCCGCGCGAGCGCCTCGTAACAGCCCAGCATCGCGTCTACCGCGTGATCGGCCTGCAGGTCGTCCTCCACCGGTGCGCCCCAGAAGCTCATCACACCGTCGCCCAGGAACTTGTTCACGTACGCCCGGCGTTCGAGCTGAATATCCGTCAGCGCCCCGAGGCACCTGTTCAACACCGAGACGGTCTGCGCACCGCCCAGCCGCTCGGAGAGCGAGGTGAAACCCGCGAGGTCGGTGAACATCATCGTGAGCTCGCGCTCCTCGCCCGCCATGTTCATCGTGCCCGGGTTGTCTTGCAGGAAGTCCACAAGCTGCGCCGAAACCCGCGAACGGAACTGCTTCGTCACCCGCGCTTTGGCTTTGCGTTCCTCGATCGCGCGGGCGAGCGTGCTCGCAGCCCAAGCGCCCGTCGCCGCCAGCGCGGGTGTGCCCAGCGCGAGCAGCACTTCCTGCTGCCCGAAGAGGCCGTAGATGTTGAGCAGCGCATACGCCGAGACGAGCCCGAGCGCCGCGATCCATCCGCGCGTTGGCAGGAGCGTGCCCGAGACCAGCGCGGTCACCAGGCCCAGGCCCAGCGCAACGAGCGCGTCCGCCCAGTGTGGGGCGCGGGCGAACCAGCGGTCGGTCAGCACACCGTTGGCGATCGCGCTGTGCACCATCACCCCGGGCGTGCGTCCGCCCATCGCGGTCGGGTAGAAATCCGCGAGAGAGCCCTTCGCCGTCCAGCCAATGAACACCAGCTTGTCATCGAGCCGCTCGCGCAGCAACTCAATGTTGGTGCGCACGGGCGCCATCGCGGTGCTCGACTCGAAGTCGCGCAGGTCCGGCCAGGCTTCGAGCGCCCGCACCATCTCCAGCTCCTGAAAGAGCGCCACGCGGTCATCGCCCGAAGCCTTCGTGAGCGCCGACTCGAGCCTGGCGCCCGCCGCCGAGAGACCCTCCGCCGCGTAATCCTCGAGCAACCACTCGGCGCCATCGTCCGTCTCGGCGATCTCGTCCGCGGTGGGGGGAGACGAAGGGACGCTGCCGTTGATGATGGCCATCGCCCGCGCACGATCGCGCTCGAACCGCGCGAGCGCCCGGCCAACGAGCACGCACTCGGTGATCGAAATCCGATCGTGGATCAACTGCCATTCCGCGGGTTTGCCATCGACGGACACGAAGGGCCTGCCACCACGCGCGGCCTCTTCCTCGCGCGCGCGCACTTCCTCAGCGGTGCGCGGGCGCCAGGGGATAATCATCTGCCCGTCCGCGAGGTCGTACCCGTCTTCACCCAGCCGCAGCACACTGCCCTCCACGCGCACGCGCTCGGGGTCGATCCCGATGTAGTGCGCCGCCGCCCGCAGGCCGAACTGCAGCACGCGCTCGCCGTCGATCTCCGTCGCGGGGCGCACACGCCGGATGAACGCGTCTTTCCCGTCCAGACCAGCCTCCACAAACCCGCTGCCGGCCGATGCGGCGCTGAGCACCTCTACGGGCCGCTCGAAAATGGTGCGCGTCTCGTCCTCGGGGTCCACGCCCGCTGCGGTCGCGAGGAGCACGTTGCCCGCCCGCGCGATGGCTTCGGCGAATCGCGCGTCGTCGTCGATGCCCACCCCCGAACCGCGCGCACCATCGCGGATGTCTGTCGACGAGGGCAACAGCCGCGGCTCCTGCGGGTGCGCGAAGATGAGATCGAGCACGATCGTGCGCGCGCCCGCTCGGTCGATCGCGTCGATCGCGTGCGCCATGTCCACGCGGTTCCAGGGCCAGCGCCCCGCCACCTCGAGCGCCTGATCATCGATGTCCACATGAACGATCGCGTCCGTGGGCTCTACTGCAGAAGACGCGGTCCACGCGAATCTGCGGTCCCAAAGCCAGCCCTCGATCGGGTCGAAGAGGCCCGCGTACCCGCCGATGGTCACGAGCACCGCGACCAGCGCGCCGGCGCCGATCGCGCTCCAAACCGCCCCCGTATCCGCACTCGCGCGCCCGCTTCGATTCTGAGCCATAGACCCACCTTAACGGGCGTGCTCGGCAATGGCCGCGACGCCCTTACCCAGCTTTACACAAGAAAAGGGTTGGAACCTGTTCGACCCGTGGTATCTTGAGAGGTGACGAGTGGCCCGTGTCCGCATCGACGGCGATGCACGTACGCACACCGCGGGTTCGGCTCTTGGCGTCGTCGTGCGCCAGGGGAAGGGGTATCGGCGTGGATCACAGCGACCGCAACGAATCCGAGCAAGCGCTCGAGATGTTTCAGCGCATGGTCCAGAGCGTCGGCGTCAAGCGATTCGCCGGCTCGCTCGACCTCTCCACCAGGCAGGTCAACCGCATCCTCTCCGGCGTCCAGCCCAACCCCGTCAACCGCATGCTCCGCAGCCTCCAGTCCTGCGATCCCGATGTCGGCGACGCCGTCCTCGACCACATCTGCCAGGAAATGGGCGGCTACTTCATCCGCGAAGAGGGCTCGCTCGACACCCACGGCATGAACGCCGTCAAAGAGTGCGCCGAGGCCATCGCCGCCATCTCCAACGGCAGCATCACCAAGGTCGAGGAGAAAGAGATCCGCGAAGCCATCGCGGCACTCATCGCCCTCGCCAAAGCCGTCAACGAGCAGCGCGAAGCGGCCGGCGACACCGACGGCAAGCTCGAGATCAATATCTCGATCACCAACGCCCAGCTCTCGCGTTCCACAGGCCCCTAACGACCAGACCGCTCGCGCTCAGAGCAATAGCCCCGCAACGGCAGCGGTCATGAAGCTCGCCATCGCGCCGCCGATCATCGCGCGCAGCGCGAGGTCCGCGAAATCGCTCCGGCGTTGGGGTGCGATCCCGCTGAGCCCGCCGATCTGGATCGCCAGCGACCCGCAGTTCGCAAAGCCGCAAAGCGCATAGGCCGCGATCTGCGCCGAGCGATCAGAGATGCTCCCGCTCGCCATCGCGTCGCGCAGCCCGCCGAAGGCGATGAACTCCGTCACGATCAGCTTCTGCCCGAGGAGCGAACCGATCGTCGGCGCGTCCGCCCACGACACCCCGAGCAGCCATGCGAGCGGCGCGAGCGCCCACCCCAGCAGGAACTCGAGCGAGAGCGTCGGGTCACCGTTGGCGAGTCGCTCCTCCGCGCTGCCCCAGACGATGGATGAGAGCCACTCGAGCGGCCAATCGATCACCGCGAGCAGCGCGAGAAAGGCGATGAGCATCGCGCCGACGTTCAGCGCGAGGCGCAGCCCGTCACTCGCGCCTGCTGCAGCCGCTTCGATCACGTTGCCCGCGCGTTCGGTATCAGCCCCGCTCGCCTCGGGCGTGATCGCTTCGGGTGTCTCCGTCTCGGGCACAAGAATGCGGGCCATCACAAACGCCGCGGGTGCCGAGAGCACGCTCGCGGTGATGAGGTGTTTCGCGAAGAGCACGAGCTGCTCCTCGTCCGCGCCGCCCAGCATCGAGGTGTACGCCACGAGCACCGACCCCGCGATGGTGGCGAAGCCGCCCACCATGAGCGTCATGAGCTGCGCCCGTGTCATGCGGTCGATGTAGGGCTTGATCGTGAGCGGCGCCTCGGTCTGCCCGACGAAGATGTTGGCCGCCATGCACATCGCCTCGGTGCCCGAGACGCCCAGTAGCCGCTGCATCAGCCACGCCATCACGCGGATGACGACCTGCATCACACCCACGTGGTAGAGCACCGCCATCAGCGCCGCAAAGAAGATGATGATCGGCAGGACCTGAAAGGCAAAGACAAACCCCAGCGCCCCGTCCCCGCGCCCCGCGACGGGCCCGAAGACGAAGTCGATACCCGCCTGCGAGCGCCCGATCAGGCCCGTCACCACGCGGGCGCACGCGCCGAACGCGTCGCTCACACCGGGCACCCGGAGCAGCAGCAGCGCGAGGACGATCTGCACCAGCACCCCGCCCCCGACGAGCTTCCAGGGCACGCGCGCTCTGTTCTCCGAGAGGCACCACGCAAGACCAACGAGTGCAACAACGCCGAGCAGCCCCTGCATGAACCGTCCTTGTCTCTGCCGCCCGCCGTCCCGCGCGGGGCAGCCGAGCGCCTATCAGCGAGGTCCGAAGGTAGCAGAGCCCGCTGCGCGCGGACAGCGCAATAGAAAAGCGGCATTCATGAATGCCGCTTTTCTAGAGGAGAGAGAAGTTCAGGAGAGCACGTGAGAGATAGGTGTGGTACGTGCCCGTGATTCACGGTGTTCGGTTCCCGGGGGATCGATTCGAAAAAATTCATACCCGCACGCAAGGGGTCAGAACTGGGTCTCGTCTAAGGGCTGGTGGCCCGCTCCGGTCTTGATTTCCACGTTGGGCTCGTCGCCCGCGAGCATCTGGTCGAGTTCGCGTCCGATACGGTCGGCGAGGTTATCGAAGCTCAGCCGGGCGGGGCCGATCGTGACCGTCACGCCCGAAACAATGGGCATCCGCTCCACGCGGTCGCCGCTCACGAGGCACCCGTGCGTCGAGCCGAGGTCGGTGAGGACCCAGGTCCCGTCCGCCATCCGCCGCACCTCGGCGTGGTTCCGCGAGACCGTCGGGTGCCCGATGCGGATATCGCACTCCGACGACCGCCCGATCGTGACCGGGCGTTCGCCCGTCAGCTCCACCTTGCGAGTGAACTGTCCCCCCCCAGCAGTAATGGTCAGTTCAAGCATGTCGCGGCTCCTTGATCGGCCCGCCTCCACAGGCCTCAAATTCAATATACCGCCCGCCGGGAGGTTCACAACCCCCAATTATCAGTGTACTTGCGCGCGCTCGACCAGCATCCGCACGATCCGGTCCGCGTCGAGCCCCTCCGAGGTCGCCGCGTAGCTGGGCACGACCCGGTGCCGGAGGATCGAAGGGGCCAAGGCGCGGATATCCGCGCTCGTCGCTGCCGGTTCCCCGCGGAGGGCGGCCCGGCAGCGGGCGGCGAGCACCAGCGCCTGACCCGCCCGGGGCCCCGCACCCCACTCGATCGCCCGCTTGAGCTCCTTCGGGCAGCTCTCATCCTCGGGGCGCGTCGAACGCACGATCGCAACCGCAGCATCCACAACATGGGGCGGCGCAGGCAGCTTGCCCACCACCCGACGCAGCTCGGCGAGCTCACGCCCGTCGAAGACGGCCTCCTCTATGCCGGCGTTGTGGGCGATCTCTTCGCTGTAGGCCACGATCCGCCGCTCTTCCGCTGCCGTCGGGTACCCCAGCCTCAGACTCAGCATAAAGCGGTCAAGCTGGGCCTCGGGCAGGGGGTAGGTGCCCTCTTGCTCGATCGGGTTCTGCGTCGCCACGACCCAGAACGGTGCGGGGAGCGCCCGCGTCGAGCCGCCCACCGAGACCTGCCGCTCAGCCATCGCTTCGAGGAGCGCCGCCTGCGTCTTGGGCGGGGTGCGGTTGATCTCGTCGGCGAGGAGCACATTACAAAACACGGGCCCCGGCACGAACTCCATCTCGCGCTTGCCCGTCTTCTCGTCCGTACGCAGGACTTCGGCGCCCAGAATGTCGCTGGGCATCATGTCCGGGGTGAACTGCACGCGCGCGAAGGGCAGCCCGAGGCTCGAGGCTACCGTCCGCACCAGCATCGTCTTCGCGAGGCCCGGAACGCCCTCGAGCAGGCAGTGCCCCTGCACGAAAACACCTACCAGCAGGCCCTCGACCGCCTCATCCTGGCCGATAACCACCCGGCGGATACGCTCGCGCAGGAGCGCAGCCCGTTCGCCCAGGCGATCCAGCGCGCGCAAGGCCGCCTGCACCTCGGGATCGGGCGTGTGGGCGTCGGGAGGCGTCGTGGGGGCAGCGTCCATGCGCCGATCCTACCGCCCGCTGCCCTGTCGGTTGGCCCGGAAACACACATCGCACAGCCCGAAAAGCGGTCCGCAGAGCACACGCCCGGCACGCACGCTTCGCCCATCGCTACAGATGAACTTGCATGCACTTCATTCGGGGGGAGTGGCTGGATGCCGTGCCCCCCTACGCCCGATCCTCTCCTTGCCAGGATGAAGCACCACCCAAATGGAGGGGAGTACCAAGATGGCTACGAGGCTGGGCGAGATTCTCGTCCGAAAAAAGGTTCTCACCGAGGGCCAAGTCGAGCAGATTCTCGCCGAACAACAAGAGCGATCGCGGCCCTTCGGGCTCCTCGCTGAGCAGCTCTTCGGCGTCACCGAAGAGGTCATCGAACAGGCGTGGGTCGAGCAGTACATCGCGCTCGCGCAGCACGTCGACGTGACCGTGATCCCCCGCGACCCCGGGATCGAAGACACAGTCTCGTCCCGGCGGTGCTGGCAGTTCGGCGTCTTCCCGATCAAAGAGGACGGGCCCGAACTCGTACTCGCCACAACGCCCGACCTGCTCGTGCGGGCCCTGCGCTTCGCTTCGCGCGTGCTCGAGCGCCCGTGCTACTTCGTGATTACTTCGCAGGAGTCGCTGGCTCAGGCGCTGCACGAGCATCACGCGATCCCGGGCTTGGGCGCGCACAACCTCGAACCAACAGTCGCGGCATAGCCAGGCCGATCACGCTGCAGAAAGACCGATCGTGCTCACGCGCCGGCGGCGGTGCGCAGCGCGTCGGCCTTGTCGGTCTTCTCCCAGGCGAACGTCTCGTGCGTCTTGCCGTTGACCGTGATGCTGCCGGGCGATCGGCCAAAGTGCCCGTGGTACGCGGTGGGGGAGAAGATCGGCGCGAGCAGGCCGAGTGATTCGATGATCCCCTTGGGCGTGAGGGGGAAGACCTCGCGGATCGCGCTCGCGATCTTCTGCGGGTCGGCCTGCTCAGTGCCGCGGCAATCCACGTGCACCGAAGTCGGATCAACGACGCCGATCGCGTAGGCGAGCTGCACTTCGCACTCGTCTGCGAGGCCCGACGCGACTACGTTCTTCGCCACGTATCGCGCCATGTAGGCCGCCGAGCGATCGACCTTGGTGGAGTCCTTTCCGGAGAAAGCGCCCCCGCCGTGCCGGCCCATGCCGCCGTAGGTATCGACTATGATCTTGCGGCCTGTGAGCCCGACGTCGCCGTGCGGGCCGCCGATCTCGAAGACGCCCGTCGGGTTGACGAACACCTCGATGTCGTCGTTCCACCAGGTGTCGCCGAGCACGGGCTTGATGATGTGCTCGATCACGTGCGCCTTGAGCTCGGCCTGCCGGTTGGCCTGCTGGGCTTTGTCGTCGGAGTTCCACATCGGCCCGTGCTGGGTCGAGAGCACGACGTTGCTGATCCGCACGGGCTTGCCCGAAGCGTCGTACTCGACAGCGATCTGACTCTTGGCGTCGGGTCGCAGCTGCTCGATGCCGTTGGCTTCGCGGACCTCCGCGTGCCTCTCGACGAGGCGGTGCGAGAGGTGGATGGGCAATGGCATGAAGGTGCCGGGCTCCATCGCCTCGGTCTCGCGGCTCGCGTAGCCGAACATGAGCCCCTGGTCGCCCGCGCCGAACTCGCCCGAGCGGTGCACGCCCACTGAGATGTCGGGGGACTGCTGCTTGAGCGACACGAGCACCGCGCAGGACTTGTGGTCGAACTGCATCGCGCCGTCGGTGTACCCGATGCGCTCGATGGTCGCGCGGACCACCTCGGGGATCTCCACGTAGGCCTGCGTCGTCACCTCGCCCGCGACCACCGCCATGCCCGTCGACACCATCGTTTCGCACGCGACCCGGCTGTTGGGGTCCTGGGCGAGCATCGCGTCGAGGACAGCGTCCGAGATCTGGTCCGCGACTTTGTCGGGGTGGCCCATCGAAACGGATTCGGAGGTGAAGAGACGCGTTGTCATGAGGGTGTGGCCCTTCTCGGCACGGGTGGACGCTTGGGATCGGAGGCACCCGCGTGCTGCCGTTTATCCGGGTGAACGGATAAACGGCCTGGGCGGTGCTCCGGCAGTGTACGGGGGCGCAGGCGAGGGGAGCAAGCGATGCTGCTCGGCTTGGAGGCCTGACTTGGAGGCGTGAGTGGGAGGCCTCGCTGAGAGTCTTCGGGCCTGTACACACCGCGAGCGAGCCGACTACGCCCTGTGCTGCGTAGTCGGCCCGCTTGGGCGTGGGTGTTCTCTCTCCACCCGGTGCTCTCTCTCCGCCCGTTCGCCATGCTCACCCCCTCGTGAGCGTGCCGAAGCACAGCTTCTCCTAGGCTGTGCGTGTGGGCGTCTGCCTCGATCCTGGGAAGGGTCTCGGGAAGGAGCGTGGCGAGCTGTTGGGCCCGCCCCGCTCCGCTTTCTCCCAGCCAGACGGCCGGTAGTGAGCTAGTGCGAACGCCGTGCCAAACCGAATGATCGTTGCAAACCGCTCTGGAGGCGGGCGATAGCGCAATACCGCGACATACAACAGCTCAGCTAGTGAAATGTCGTAGTTTCTATCTGTTCTGTGATATACAATACCCAGCATGCGCTCCGATCCTGAACTGCCTCGGCTCCCGATCCCCAGCCTGCACTGCACTGATGCGGGGCTGGTTATCACAGCGAATAGTCTCGCTGCGGGCCTGCTGGAACGGCATCAAGGCGATCTTGCGGGTGTGGATATAACCCAGCACCTGCCAGGCGGGGCGGGGGCGTGGCTCGCACTCAAGAAGGAGGGCCCCCTCCGCGACATTCAACTCTTCGGCGAGCGATGGGTCGATCTCTGGGCCTCCCAGCAAGACGAGGGCGGGGTGCTTCTTGTGCTGATGGATGCATCGGAGAGGCGATCCGCGCGGGCGGAGCTGGCCCGCCTGCAAGAGGCGCTGGGCGAATCCGAGCGAGCCCGGGAGCGAGCGCAGACGGTGCAGCGCGAGCTGACGAGCCCCGCCGAGGCGCCGCGCATGGTCGGTGACTCGGGCGAGATGCTGCGTCTGGATGACGAGGTGCGTCGGGTCGCGCCATCGCCCTCCACCGTGCTGATCCAGGGCGAGTCGGGCTCGGGCAAAGAGCTCGTCGCGCGGTCGATACACGCGCGGTCCGGGCGTGCGGGGGCAGCGTTGGTCACGCTCAACTGTGCCGCCATGCCCGACACGCTCCTCGAGTCGGAGCTCTTCGGGCACGAGCGCGGGGCATTCACCGGCGCCGACCGCAGGCGCCTCGGCAAGTTCGAGCTCGCCGACGGGGGCACGCTCTTTCTCGACGAGATCGCCGAGCTCTCTCCCGCGGCCCAAGCAAAGCTGCTGCGCGTTTTGCAGGACGGCACCCTCACACGCGTCGGCGGGAGCGAGATGATCTCGACCGACGTGCGCCTCATCGCAGCCTCGCACCGCGACCTTGCTGAGCAGGTCCGGAGAGGGCGCTTCCGCGAGGACCTCTTCTTCCGGCTCAACGTCTTCCGCTTGGTGGTGCCACCGCTGCGCGACCGCCCGGAGGATGTCACAGCGCTCGCCGACTTCTTCCACGAGCGCCACGCCCGCAGGATGGGGCGGCGCGTCTTGCCCATATCCGAGCGCTCGGTGCGCAGGCTCGTCGGCTACCGGTGGCCCGGCAACGTGCGCGAGCTCGAGAACACCATCGAGCGCGCAACGCTCCTCGCGGGCGAGCACGACGCCGAGCTCGACGTGCGGTTGCCCGAGACGACCGTCTCCGCATCCCCCGAACCCCAAGATGCTCGGGGTGCGGGGAGCGTGCCGCGAGATGTGCTGCTCGATCTCACACTCGAGCAGCTCCAGCGGTTGCAGATCATGCACGCGCTGGAGACGACGAGTTACAAGGTCTTCGGCGCGGGTGGCGCGGGAGAAAAGCTGGGTCTCAACCCGCAGACGCTGCTCTCGCGCATGGACAAGCTGGGCATCCCGAGGCCGCGTGCCATGCGCCGTGCGCGCGACGGGCGGTAACTACTCTGCGGCGGTGAGTTCGTCGAGCAGCCACCCGGCGTCGTACACGTCCCGGAGCGCGAGTGCGATGGCGCGTGCGTCGACACTGATCGCCCGCCCGCGCTCGCCCTCATAGACCGACCCCCAAGACGCGCTCCCGCGGTTGCCGTCGAAGATCACGCCGACGAAGCGAGCGCGTGCGTCGACCACGGGCGAGCCCGAGTTGCCGCCGATGATGTGGTGATCGCTCACGAAGTTGAGGGGCGTTCGTGTATCGATTCGGCCCAGCGCCTCCTCCCACCGCGCTGGCAGCACGAAGGGCTCGGAGGGGCCGCGCTCGTGGTGCCGCTGCTTGAGCCCCGCGAAGTCGGCGAACGCGGGCACGCGCTGGCCTTCGTCCTCGTAGCCGAGGACGCGGCCGTACGAGAGGCGCAGCGTGAAGGTCGCGTTGGGGTAATCGCCCGTCTCATAAATGGTGAATCGTGCAGCACTGAGCATCGCGTACGCCCGGGCCTGCGGGGCCTCGACTTCTCGTTCGCGGCGCTCGATGAAGGGGCGCACTGCATCTTCGATAGCGAACGCGGCGCGGATCATCGAGTCCTGTTCTACTCGCAGCGCTTCGGGTGAGAGCGTCATAAGCCGCTCGCGCTCTTCGAGCGATTCGAGGGCGGTGCCTTCGACGAGCCGGCGGGCTGCTGTGGCGTGACTCGCTTCGCCGGTCAGCGTGCGCAGCAGCGCAGCATCGCCCCCGAGTTCATCGCCGAGGAGGCGCAGCCACGAGTCGATCCGGTGCACCTCGAGCGGCCGGGCGATCGGGACCTCCGTGCGGATGCGTCGCTCGATCTCTGCGATGCGCGTTGGTGTGTACGCGGGGAGGCGTTCTCCTGCCGGCTTCTCCTTTTCGATCGACCGGCGAACGATCCGCCTTGCGATGCCGAAGAGCTCCGACCGGTTAAACGCCTGGCGCTCGAGGATAAACAGGTGCTTGTGTATCTCTTCGTGCGCGCGCAGCGCGGTGTTGATGTCGGCGTAGGCTTCGATGGAGCGCGTGTGGAACGTCTCGTCCGCGCTCATGAGGAACCGGAAACTCGCTTCGCTCTCGAGTTTGCGCTGCCAGACCGCGGGTGTCTGGAGTGCCCGGAGGCGGTCGTCGAGGGCTTTGCGCCAGTTGCGGATGCCCGGCAGATCGCGGCCGGCGAGGCCGGCGTGCTGAGGATCCTCGGCTGCGAAGCGTTTGAGCTCGCTCTCACGCCGCAGCGCGTAAGCGAGCTCCCGCGGATAGACGGTGTCACGCAGGAAGCGCAGGTGATCGCTCGCAAGGGTGCGGCGGGTCGAACCCGGATGCCCCGCGACAAAGGTCGGGCTGCCCTCTTCGATCCCGTCCTCGGTGAAGCGGAGGTAGTGCTCGGGGCGGACGGGTGTGCCATCGTCGTCGTACACACGCACGATGGCGGCATCGAGGCTGAACCGCGGGTAGCGGAAATTGTCGACGTCGCCCCCGAAGTGCGCGATCGAGCCCTCGGGTGCCCACACCAGACGCACGTCGGTCCATCGGTTGTAGCGGTAGAGGTGGTAACGCCCGCCTTCGTATAGCGTCACTACCTCGCAGAGGAGACCCGTCTCGGCGCTTTCATCCGCCTCGATTGCTGCCCGCGCGGATCGGCGGAGTTGCTCGGCCTCCGCCGGGGTGGAAGCGGTGGGATCAATACCCGCGTTAACGCGTGCGGTCACGTCTTCGACGCTTACAAGCGATCGCACCGCGAGGCCGGGGATGCGGAGTTCTTCTTCGGGCGCCAGCGCGAGGAACCCGCGCTGTTGGTAATCCAGCTGTGGTGTGGAGAGGCGGACGATGCCGCCGCGTACGACATGGTGGTTGGTGATCGCGAGTCCGCTGGGGCCGACGAAGGCGCCCGAGCCCCCGGTGTCGAATCGCAACGCAGCCCGCTGGACGTGCTGGAGCCAGTCGTCGTTGAGCTCGACGGAAAGCGACCGGCGGATGCGGTCGGTGGGCGGTTCTTCGAAGAGCCACATGCCCTCGTCCGCACGTGCGCACGGCGCGAAAGTGGCCAATGGAAGAGACAACGCCGCCAGACTTATCGCAGCGGATACCAGCCAGAAAAATCGCTTCATGCGGTGATCGTACGGCAGGTGCTGGTGCCCGGAGTGGGGCTCAGGCTCCGACCGTCTCTGCGTGTGTCGGCAGCGGGAAGGCATCGCACAGCGCACGGACGTCGCTGCGGACGGCCTGTGCGTCGGCACCCTTGCTCACGAGCACGCGGTCGATGAACTCTGCCACGCGCACCATCTCGGCGGTGCCCATGCTGCGCGTGGTGAGCGCAGGGGTGCCGAGGCGGAGGCCCGAGGTGAACTTGGGCGGGCGTGGGTCTTGGGGGACGCCGTTCTTGTTGCAGATGATGCCGGCCTGCTCGAGCCACTCTTCCGCGTCGGCTCCGGTGAGATCGGCGTCGCGCGTGCGGAGGTCGACGAGCATGAGGTGATTGTCGGTGCCGCCCGTGGTGATGCGGTAGCCGCGCTCGACGAGTGCGCCGGCGAGGGCCTGGGCGTTGGCAACGACGCGCTCCTGGTACGCGCGGAACTCCGGGCGGAGCGCTTCGCCGAAGGCGATCGCCTTGGAGAAGACGACGTGCATGAGGGGGCCGCCCTGCGTGCCGGGGAAGACGGCGCGGTTGATCTTCTTGGCGATCTCGTCGCTGTTGGTGAGCACGAGGCCGCCGCGAGGACCGCGGAGGGTTTTGTGGGTCGTGGTGGTGACGACATCGCAGTGGGGGAAGGGCGAGGGGTGCACGCCCGATGCGACGAGGCCGGCGATGTGGGCGATGTCGGCGTGAAGAAGTGCGCCGCACTCGTCGGCGATGGAGCGGAACTTCGCGAAGTCGATCTCGCGCGGGTAGGCCGAGTAGCCGCACATGATGAGCTTGGGCTTGTGCTCCATGCAGACCGCGCGGACGGCGTCGTAGTCGAGACGCTCGAAGTCGGCGGACGACTCGTCGCGCACGAGCGGGTAGTGCACCGGGTTGAACCACTTGCCGGAGATGTTGACCTTCAGCCCGTGCGAGAGGTGCCCGCCGTCGGAGAGCTCGAGCGATGCGAAGGTATCGCCCGGGGAGAGCAGCGCGAGGAAGAGGGCGGCGTTGGCCTGCGCGCCCGAGTGCGGCTGGACGTTGGCGTGCGCACAACCGAAGAGAGCCTTGGCACGCTCTTGTGCGAGGCGCTCGATCTCGTCGTGGTGCACGCACCCGCCGTAGTAGCGGGCGCCGGGGTAGCCCTCGGCGTATTTGTTGGTGAAGCAGGTGCCCATCGCGTGCATGACGGCCATGCTCGCGTGGTTCTCCGAAGCGATCAGTTCGAGGGTCGAGGCCTGGCGCTCCGACTCGGCCTGCATGATCGCTGCCGCCTCGGGGTCCTGGGCGTGGATGAGTTGGTGCACGGACTGAGAGATCGCGTCGTCGGCCATAGGGCTCTCCGGGCTGGTGGTACGTATGGATCGCATTGTAGAACGGACGCCGGTCGCGGACTGCGTCAGCTGTTCAGTACCGCAGAGAGGTAGAAGAGGGCAGAGGCCGCGAACAGCCACACGATGATGCTGAACATCAGGGTGTGGAAGAAGGCCCACCGGATCTTCAGATACCAACGGCATGCGGCCCACCAGTAGATCAGGCTCCACAGCATGAAGACGACGAAGGCCGTGGGGACGTCGGCCTGCGATTCGAACCACTCACTCAGTTGGGTGAGGGTTCTCGGGAGCAGGTCCGCGTGCTTCAGGATGAGCATTCCCGAGCGCACGAGTGGGTACAGGGCGGAGAGCCCGAGCACGGGGAGCAGCCCGAGGCACCAGAGTCGCACGAGGTGCTGCTTGCGGACTTTGAGCTTCGAGAGAGTCTCGCCCATGAGCAAGAAGCACGAGGCGTAGACACTCATCATCGCGAGCATCAGCAGGTGAGCACCCGTCACGAGGTCCACCGAGTCCCTCCACCACATAGAGGGCACGATGGCCCGAGCGGAGGAGGGGTCGCGGAACCAAAGCAGGCTCTCGGCCGTGTCGTTGAGCGTGAGGTCGCTCCAGCCGTAGCCGAACCCCTCCGCAGCGATGAGGCCCCCGGCGATCGTGAAGTAGTGCAGCACAACGAGCGCAAGCACGCACAGCGCGAGGGGGAGCGGTCGGACGGTGTGGGCCATATCCGCCTCGCGCATCGCCTTCCACGGGACGAGCGGCACGAGTACGGCGCTAAGCCATGTACGCACCCGGCGGGGGGAGTGCTCGATCATCCACTTGGGGATGTGCTCATCGCCGAGGACTTTGCGCCACTCCACGGTGAGGCCGCACTCGGTGCAGGTGTCGGTGAGCGGGCAGCGGTCGCTGGGCCACTGCTCCACGGTCACGGAGAGGTCGTAGCCGCAGCGGGGGCAGTTCGGGGCTGGTTGGCTTGTTGATGCGCTGATGTTCTTCTTGGGCATGCAGCGGGGTCCTCCGGTTGGGCGGGAGGGTACCGCGCATTTGGCAGGGCGCAAAAAGAAAGCGGGGCGGCCTAAGAAGGCCGCCCCGCGAAGGTGCTTGGTTGACGCCCTAGAAGAGGGCGTCAGTTGTGGATCCGTCGATCAGCTCAGGGCTGAAGCGCGGGATCGCAGTCCGCAGCGGTGTTGCCGAACTGAGCGATGAAGATGGAGAAGTCGTCGAGGT
>CAZNUZ010000023.1:0-31203 GCA_964576725.1 uncultured Phycisphaeraceae bacterium
GCGGCACCCTTGATGGCGAGGTTGTTGCCCTCGGTGGAGCCCGAAGTGAAGATGATCTCCTTGGGCTGAGCGCCGATGAGCTTCGCGCAGGCGGCGCGGGCGATATCGACGGCCTCTTCGGATTCCCACCCGTAGGCGTGGTTACGGCTGCCGGGGTTGCCGAACGTCTCGGTGAAGTAGGGGAGCATCGCCTCGACCACGCGCGGGTCGCAGGCGGTGGTGGCGGCGTTATCGAAGTAGATGGGGAACTTCATGCGGGGAGAGTCTCCGGTGTGGTCTCGCTGTTGGGAGTCCAAGTACAGAACGCCCTCCAGTTTAGAATCATTCCAATGTAAGGGAAAGCCCGGCGTGGGAATCGGCTGGAAACCCCTATGGACGCCGATTATCGGGCCTCGGCAAAACGCCATCCGCCCGAGGCGAGCTCGGGCGGATGGCGGGAGAAACTGGTGGTGTGTGTGCCGTCCTTGGCACGCACCGGAAGATCGGAACTGAACACCGTCCGTGGCGCTCTTTCTCGAACCTCTGTGTCGAACCGGCGTCATGGGCGGCCCGACGAGCAAGACAAGTCAGGACTCATCACACGATTATCGGCTTTCTGGCGCTCTGAGGCGGGTAATGGGGCATTCGCCCCATGCGATTCACCCCTCTTGGGTAGGTGGATGCCGAAGGTCCGTCAGGGGCTTGTTGTAGGGGTGTGAATTGAGTCAGCAGCGACCTTGGGTTGGTCGAGTGGTGAGCGGAGGCCGTTCTCGCAGACGAGGGGCAGCTTGTGTTGCTGAGCGAAGCGCTGGGCGTTGGGTAGCTCGCGCATGGGCCGGTCGGGCTGCCGGGTGGGGTGGTAGAGGTGAAAGGCGGGCAATCGCGCGACCGCGACGGCCGCCCTGTACCCCGAGCGCGCGGCACGGTGGGCGAACTCGTCGTCCTTGAAGCCCCAGCCGCGGTAGAGCTCGTCGAACCCGTTGAGTGCGAGGTAGGCCTCGATGGAGACAGAGAAGTGGCCGCCGAGGAGCTTGGGCTTGTGCGGCGGGCCGAGGCGGAGCCGCTGCATAAGGGCGTGCTTGCGGTAGCGCCGGTCGCGTTTCTCGAGTGCGGCGCGTTCTTCCGCGCTCGGCGTGGGCATCTGTGAGCCGTCGAAGATGCCCGCTGGTGTGAGTGCGTTCGAGCGCTCCTCGTTTACATCGATGCGGTAGGCGTAGACGAGCGGAGCCTTCGCGCCCACTTCGGCGTGCCCCGCGAGGGTTCCGGGCGGGAGCACCATGTCACGATCGATCACGAGCACGCGCGAGCCGGTCTCGCCGTAGGTGTGCGCGATGTGTCGGACGGCGTTGTTGCGCACCTGGCACAGGCGCTCTTCGTTCATGTGCGGGCGGCGCACCCACCAGACCGAGAGGCCGAACCGCTCGACCCACTTCTGGATCTCTGCGCCGATGGCCTCGTCGTCGGTGTCGCAAGAGACGGTGATGGATGCGGGTTTGAGCGTTTGGTGTGCGAGGGCTGCGAGCGCGGTGCCGAGGTAGGCGGGGGTGTGCGTGGGAATGACGACGTGTACGGGGGGAGCGCTTGCCACGCGGCTTAGTCTTGTTCTTTGAGGCTGTTGAGCTCGTCGCGGAGGATGGCAGCGAGCTCGTAGTTCTCGTTGCGGATGGCCTCTTGCATGCGTCGCTTGAGCTCGGAGGTCTGGCTCGCGGGGAGTTTTTTCATGAGCTCGGCGCGCATGCCGCGGAGGAGCTGGGACTCGTTGGAGTGCTCGAAGAGATCGGGGCGATCGAGGTCTTTGAAGGCTTCTTCGAGCTCCTTCAGGCCCTCCTCGAGCGAGAAGAGCGCGGCGCGCGGCTCGTCGTCGGCGACCGCTTGGGATGCGATCGCGCGGGTGCGCATCATGATGAGGTAGGGGCGGAACTGCTCGAGCACGGTGCGGTCTTCGTCGGCTTCGGCGTGGTCGCGGCAGATGTCGAGCACCCGCAGGTTCCGCGAAGTGTCACGCCACACCGCCTCGTACTCGCCCAAGACGAGCAGGCTGATGTACCGGTGGTAGTACTGCACCGCCTCTTCGCGCAGGCGACGGCAGTCCTCTCCCGAGAGGAGGAAGGGGTCTTCGAGTTCGGCCTCGTTGTGATCGTCGAGGGCGGCCTCGAACTCCTCGAGAATGCTCTCGAAGCCGTTGGGGCGGAGGCCGTCGGGCCTTCCGGACATATCCATCTGGAGCACGCCCAGATCCAGACGCATCTGGATCTTCTGCTGGGCGTCGGCCCCGCGGATGAGGCGGACGTTGAGCTGGCCCGGTTCGTGGGGCCACTCGCGAAGAAACTCGGAGAGATCGTGGTTCATGGTGAGGGTGCACTGTAGATCACGCGGGCCCCGCGGGTATAACCAATGCACAGGAGGCATCGTTCTGGCCGACCCCGCTCCAACTTCACCTGTGCACGAAGCCAACGGAATCGGTCGCGGCGGGGTGGCTGCGCTGCTCAGCCTGCTGGTGCATAGCCTGCTCTTTGCTGCGGCCATCTTGGCGATGCAGCAAGCGGTGGGGCCACACGAGGCCCGGGACGACGAACCAATGGCCGAAGCTCCCGAGCAGCGGCCAGTTCGGCTTGGCGAGCACTCGGGAAGCCCGATCTCGATCTCGTGGATCACCCTGCCCGACCCTGCTCCTCACGCTCAGACCGATCCTTCCGAGGTGACTCAGGCGGCCCTGCGCCTCGATCGGCCAGCGGATTTCGCACCTGTGCCCGATTCGGGGCAGGGGGCCGCCCCGGTGGATGCGCAGGCCTTCGGGGAGGGCATCGCTGCCATTCGCCAGCTTGTTTCTCCGGGCGCACCGATCACGACGCCCGCCCAGCAGGCGCTCGAAGCGGGCGGGGCGTACGTGGCCCAACTGCGCGAGATACTCGGGCTCTTCGCCGCCGACTCTCGGGGCACACCCGCCCAGCCTGCCCCGCAACCTGTTGAGGAGGCGGCGCAAGACGCCGAATCGGGATCGGCCCTCGAAACGGTTGTGCAGCAGGAGCCGGGGAGTTCCGGCGGAAGCCCGACCCCAACGCCCGCGGGGGCGCCCTCGGACCGCGAAGCGGACGCGAGTTCGACGATCGAGGCACTTGCCGAGGTGCTCGGCTCGGACATCTCCTCGGAGGGCTTGACGATCAAGACGGCCAAGCCGCGCTACTTCCACTACACCACCATCATGTCGAGCCCGAGCCCCGCGATCGCCCGGATCGATTTCAAGGCGGACGGGCGCGTGGACTGGGTCGAGTTAGACCCGGGTTCGGGGGTGCAGGCGGTGGATCAGGCCCTGATTAATGTGATTTTCGAGCGTTGGACCGCCAGCGGACCTGCGATAGATGCGCTGAATGAGCCCGATCGCCCTCGAACATTACGCGTGGCCATCCGTATACTGTTCTAGTGCTTCCCGCGCGTGGCTTCGGGGGGCTGGGTTCTTCCGTGTCTCTTGGCCACCCGGGTTTGTATGAAGCTATCCAAGCGTTGTGAGCACGCGATCCAGGCTGTCGTATGCCTGGCTCGTGATGAGAGCTCTTCCTATCTTCGAGCACGCGAGATTGCCGACCGCGAGGGCTTGCCTGCCAAGTTCCTCGAAGCGGTATTGCTCCGCCTGCGGGAGACGGGCTTCTTGCGGTCCAAAGTCGGAGCGAGGGGCGGGTACCGCCTCGCCCGAGCGCCCGAGGAGATCACGCTTCTCGAGATCATCGCAGCGTTCCAGGACGAGACGGTTTCGGAGGAGCTGCGTGCGGGCACGGGGACGCGGGGCGTGCTCTACGCCCGGATGTGGCGAGCCATGGTCGAAGGCTTCGAGGGCCTCTCGCTCACGGCGTTTGCAGAGATGGTCGATGAGCAGGGGGTGAGTAGCCCCGCACGCGGACGCGAATGAATGGGCGATCTGCTAAGTTCCCGATCCCTACTGCTCCTTGAGGCGTAATCTGCACTGATGACTCTCGCCCGCACCGCTTTCATCGCCACGCTGATCGGTGCTGTGAGTGCGCCTGCGCTCGCCAATGAGCCGGCGCTCGAACGCGTGAGCAACCGGGAACTGGCGAGCCCGCTGCTCGAGAACCTGGCGGTGCCACCCGCCGAACTCGGTGGTGTGGAGGGTTTTCGCAGGATCTACCGCGACCCGCGTTTCCCTTCGGTGCTGCTCCGCCGGGAAGGTGCGCTCTACATCGCGTCGAGGCAGATGGGGCCCGTGCCCAACAGCCGTTCCTTTAGCACCCTGCCGAGCGATACGGTCTATTTCCTGGGCCGCCCCGACGAGTCGATGATCGCGGGGGTCTGGCCCGATGCGGTGGTCCAGCCCGCTGCGCGCGGCACCGCCGATGCTGACGCGGGAGCGCTCGCTCCGGCGGCGCCCCCCTCGGCCCCAGCTCAGCGCCCTTCGGCTGCTGAGATCGAACCCGCTGCTGCGGGGCATGTTTCTGCTCCGCGTATGTGCCGGGCCGATGTGCGCGAACGGCGTCTCCGCCAGTTGGCCGAGCGGGCGCTGCACATGAAAAACGCCGCGAGTGAACCGCGGCGTTGAGTCGTTGACTGATCTTCGGATGCGGTTGAACGCGGATCAGGGGGCGGGCATGGACGAGTGGGAATCGTCGCCATCGCCCGCGATCGCGCCACGCATCTTCGTGTCCGAAACGACGTTCTGCATGCGGTAGTAGTCCATGACGCCGAGCGAGCCGTTGTTGAAGGCGTTGGCGAGGGCCTTGGGCACCTCGGCCTCCGCGAGCACGACGACCGCGCGGTTCTTCTGCTCCTGCGCCTTGAACTCTTGCTCTTCGGCGACGGCGAGTGCGCGGCGTTTCTCGGCCTCGGCCTGGAATCGCTTCTTCTCTGCCTCGGCGGTGTCGGTCTTGAGCTTGGCGCCGATGTTCTCGCCCACGTCGATGTCGGCGATGTCGATCGAGAGGATCTCGAACGCGGTGCCCGAGTCGAGGCCGCGCTCGAGCACGGTCTTCGAGATGCGGTCGGGGTTCTCGAGCACCTCCTGGTGGGTAAGAGACGAGCCGATTGTGGAGACGACACCCTCGCCGACGCGGGCGACGATCGTCTCTTCGGTCGCACCACCGATGAGGCGCTGGATGTTCGCACGCACGGTGACGCGGGCGCGGGCCTTGAGCTGGATGCCGTCCTGCGCGACGGCGTCGACGGTGGGGCGCCCGAGCTTGGGGTTGGGCACGTCGATGACCTTGGGGTTCACCGAGGTCTGGACGGCGTCGAGGATGTCGCGGCCAGCGAGGTCGATCGCGCAGGCGGTGTCGAAGGGCAGGTCGATCTTCGCCCGGTTCGCTGCGATCATGGCGTTGATGACCTGCGGCACCCGCCCGCCCGCGAGGTAGTGCGTCTCGAGTTGGTTGGTGTCGACGTTGATGCCCGCCTTCACCGCTTTAATGCGCGAGAGGACGATGACATCGGGGCGCACCTTGCGGAAGCGCATACCGATCAGAGAGGGCAGGCCGACGCGGGCCTGCGACAGCAGGGCCTGCACCCAGAGCTGGAAGAACTGGAAGATAAAGACCAGCACAACGAGCAGGATGAGGCCGACGACTGCGAGTACGGCGATGAGCCAAGGTTCCATCAGGCGCCTTCCCGGGCGTAGGCCCGAAATGGGAGGAAGAGCTGCGCGTGCAGCGGTCAGGAGCCCTTATCATATCCGGATCCGCGCGTGAGGCATGACCGGGGCGGGGAAGTCCGCTTGAGGGAATTGCGGCTCGATCAATTCGGCAGCGGGCGAGATGAAGCGGGGGGAGCCGGGGTTAGCCGAGGGGTTTGACGAAGATCTCGTTGCCGCGCACTTCGACGACCTTGACCGCGGTGCCGGCATCGATGGGGGCGCCGCGGGAGAGGACTTCGATCTGTGCGCCCTCGACGAGCGCGGTCCCGACGGGGCGGAGGTCGGTCTGCGCGACGCCCTCCACGCCGACGAGCGCCTGCTCCATGCGCGCGCGCTCGGCGGCCTCGGCGTTTCGGCGGTCGAGTTCCTCCTCCGACTCGCCGAGGAGGAGCCCCTTGCCGAAGGGCGTGTAGGGGAGGAGGCGAACGCCGAAGATCACCATCGCGATACCGCCGAAGACGACGGTGCCCAGGCCGGTAAACCCCCAGGCGGGCCCCTCGAAGAAGAGGGCGACGACGCCCGCGAGGGCGGTCAGGCCCGCGACGGCTGCGATCAGGCCCATCGAGGGGATAAAGATCTCGAGGAACGCGAGCACGAAGCCGACGGCGATCAGGATGACCCCGAGGAGGAGGTGGTCGCTCACGCGTTGATCTCCGGTTGGTCGGCGGGCTCGACGTAGAGCGTCTCGCCCTCGACGCGCACGACGCGCACGGGTGTTTCGTGCGGGATGTAGCCCACCACGGCGATCGCGGTGTAGAGCGTCTCGTTGAACTCGGCCTCGCCCTCGGGGCGGAGGGCGACCGTGGTCTTGCCGACATCACCGACATCAATGACGCCGGCGAGGGCGGGCGACATCGACTCGAGGAGGGTTGTTCGACCCGGCTGGTCGTACGTCGCCATCGTCTCGGTGAGTATGAGACGGTTGAGTACGGGCACCGAGCGCGTGTACTTGGTGACGAAATAGGCGCAGATGCCGGTGATGAAGAAGGCGAAGAAGATCGTCGAGAGCGCCCAGCCGAGGCCGCCGCCCGAGTTCTGACCCGGGAACAGTTCTCCGACGCCGGCGAAGGTGCCCACGAGGCCGGCGACGATGAGCACGAGCCCGAGCACGCCCGGTATGCCCAGGCCCGGTATGACGAATATCTCAAGGACTATGAGCAGCACCCCGCCCATGATCGCGGCGAGTGTCCACCAGGACGAAGCGCCGATCATCATGGGGGGGACGATGAGGCCCGCGAGGGCGATGAGCGCGACGAGGCCCGCAAGGCCCATCCCCGGCACGGCCATCTCTACAAAGAGCCCGAGGAGGAAGAGCACGATCATCGCGCCGCGGAAGAGCAGCCCGCTCGCGCCTTGCGTGGCGAAGCCGACGAAGCGCTCGGACCAGGTGATGTTCAGGCGGACGAGGTTCGTGGCGGCGACGTAGGTCTTGAGATCGGCGTCGGAATCGATGGTGCTGGCGTAGCGCGTGAAGCCGAGGGTGCGCAGGTCCTGCTCCCGGACGGTGAGGAGCGTCTTTCCGTCGGTCGCGTACTGGACGAAGGTGTAGTCCGCTGGGTCTTCTTGGGCGAAGTCCGGCCTTGTGGAGAGGGCGGTGATGTTGATGGCGGCGGCCTGGGCGATGTCGGGGCCCGTCACATCGCTCAGCGCGTCCATGCCCGGGGACTCTTCTGCGGGCGCGGTGTTGTTGGCGGGAGCGGTGGACGACTGGGGGGGCGATTGCGCCTGCTGGCCCGCTGCTCCGACGCCCGACTGCACGAGCGGCGTGGCGCGCGGGGGCTCGGAACCGAAGAGCGCGGTGTACTCGCGCTCGGTAAGGAAGTACTTCTGGCCCGTTTGGTTGTGCGTGACCATCCACGTCTCGACGCCCACCTGCACGAACGAGGTCACGAGCACCTCGTCGTAGCCGTTGCGGCGGGCGCTGTCGACGACCTCGGCGATGAGGGGGGAGAGCAGCTTGGCGCGCTCGGTCTCGGGGAGGGCCATGATGCCGGTGAGGGGGTTGGCGGCGATGGGGGCGGCGTCGCCCATCGTGGCTGCGGAGGAGAGCACGATCTCGTCGCACGCGATGGCGATGATGGCGCCGGCGGAATAGGCGTCGTCGTTGACCCAGGCGATGACGGGGACGTTGGTATCGCGGATGAGCGCGGTCATCTCGAGCACCGCGCCGACCTCGCCGCCCGGGGTGTTGAGCTCGATCACGATCCCGTCGGCGCCCGCTGTGATGGCCTGCTCGAAGCGGCGCTTCATGCTGACGGACGTCATGGCATCGATGGGCCCATCGATGGTGACGACGGCGAGGTTGTTGATCTGCGTGGGCCCCGCGAGCACGCCCGGCCCCGTTGCGGCGCTCGCAGCCGAGCCGGCGCCGGTGGCCTGGGCCTCTGCTTCGCCCGTGGACGCCTGCTGCTGGCTGCTCCCAGCGGTGGGCGCTAGGGGCGGTGTCGAATCGTCGGCGAGCGTGGTTGCGGCGTGGGTCGAGACGAGCGTCGTCAGGGCCACCAGCATCATCACACGCGCCAGCAGTCGGAGCCGGCGCGAGGGGCGGGGGCGTGGGGTGTGTCGTCTCATGCTGGGTTTCATCGGCACATTCTACGTTTCGGTCTTGGTCGGGTGCGGTTTCACCCGTTTCGTGAGGGGTCGCTCTGCTCGAGGTGCCAGGACATCTCGGGGGCGGTGCAATCGATGTGCAGGGCGAAGAAGCCGTCGGGCTCGTGGGCCCGGATGGCGGGCCAGATGGCCTTGCGATCCGTCTCGGGGAGAGGCAGGTCGTCGAGGGCGGATTCTTCGACCCACTCGAGTCGGCCCTCGCGCATCTCGAAGGGCTCGAGTTCCACGCTCCCGATGACGCGGTAGTAGAACATCATCCAGTTGACTTCACCCTGGTAGCCGCGCTCGGTGATGAGCCCGCAGAGGCGGAGGCGCTCGATGGGTATGTCGAGGCCGGCTTCCTCCATGATCTCTCGCCTGGCGCACTGGGCGGGGCTCTCGCCGAGGCCCGTCTCGAGCTTGCCCCCGATGGGGGAGTAGAGGTCGAGGTTGGGCGGCTTTTTCCGGTGGAGCATGAGCACCCGCCCTGCGTGGTCGCGGAGGTCGCAGAGGACCGCGATCTTGTGCGGGAACTGGGTCTGCTGGGCGGTCGGGTCGTGCGGTGCGTTGGGGTTCTCCATGGCCGCTGAGGGTAGCGCTCTGGCGGGTCGCAAGATTCTCGCGTGCGCACGAAGCCGGCCGATGTAGGATCGGTAGGAGGACGCGTGCAAGACGAATCAGACAACACGCAAGGCCACGCCGGCGCTTCGGCCCTTCAGGGCCGGCGGGCGTACTTCGTGGGCGTGGGCGGGTGCGGCATGTCCGGGCTCGTGCGGCTCTTTCGCGGGCTCGGCGCCGAGGTCGCGGGCTCGGATCGCGCCGCTACGGGCATCACCCTGCAGCTCGAGGCCGAGGGGGTGCCCCTGAGCTTCGATCAGGCGGCGGGCCTATTGCCCGAGGGGACCGACCTTGTTGTGCACTCGGCGGCGATCCGCGCGGATCACCCGGAGATGATCGCCGCGGCCCAGGCGGGCGTCGAGCAGTGGAGTTATGCCGAGGCGCTGGGCGTCTGCATGGGCGGCCGGACGGGGGTTGCAGTCGCGGGCACGCACGGCAAGTCCACGACGGTCGCCATGCTGGGGCACGCGCTGATCTCTTGCGGGCTCGATCCCTCGGTCATCGTCGGCGCCACGGTTCCGCAGCTCTCGCCGGACGGCGGGGCGGAATCGGGCGGGACGGGCTTCCGCCTCGGTGCGAGCGCGGTCCCTGCTGGCCCCCGCGCGGGGGAGCCGGGCCTGCTCGTGGCTGAGGCGTGCGAGTACAACCGCTCGTTCCACAGGCTGCAGCCGAAGATCGCCGCAATTACTTCCGTCGAAGCGGACCATCTGGACATCTACGGCTCGCTCGATGCGGTGGTGGATTCGTTCGCGGAGTTCGCGGGGCTCTTGCCGGCAGCGAGCGCGGGCGGGCGGCTGCTCATCGCGCACTCGGGCGGTCATCGGCGCGAGGTGGTCGCCCGGACGGGCGCGCTCGTCGAGACGATCGGGTACGAGCCGAGCGCCGACTGGCAGATCACCTACGACACCAGCACCCGCCGGGTGGGGCTCGTCCGCCAGGGCAGGCCTGTGTGCGACTGGGTGCTCGCGCTCCCGGGCGAGCACATGGCCTTCGATTCAGCGGTCGCGGGGGTCTTGGCCCAGTGGTGCGGCGGGCAGCCGGCACGGGTCGCCGAGGCGCTGGGCCGGTTCACCGGCCTCCACCGACGCATGCAGCTCTTGGGAGATGTTCCACTTGGTGGTCGGGGCGGCAACGGTGCGCGGAGCGAGGTCGTCCGCGTCTATGACGATTACGGGCACCACCCGACCGAGATCGAGACCACGCTCCGGGCGCTCCGCGAGTCGGACCGGCCCGAATCGCACGGCGGGCGACTGATCTGTGTGTTCCAGCCCCACCAGCACTCGCGGACTCGATTTTTGCTGGACGAGTTCGCTGCAGCCTTCGGTCAGGCGGATGTTGTGATCGTGCCGCACATCTACTTCGTCCGCGATTCGGAGCAGGAGCGGACGCGCGTGAGCGCGAGCGACCTTGTGGACAAGCTCCGCGAGCGCGGCGTTCGGGCGATGCACCTCTATCCGTTCGGCGCGATCGTCGAGCAATTGGAGAACCTCTGCAGGCCGGGCGACCTGCTGGTGGTGATGGGTGCGGGCCCGGTGTGGGAGATCGCGCGGGAGTACATGAGCGCAGCGGGCGCTCCGTCTGCCGCCGGCCGGGACCTGCGTGCGGGGGGGAAGTCATGAGCGCGTTGGGCGACATCATCGAGTCGGATGCTCCGATCGAGACGTGGTTCGGGGTGGGCGGCAGGGCCAAGACCCTCGCGCGTCCGCGCACCACCGCGGAGTTGATCTCGGTGCTGCGTGTATTCGCGGGCGAGCGGGTGCGGGTCCTGGGCGACGGCGCGAACCTGCTGGTGCACGACGCGGGTGTGGACGGGCTCGTGCTTTGTCTGCGGGCGATGGGCGAGGTCGACTTCAACGGCTACGACCCCGCGAGCAGCCCGGAGCGCCCGAGGCGGGTGCTTGTGACCGTGGGCGCCGGCGCTCGCCTCCCGAGATTGATCGTCGACACGGTCCGCGATGGCTTCGAGGGCCTGGAAGTGCTCGGGGGCATACCGGCGAGTGTGGGCGGCGCGGTGGTGATGAACGCGGGCGGCGCCTTCGGCGAGATCGCCGACCTGGTCGAGACGGTGCAGGCGGTCACGCTCACGGGGGAGCTGCTGACCATCCCGCACGACGAGCTGGACTTCGGCTACCGCCGGTCGGCGCTGGATCACCTCATCGTGACGAGCGTGGACCTGCACCTCGAGCACCAGCCCGACCCCAAGCGTGCCCGGGTGCGGCAGCGGCTCAAGGATGTGATGGCGTACAAGAAGACATCGCAGCCCATGGCCGAGCGGTCGGCGGGGTGTGTCTTTAAGAACCCGACCATCGATGGTGTGCGCACCAGCGCGGGCATGCTCATCGACCGCGCGGGCTGCAAGGGCATGCGCGTCGGCGGCGCTTCGGTCTCCCAGAAGCACGCCAACTTCGTTGTCGTCGGCGAGGGGGCGAGCGCGGAGGACGTCATCGAGCTCATGCGCCGCGTGCGCGAGCGCGTACGGGAGTCAACGGGGGCAGAGCTCCAGCCCGAGGTCGTGATCTGGGGCGCCGGCGAGGGTTCACCGCTCGACCGTGCTCCCCAGCGCGCCGGCGCATGAGCCAGTTCACAGACATCCCGGCTGAGGAGCTCCGCGTGCTGGTTCTCGGCGGCGGGCCCGACGCGGAGCGCGATGTCTCTCTCGCCAGCGCGGAGGGGGTTGCTTCGGCGCTGCGAGAGGCGGGGTGCCAGGTCGTACTCGAGGAGATCACAACACCCGGCGAGCGGGAGGTTGCGCGGCTGGGCTTCGGCAGGGCTTCGGGCGAGGTGATCTTCCCCGTGCTGCACGGCCCCTGGGGTGAGGGCGGGGGATTGCAGCGGCTCCTCGAGGCCGACGGTCGCGCGTTTGTGGGGTCGAAGTCGGGCCCCGCGCGGGCCGCGATGGACAAGGTCCGCACCAAACAGCTCGCGGCCCAGTTCGGGATCAGCACGCTTGAGACGGCGATCGTTGATCCTTCGGGGGATGGCGCGCCGCCGCTGCTCTTCCCGTTTGTCGTGAAGCCGGTTGCCGATGGGTCGACGATCGGTTTGCACCTTTGCCGGGACAGGGATTCGTGGATGCGTGCGTGGGAGGACGCGAAGTCGAGTCGCCAGGTGATGATGGCCGAGCCGATGCGGCGGGGTCGGGAGTTGACCGTCGGCGCGATACGGCTGAACGCAGAAGACCGGTTACGCGCCCTGCCGGTCGTGGAGATCACGCCCGCGGAGACCGGGGGCGGCCTGTACGACTTCGCGGCCAAGTACGAGCGCGGCGACACGATCTATGCACCTGCACCGGAGCTCCCGGAGGGCGTCGCCGAGCGGATCTCCAACGAAACCGAGCTGCTGGCGGCGCTGCTCGGGGTCCGGCATCTCTGCCGGGCCGACTTCATCCTGGACGGGGCGGGGACGGCGTGGCTCTTGGAACTCAACACAATGCCGGGATTCACCCGATCATCGCTCTTGCCCATGGCCGCGGCCCACGCGGGCATCGCCCTGCCCGAACTGTGCGTCGGGCTTGTCCGCCGGGCGCTTCTGGATAGCGCCCTCCCATCTTCCCCGTTCTCCGCGAACTGATACCGACCGCAGATCGAATCGAGAGTGCATGCCCCGTTCAACCAGCAAGAAGAAGAAGACCAAGAAACCAACGGGTGCCTCCTCGCCCGCATCGCAGGTGCTGCGCTCGGCCATCGGTGAGGGAGCTACGGCGGCCTGGCGCATCGGCACGGTGGCGTTCGTGGTGGTGATGCTCGTTGGTTGGGTG
Source organism: uncultured Phycisphaeraceae bacterium (assembly GCA_964576725.1). Taxonomy (GTDB): domain Bacteria; phylum Planctomycetota; class Phycisphaerae; order Phycisphaerales; family UBA1924; genus OFTM391. The sequence continues at coordinate 12,579 of CAZNUZ010000023.1, forward strand.
CTGGGCGTGCCAGCTTTGCGACAGCGAGCCGCCGACGGAGCGGACCTCGTGCGCGTCGGGTTCACCTACCCGACAGCGCCGGAGGCGCTTGATAGCTGGGTGCCGCCCTTGGTGCGGTCGGAGCTTGAGCAGATCGTGAAGTACGTGGCGACGTCGGACCCCTTCGATCACGAGTCGCTTATGAACACGCACACGAAGCTGATGCAGACGGGCTGGTTCGTCGATGTGCGCAGCGTTCGGCGTGTCGCGGTGGAGAGCGCCGATGCGCCCAATGTTGTGATCGATGCCGACTGGCGCTTGCCGCGTGCGATCGTGGAATGGCGCGGAGAGCCGTACATCGTGGGCACCGATAGCGTCGTGATGGAGCGTCCTTTGGGCAACGCCGTCAGCGGCTTGCCGATCATCGAGCGCCCGTTGCAGGGCCCGCCGATGGCAGGCGACCGGGTGGATTGGGGCCAGCCCTGGGTGCTCGATGACGTGCGCGACGGGATCGCGCTGCTCGACCTGCTCCAGCGGACGCCGGTGATCATCCGCGGCGTCGAGGCTGAGGGGAACCTCGAGGATTATGTCGCCCGCGTCGATGTGCGTGATCAGGACATGCTTGTGGTCACGACGAAGAAGGGCGCGCGCGTGGTGTGGGGCGGCGCGGTCGGGACCAGCCGCCCGGGCGAAGTGACCGCTCAGCGGAAGGCGGAACTGCTTGCAACCCTCGTAACGGGCACGACGCACAACCGCGCGGGGCAGACGATCGACATCCGTGACGGCACCGCGCGCATCGATATGAGGCCCTCGCGGTGAACGACGCGCGGGAGATAGGGCAAGCGCCCCCCGCGCCGCCGCGTGTCGGCGCTGCCGATGCCGAGCAGCCGCAGGTCGGAACACGCATCGGCCCGATGGTGTGGGTCCCCGAGATCGCTTCGCGGGGCCCGGACGATCCGTGGGCCCACCGCAAGGGGGAGCCGCGACTCTTCGCGTTGTACTGGGCGATCTATCTGATGGGGGCGGCGCTGCTGACGATCTTCGCGGTGCGCAGCGCAACGGGGCCGACGATCGATCAATGGGTGTACGGGTGTCGCGCGATGATGCTTGTGACGGTTGTTGGTGTGTGCGTTTTGTGGCCGCTCACCAGGCTGAGCCAGGTCGGGCCCGAACGGCCTAGGCGCGCGACGCTTATGGATCTCCTGGTGCTCCTGCTGCCGGCGCAGGTCGTGCTTTGGCCGATGCCCGTGCTCACGGGCTGGACGTGGGCGGTCACGGGCGGGCTCGCGCTCCTGCTTACGGGGTGGGCCCTGCTCATCGGTGTGCTGGTGTCGTGGGGCACCGCGCGCCATTCGAGCGGAGCCCGGCTCGGCGCGATGGCCTGGGTGCTCGCGCTCCTGATGATCGCACCGGGGGCGATGATCGTGGTCGAGCGCTTCATCACGCCGACCGCTTGGGCGCTCCCGCAGTGGTGGGGGCTTGGTTCGCCGTTCACAGCGTCATACATGCTGACATCGGAGACCACAGGGAACCTCCGTCCCCGGATGACGGGCGTCGAGTGGGCCTCGGGGCTCGCGCCACTGGGCGTTGGTGCGCTGGGGTGGCTTTTGTTGTCGCGCAGACCCGACGGCCCGGCTTCGGCGACTGGTCCTCGCGGATAATCGACCTACGATTACCGTTCAAGACCCGACCGACGGGCGCCAGGCGGCGCCCGCTCTGCTTATACGGAGCAACCGATGGATTTCATCACCGCGGAAGAGAAGACGCAGCTCGAAGAACGCCTGAAGGGGCACCTCGAAAAGCGCCCGCAGATCACCCAGCGCATCGCCGAGGCGCGCGAGCTGGGGGACCTGAAGGAGAACGCGGAGTACCACGCGGCCCGTGAGGACCAGGGGCTGAACGAGGCGGAGATCCGTCGGCTCGAAGAACGCCTTGCTACCGCGCAGGTCGTTGACCGCGACGCGATGCCCGACGATGTGGTGTTCGTCGGCGCTACCGTGAAGCTCCGCGATGAAGACGGGGACGAGGATCTCTTCCGGCTGGTCGGTGAGTCTTCGGGCAGCAACACGGGCGAAGTCGTCGAAGTGACCGTCGGCAGCCCGATGGGTGAGGCGCTGATGAAAGCCCGCGTGGGCGAGTCGATCCGCGTTGATGCGCCTCGCGGCACGATCCGCTTCGAGGTCGTCGAGATCCTCTGACCGGGTTTGCCGGATTGATGGTCTGCTGGTTTGTGTCGGAACCAGCAGGACAGCGAACTGTCGTCGGGTCGGCACCGGCTCGGCATCAGGCGGCGATGGTTACAGCGTGGTCTCTTCGAGCCTGTACTCGCCCGGCCGTTCGTCATGGGGCGTCACGCCGAACACCGCGTGGCCTGGCTCGTGATCGAGCACGAGCTTCCAGGCGTTCTCGCTCGCGAGTTCGAGCATGCGCATGCGCTGGACCATAGAGGTGTAGGGCTCGACGTCGTAGGCGAGGTTGGTCGTGGACCGGCAGTGCAGGCGCGTGGGCATGACGTCGGGGACGAAGCAGGCCGTCTCGCCCGAGCGGGTTTCGAAGAGCACCGCCTGCTGACCCCACGTGTGGCCGGGGCAATCGACTACGCGCAGGCCCGGGAGGACCTCTTCCTCGCCCTCGACGAGCCGGGCCATCTCCGCGACGGCGTCGGTGAGGTGGTTGGGCAGGTAGGTCTTGTGCATCGTGCTCTTGTTGGCGATCGCGTCTTCCCACTCGCGCCGCTGGACGATGATCTCGGCGTTCGGGAAGCTCAGGCGGGTTTTGTCCGCGTGATCCTCGTCCCATGCGGTCAGCCCGCCGGCGTGGTCGAAGTGCAGGTGGGTGCAAACGACGGCGTCGATATCGTCTGGGTCGCAGTCGACCTCGTGCAGCGCGTCGTGGATGGAGCGATCTTCGAGGGCGTAGATGCCGCGCTCCTTCGGCCCGAACTTGTTGCCCACGCCGGGCTCGATGAGCACGCGTCGGCCGAAGCCCTCGAGGAGCAGCGCGTTTTGCTGGAGGGGCATGCGGTTCTCGGCGTCGGGCTCGAGCCATCGCGTCCAGACGACGCGCGGGATGAGTCCGAACATGCAGCCCGCGTCGAGCTTGAAGCCGCCGCACCGCAGGAGCCGAGCGCTGTATGCCATCGGTAGAGGATCCTTCCTCGTTGTGCCCGGCGGCGAGATCCGTTGCCGGGGCGTGTGTCCCCGTCGGCCCACGCGGGCGGGCAGAGATCCTAGGGATCGCGCTCGCGGATGGCGACTTGCGCGTGGATTGGGCAGAGGAGCAGCATCTGGGCCCAGACCCGGGCGGGCGTAACCCGACTATACTCCGACCATGTCAACCGAGCGTTGGATCGCGGCCGAGGAGCGTTCGCCCGCCGAAGCGGAGCAAGCGCGGTCGTTGCGGCCGCAGATCCTCAGCGAGTACGTGGGCCAGCGTGAGTTAGTGGAGCGACTCACGATCGCGATGGAGGCCGCCAAACAGCGGGCCGAGCCCATGGAGCACCTGCTCTTGCACGGCCCGCCGGGCTTGGGGAAGACGACCCTCGCCCACGTTGTCGCCACCGAGATGGGCTCGAACGTGCACGTCACTTCCGGGCCCGCACTGACGAAGGGCGCTGATCTCGTCGGTGCGATGACGCGGCTCGAGCACAACGACGTGCTCTTTGTCGACGAGATCCACCGCTTGCCCATCGCGGTCGAGGAGTTCATCTACCCCGCGATGGAAGACGGGCGGATCGATGTTGCGATCGACGCGGGCATGCATGCGCGGACCGTCCAACTCACGTTGAAGCCCTTCACCCTGATCGGCGCGACGACGCGCTCGGGCCTGCTCTCGGCCCCGCTGCGCTCGCGCTTCGGGCTGGTGCACCACCTGCGCTATTACCCGGTAAACGATCTCGAGCGGATTCTGCGCCGCTCGCGCGATCTGCTGGGTGTTTCAGGTGATGATGAAGCGCTCGGGCGTATCGCTTCGCGCTCTCGCGGCACGCCGCGCATTGCCAACCGACTGCTTCGGCGTGTGCGTGACTACGCGCAGGTGCGTGCGGGCGGTTCGATCACGAGCGTAGTTGTCGATGAAGCGCTCGCGTTGGAAGGGGTAGACGGTCGCGGGCTCGACGAGCTCGACCGCCGGTACCTCTCCACGATCGCGCGCACGTATCAGGGCGGTCCTGTCGGGCTCGAGGCGGTCGCCGCGACGATGGGCGAGGACGCGGGCACGCTCGAGGATGTGGTCGAGCCGTTTTTGCTGCAAATCGGCCTGCTCGCGCGGACCCGCCGAGGCCGGGCGCTCACGCCCGAGGGCGCAGCGATGCTGGGCGTGGCGGCACCCGATCTGCCCCAAGACGAGCCCCCCGTCGAATGAGCGGGGGGGCGGCGATAGCGCTGGAGCGTTTTCGTTCGCGGTGGCCAACGGATCGCGCGGTGTCACTCGCGCTCGTCGGAGCGCACACCGATGAGGAGTCTGCCACTCTCGGAGAAGTGTGCACGAGGCTTGGCCTGCGCATGGCGGACCACTCGTCTGAGCGCCCCGTGGAACTGGTGGAGCGCACGGGCGCGGATGTCTTTGACTATGCGCATGTTGGTGCGCTGTGGGCCGAGCTGGGAGATGTCGAGCGGCTGACGACGCTGCGTGTCGCGGAGCGTCTCGCCTCGGCCGGTCTCGTGTGGACGGGTACTGTCCGCGGGCTCGCCGGGGGTGCGGGCACGTCGCGCCGGTGCGTGCTCGACGCGAAGAAGAGGCTGTCACTCGGCTGGCTCGAAGGGCGCGTGCCGCGCCTTGGCGGCGGGTTTTGCCTCGCGGGGGAGCACGCGGGGGCGTGGTCCGGATTGGGAATGAGCGGGGGCGTGCAACCGGATGCTATGTGAGGCATAGCAACGGGTGTGGATCTCTCTGATCTCCCTCTCCCTCTCCCTCTCAACAGTCCCGGAGCCTGACTATGCGTGCGTGTGCGAACCGTGTCTGCCTGTGGTGTTTGGCCCTGCTCTGCCTGATGGCAGCCCCCGCACGCGGACAGACGCTGCTCGAGCCGGTGATGGTCCCCGAAGCGATCGATGCGTTCGCGGAGACGCTCGAGCTCACCGAAGATCAGCGGGCCGGCTTCGAGGAGCTGGTGGAAGCCGCCGAAGCGGAGCGGCTGCGCGTCGAGTCGCAGCTTCTGGTGCGGCTGAACGAGCTCGGGGAGCGCGAGTCGAGCGTTCACCCGATGGCCACCGATGAGATGAAAGAGTGGATGATCGAGCGCATGGACGCGGGCTTGAAGCAGTACGACGCGCGGGCGGCGCTCTATGAGAATGCCCGGCTGCTGCTCGACGAGGGGCAGCTCCCGCGGCTCGAGTCGGCGAGCATGCGCGCGGATCGGCTTGTGATCGTCCGTTCGGCCTGGGGGTCGCAGATCAGCGGCTTCTCCGCGGACCCGCTGACGGTAGACGCCGAGCTGGGCGTGCGCGATCTGCTTACACCCGAAGAGACCCAGCGTTACGACGAAGCGATGGCCGGCTACGACCGCGCGATCGCCCAGCGGGTCGAGCATTTTCGCACGGTCCAGCGCGAACTCATAGAGCTCATCCGTGAGATGGACTCCATCATGGCCATGCAGACCGACGTGCGCTTCCTGGAGTACATGGGCGAGTTCATGGACGATCTTTTCGACACCCGGCGGGTGCACCAGTCCCGCGCGACCGCCATCGCCACGACGCTCCCCCCCGAGCTGCGCGAGCTGTGGGAGGACGAGTGGCAGCGGCAGGCGTACCCCGCGATCCACACGCCGAGCCTCGGCGAGCGCACCATCGAAGCAGCACGCGCAATCGATGTGCTCAACGACGACGAGCGTGCCGCGGTGGAGCGCATCGCGCTGCGGACCGCCCGAGAGATGCGTTCGATCCGAAGAGACTGGTCGAAGGCGCTGCAAGAGGCGGAGGAGTCGATGACCGTGGAAGAGGGCATGTCCGCTCAGCAGCCTGCGAGCGACGACACGGTGAAGCACAGCCTGCGTGCACGCGAGGCGAGCGAGGCCGCCGACCGCGCGGTGCGCAAAGCGGTACGCGAAGAGCTGCATGTGTTGCTGCCCGAGATTCCCGAAGAGGCGGAGGCGGCCGGCGCACCCGCTCGGTGAATCGCACGGTGAAGAGGCGCAGGGACGGCGCTAGTTGCTGGGGCCGCCAGTGCGCGGCTAGGTGCCCTCGATCTCGCGTGAGAGCTGGCGGGCGTAGTTGTCGGTGAGCGACGCGAGGAAGTCCATGATCTGGTGCAGCCACCAGTCGTAGGGCCTGTGCTGGTTCGCCTTGGCGTAGTTGTTACCCCATCCGAGCTCGAGGCAGCGGCGCGAGCGAAACCCGCATTTGCTAAACGAACCCGTGTCCGCAATCTCTTTGCATGAAGTGCAGACTGCGTGGGCGATACGACCAAGCGCTTGGTGTGCGCCAAGTTCGGCTGCTACTTTAGATCTATCATTGAAGATCGTGCTCTTGTACAGTTCATCAATTGCGTTCATGTATCCTGTCATAGGCGAGCTGAAATGAGACTTAAGATCGAGATCCCACGTCCAATTCATGATGTCGTCGTAGTGTTTTTCAAATACGCGCCAGGACTCGTCGATTAGGCGGCCGATGACTTTGCTCCGGCGTTGCCCGATCGTGTGGCTATACCCGTTAGCATCAGTTTCAGACTTGTCGCCTAGAGCATCATTGAAAATCTCGTGGACTTCTGATGGCGAGATAAGCCCTAATTCCGCCGCATCTTCCAAGTCCAAGGAGCGGTAGCAGATGTCGTCTGCGACTTCGGCAAGAAAGGACATAGGGTGTCGATATCCCCGTCCGGCACTGACGAAGAGCCCAAGCTCACGATTCATCCGGTCAAAAGTGGTTTCTTCTGTCGAGTAGACGTTGTGCTTGCCATGCTTGTAAGCCTGCGAGCTCGCAGATGTCCAAGGGTACTTGACCAGCGTGCCAAGTGTGGCGTAAGTCAGTCTAAGGTACCCATACCGGCCGTTGTCAGTGCGTGCTGCAAGGCGGAAGCTTTGTGCATTACCTTCGAAGATCTCGAAGTCACGCTTGGAAGCTTCGGAGACAGCCAGGTTCTGGTGTTGCATCCCGTTTGATTCGTGGGGCGGTGCCCCGAAGGCGACCTCGCGGTTCTTCTGGACCCAATCACGGATCGCGTTTTCTCCTGCATGCCCAAATGGTGGGTTGCCTATGTCGTGACACATGCAAGCCGACATCAATACCCACGGGATTTCGCGTGCAGACTTACCGGATACTTCTTTTCTATTTTTCAGAAATAGTGCAAGCTTGGTCCCAAGAGAACGGCCAACGCAGCTTACCTCGATCGAATGGGTAAGGCGTGTGTGCACATGGTCATTGTCTGCGAGCGGGTGGACTTGGGTCTTACGCGCGAGACGGCGGAAAGCGGTCGAGTAGGCAATCCGGTCATAGTCAATCTGGAACTCGCTCCTCGTATCTGAGGACGCTTTCTGTGATGAGCGATGAGTACCGTCACGCGGCACGCGCTCAGTGCTCAGGAGCTTCGTCCAGCTTTCGGAATAGCTTCTTTGCGTCACGCGGATCAACCTGCCCGGAGTCGATAAGTTAGAGCTTCAGGTCGCCGAGTCCGCCGCCGAGATAGTCGACGCCAGAGAGGCCGCCGCCGGTGTCCTGCTTCTTGTTTTCCTGGCGTTTGGACTGCTCGCGCATGCGGCGGAGTTTGGGCGTTTCCTTGAGGATCTCATCGGGTGTGCGTGTGTCTTTCTCTTGTTCGCCGCGCCGGCCTCGGCCGCCTCGACCGCCGGGCCCGCCCCGTCCGCCGCCGCCCTTTTGCTCGGGGCGGTCGGAGGCCTGCTTGATGGAGAGCGAGATCTTGCGCTTGTCCTTGTCGACGGAGAGCACCTTCACCTTGACGGTGTTGTTGGGCTGGACGATGTCGGAGGTCTTCTCGACGCGCTTCCAGGCGAGCTCGGAGATGTGGACGAGGCCCTCGATGCCGTCGGCGACCTCGACGAAGCAGCCGAACTCGAGGAGCTTGGTGATGCGTCCGGTGACGATCTCGCCCTCGACGACCTCGGCGAGCTTCTCGTCCCAGGGGTCGGGTTCGAGCTGCTTGAGGCCGAGGCCGTGCCGGTCGTTCTCCCAGTCGAGCTTGAGGATCTTGACCTTGACCTGCTGGCCCTCTTTGACGAAGTCCTCGACCTTGCTCGCGCGGTCGTGTGAGAGATCAGAGACGTGGAGGAGGCCGTCGATGCCGCCCATGTCGACGAACGCGCCGAAGGGCATGATCTTGCGGACGGTGCCCTCGATCACATCGCCCTCTTTGAGCGACTCGCGGAGCTTCTTGGCCTGATCGGCCCGCTCCTCCGCAACGATGTCGCGGCGGGAGAGGGTGATGTTGCCCCGGCCGCCCCGCTCGATTTTGGTCACTTTGCAGGTGAGCTTCTGCCCGATGAAGATCGACAGGTCTTCGATGCGGTGGACATCGACCTGCGAGGCGGGCATGAAGGCGCGGTGGTTGGCGACTTCGAGCTCCAAACCGCCCTTGTTCTTGCCCGTGACCTTCGCCTCGACGACCTGCCCCTTCTCGAGGAGCTCCCACTCGGCCTTCTGGACAGCGCCGGGCAGTGAGCAGACGTAGACAGACTCGCCTGCATCGAAGCGATCAACCACCACTTCAAGGGAATCGCCGACCTTGGGGGCCTCTTCGCTCTCCTTGAGCTGGGCTTTGGGCAGGACGCCGAGCTCTTTGGGCCCGAATTCGATGAAGATATCATCGCTACCGATGGAGACTACGTTGCCCGAGCGATGCTCACGGCCCCCCTCAACCACGCGCGGGCCGCGGATGGCAGGCTTCTTACCGGACCCTGAGCCGGCGGCTGGGGCGGCAGCAGCGGCCATCGCGGCTTCGGCGTCGCGCGAAGCGGCCTCCGAGACGGTGGGGGCGGCCTCTTCGGGGGCCTGATCCTTGGGTTTTTCGGGCGTGCTGCTCGCCTCACCCGCCTCGCCTGTCATTGGCTTGGGCAGGGTGGCTTTGTTGTCCTCGGCAGCGGCCATGGCTGCATCGACCTGCTTGTTGGCTTCCGCTTCGGCGGCAGCCTTCTCCGCGTCGCTCACGGTGGGGGTGGATTCGGGCGTCTGGGGTGCCTGAGTCTGCGGAGTCTCGGGCGTCTCCGGGGTGGCGGCGTTTTCGGGAGTGGGCTTGGGCTGGTCGTTCATAAGGGGAGGATCTCTGGGCACATGCGTGCCGCACGGGCATGGATGGGTGGACGAAAACAGGGTGCGCCCCAGGCTGCGTGCGTCCATGCGTTCACGCGCGGCGTGGGGGAGGGAAGTCTATCCCAAAGCTCGCGTGCCGCCAGAGGGAGCAGGGCGGGTCTGGGCCTCAACTATAAATAGGCAGATGTGGTGTGATGGAGCCGTCTGCTGAGGGCGCTTGCGGAAGAACCGCGCGGGTGGCTCGCTCGTATGCCAATGGGGGGCTCCGCGGCCGGCCAACCGGGCTTCTCGGGCCCGCTCGGCGTGGTGGTGGGGGTGTTGGTAGGATTCTCTCTTTCCTTGTTAGGGCCCGGCGTACCGGTTGTGCGTCGATTGGCCACTCGATCGAACTCGGAGCCGTAACCGCATGGCATCTTCGAACGTCAGCTGGGGTATCGACATTGGTGCGGGGGCGATCAAGGCCCTCCGCCTCGAGCGTGATGGGGACAACGTCCGCGTCGCGGATTTCGTCGTCGTCCCTCACAAGCGCGTCCTTTCGACCCCCGATGTTGTCGAGTCCGACGCGATCCGCGTTGCGCTCGGCTCGTTCCTCGGCGAGTACCGCGAGCAGCTTCGCGGCGTACCGGTCACCTGCTCGCTGCCCGGGCACGCGACGTTCTCGCGCTTCGCCAAGCTCCCGCCCGTGGAGCGCAAGGGCGTTGAGAACCTTGTGAAGTTCGAGGCGGTCCAGCAGATCCCCTACGACATCGAAGAGGTGGAGTGGGACTACCAGGTGTTCGCCTCGGATGATTCCCCTGAGGTCGAGGTGGGCATCTTCGCGGTCACGCGCGAGCGCGTGGAGGAGAAGCTCTCGCTTTGGGGCGAGGCGGGCCTCGCGCCGGATGAGATCACACTCGGCCCTGTTGCTGCGTACAACGCGATCGCGTACGACCTCGCGTTCACTGAGGATTCTCCGGGCACGGTCATCGTGGATGTCGGCACTGTGGCGACGGACCTGATTATCGCCGAGCGCGGCCGGGTCTGGATCCGCACCTTCCCCATCGGCGGCCACCACTTCACAGAGGTGCTCGCGGAGACGTTCAAGCTCGACTACCGCAAGGCCGAGACGCTCAAGCGCGAGGCGGAGACGAGCAAGTACAAGCGGCACATCTTCCAGGCGCTCAAGCCCATCCTCTCCGACCTTGTCGAAGACGTGAAGCGGTCGATCAATTACTACACCGAGACGCACGAAGAGGCCAAGCTCGAGCGAGTGATCGGTCTGGGCAGCACCTTCAAGCTGCTCGGGCTGCGCAAGCTCATGAGCCAGCAGCTCGGCATGGAGGTCTACCGGATCGAGAGCTTCAAGCGTGCGACTGTGGAGGGCTCGGCCGCGGTTGAGTTCGACACCGTTTCGCTCAACATGGCCAGCGCGTACGGCCTCGCGCTGCAGGGCCTCGAGATGACGCCGATCGGTGTCAACCTGGTCCCGACGGGCGTCACGCGCGAATCGCTCTGGCGCGCCAAGACGCCGTACTTCGTTGCCGCGGCGCTCATCGGTATCGTCGGCGCTGGCGCGACGTTCATTAAGCCCGTGATGGACGGCGCCCATGTCACCGACTTCAGCGGTGGCCAGGTGCGCCAGTTCACCAACCGGATGTCGACACTCAAAGGCGAGTGGGAGTCCATCCGCAACGCGAACGTGCTCGATTATCAGCCGGCCAACGCGTGGGCGTTAGACGAGCCGCGGGATCAGACCGAACTGCTGAGACTGCTGACGGATGTGCAGTCGATGCTCGCGCAGGCGCAGTCCGCGGACGATGAGCCGCTCTACCGTCTCTTCTCGTTTAACTCCGACTACCTACCGCCGAGCACCGCGTTTGCTGCGGCGGAGTCGCCCTCGGCGTCGGGCGGTCGGTCGGGCGGTTCGCCCTTCGGCGGGCGGAACCCGGGGCGCGACGCGGACAGCGACCGCGATGATCGCGGCGATGGCGGCGGCGGCATGGACGCGGGGCAGGCCGGCGGCGACCAGGCCGCGGTTTCGGAGACTCAGGCCGGCACCCTCGGCGCGTTCCGCGTGACTGTCCAGCTCGATTCGACCTCCGGCGATCTGCCGGTGTTCAACGACGAGATCCTCGAGTGGCTGCGCAGCGAGGAATCACTCCCCGCCGACCGGGCGTACGTGATCGTCGGTGTTCCGACGGTTGAATCGGTCGAGCTCGTCAGTGACCTGACGCCCGAGGCGCGTCTCGGCGGCAACCCGTTCGCCCAGCAGGAAGGCAGCGGGACTCGTCCCGGCGGCTCGCGCATGCGGGGCGGCGGCGGTGGAGGTGGCGGCGGCGCAGCACCGAACTTCGGTCGCGACCCGAACGCAGCGGGCGGTGCCCCGGCGGGCGGGCGGAACCCGGATTCGGCCCCGCGCATGCCCAACGGCGGCTCGCGCGTGCCCGATGCGGGCGTCGGGCGGGCGACCCCACGGCCCGAGGCCCCCAGGCCCACGCCGCGCGGCGGGAATAACACGGCCCCCGCGGGAGGAGATCCCTCCCTGGCAGAGCCCGACTTCTTCGACGGTGAAGAGACCCTCTATCGCTACACCGTGACCTACTTCGTACAACGGCTTGCCGAGCCCCCCGCGCGGGGCGACGAGGCCCCGTCTGATGCCGAGCCGGCCTCCGACCAGGCGTCCGCACTCTGAGCCTCGAAGCACGCGAGAAACAACACAACGATGAACTTCGTCAAGCAAAACCTGATCAGCGTCATCTCGGTGGTACTCGCAGTCATCGCGATCCCCGTGATGATCTTCTTCTCGTCTGGCTGGAACGCCAAGATCAAGAAGGACCTCGAGGACAACGTCGGCAAGGCGGTGCGCTCGCTGAACGACTCGACCGTGCAGTACAGCGCCCCGACCGCGGGCGAGGACGGCCGGCCGTTTAACGTCACGATCGAGCCGACCCAGCTCCGCAACGAGAGCATGCGCGAGCTCCTCGAGCGCCTCGCCGATGCGAGCGATTCGGTCCGTGAGGCCTACGAAGAGCGCAACAGCGCCGGCAAGGCCCTGCTCGTCGACGACCACCCCCAGCACGGCGACCTCTTCCCGATCTGGAACAGCGAGAGCGCTCGCGTGGCGCTGCTCACGCAGATCATGAGCGCCTACCCCGACGCGCACGACTCCCTGCTCGAAGACAACAGCATCCGCAGCGTGCCCGCAGCGGAGCAGATCGCGAGCCAGGTCGAAGGCCGTCGCACCCGGCTGCAATCCGAGATCCTCTCTGCGCGTGTGAGCCAGCAGCTCACCGCGGAAGAGCTCGAGTCCATCGCTGAAGAGCTCTCCGAGTTCCGTCGCGGCCTGTACCGCCAGCACGCCTCCGAAACCGCGATCTACGCGACCCCCGATGTCTTTTCGGGTGTCGTGCGCCTGGATCCGGAGACGGGCCTCGTCACGCACGAAGAGGCGTGGGAATGGCAACACAAGACCTGGTTCCACAGCGACATCATCGCGGCCCTGCTCGCTGCGAACGGTGGCGAGTCGGTGCTGGACGGCCCGGTGAAGCGGATCATCCGCATCGCGATCGAGCCGCAGGTTGCTGCTGCGCCTTCGGGCGGCAGCGCCCGAGGCCGGGGCGGCCGCGATGATCGTGGCGGCGGCGGCATGGACGAGTTCGGCGGTGGTGGCGGTGCAGCCGCGGGCGGTGGCAGCCTCGCCACGCTGATCGCCCCGGACTACACGCAGTCCTTCACCGGCCTCGCCGCCTGGCCCGAGCGCCCCAACCCGCTGTACGACCTGCGCTACGCGGACATCGATCTGGTGGTCGATGGCAACCGCATCTCCGAGGTGCTCGAGGCGATCGCAGCACAGAACCTGATGCATGTCGTGGACATGGACCTGCGCGAGTACGACGCGAACCCCGATCGCATGCTCGGTTACTACTACGGCTCGGGGGCACCGACCGCGCTTTCGCTGCGGGTCTCGTCGGCCTGGCTTCGTTCGTGGATGAAGCGCGACATGCCCGAGTCGGTGCGCAGCACGCTCGGCATTCCCGCCGATGCGCCCCAGCAGCCCTCGGACGCCGCCGGCTTCGACGGCGACGATGGCCGCTCCTAGTTCGCGAAGCTCGCAGTTCCTTTTCTGCTCATCTCTTCCTCCTCATCTCTTTCTGCTTTCTCTTTCCGCTTTAGACACGCCCCGTGACACGATGCTGCTTCGAGCAGCCGACACGCTCTCCCCTACGGAACCCCGCATATGAAGCTCAAGGGCATTTCACTCTTCGAACAGCACGTGGAGAAGCTGGTCCTCGGTCTCTTCACAGCCGTCGCCGTTGTTCTCTTCGTCCTGCAGTTTGCGAGCCCCAACACCGTCGAGATCGGCGGCAAGGACTTCGCGCCCGAGCAGATCGGGGGCGAGATCGGCCGCCTTGCGACTCAGAAGCTCGGGCGGATCGAGGGCGGCGGCTTCCCCGCGGGGCAGGAGCCTCCCGCGGTTGCCGGCATCGATGATCCCAACTCGGCCTCGGTCGAGGAACTCTTCTCGGGCCTCTCCGCGGTGCTCTACCCGGAGGCCGCCATCGCACGCGAGAACGACCCGGGCAGCACCGATCTGCCCATGCCGGGCGCGACGGAGATCACCTTCGCCGTCGTCACGCCTCCCGCGCCGGATCAGCCGGTGGCGATCTCGGAGATCACGACCATCGACCCCGTCGTGCCGGTGCTCTTCCCCGAAGCCGCCTCGCTCCTCCCCGCGAGGCAGCCGATGGACGAGTGGTACGTCTCGGTCTCCGCTCGATTCGATACCGCCGAGCTGCGCAGCCTGCTCGAGGCCGTCCCGGATGACGAAAACATCGCGCCGATGCCCCGCTCGTGGTGGGACGGCATGATGGAACTGGTGGACGTTGTGTGGGTACGTGAGCGCCAACTCGCGGACGGCAGCTGGGGCGAGCGGACGACGCTCGACCCCCTCCCGGGCCGCGACGCGATGCGAGAGATGATCGCGCGTGAGGACCTTGTCCCCGCCAACCTCCCCGAGGTGCTCGAGGCTGAAGCCTCCCTGCGTGGCAACATCCGCAGGCCCGATTTCTATCCCACCATCACGGGCCCGGATTGGGTGCACCCCGCGGGGTACATCGAGGCCTTCGGCGTTTCTGAAGAAGAGGGCGTGGTCGCGGGAGCCGGCCAGCTCTCCGACGAGTGCCGGGAGCTCGTGAGCCAGGCCCGGCGGAACGCGGACCGAGCGCGCCGGCTTCAGCAGAGCATGGAACGGCTCATCGAACGCCGGGACAACATCGGGCGCGAGGATGAGGGCGAGGGTGGCGGCCGAGGTCGAGCCTCGCTCACACCCCAGCCCGGCCTGACGTGGCCCGAGATCCCAGAGACGTGGATGGCCCAGGCCGGCCGTAACCCCGATGAGGCCCAGGACGATGGCGACGCGACGGATCGTCGGCGCCAGCGCATCCAGGTGCAGATCGACCGCATCGAAGCCCAGATCAACGAACTCCGAGCAGAGCTTGAAGAGGCGTGCCTGCGTCTCCAGCAAGAGTGCGACACCGACTGCACCGAGCTTCTGGGCTTCTCGATCACCGAGCTCGGCGGTCAGCAGGGGGCTGGCGGTGGAGCGATCCGTGGTGGCGGTCGCCAGCCCGATCGTGGCGGCGATGACACGGGCGGGCGTAACCCCGGGCTCGGCATCGATCGTGGCGGAGCGCCCTTCGACGATGGCAACGACGACTTTGAAAGCGCGGGCCAGGTTCCCGTCTTCGACGAGCCGCTCGGCTCGCTCCTGCAAATGGAAGAGGGTGTGACGCTCTGGGCGCACGACCTCTCGGTTGTCCCGGGAGAGACCTACCGCTACCGCGCCACGGTCCGCTTGATCAACCCGTTCTTCGCTTCTGTTGCCTCACTGGGTGAGTCTCAGCGTGAGATTGCCGAGGATCTGACCGTCGATTCGGCGCCCAGCGCCTGGTCGGAGCCGACGAAGGTGCTGCCCGAGACGGTGATCGTGGTTGAGAGCGCGAGTGCCGCTTCGAGTGCTGCGGGGATCATCCGCAACAACAGGCGGCCCGCGAGCGCAAGCCTTCAGGTCTACCGCTTCTTCTACGGCTATTGGCGTCAAGCCGGCGCGGATGTGAACCCGGGCGACCGTATCCGGGCATCCGTCGAGCTCCCCGAGTTGCCGACATTCGCGATCGAAGCGGGGAGCGGCGAGCCCAACGCGAGCCCAACCGTCACAGAGGGCGATGCCGTGGAGCGCACGCTGGCGTTTATCTCGGACCTCTTTATGACGGCGGTTGTCGAGTCGCGGGATCGGCGGAGTGCGTACGTGCTCCTCTCGTCGCTCGACGGCCGGACCTCGCTCGAGGTGACGGGTGAGGGCGGGAGCGCGTTACAGCGGATACTCCGCTCGCTGGACGAGTCTGAGGGGGCCTTTGTCCGCCAGCCCGGCACGGGTGTCGCTCCGAACGCTGCTCCGGGCGGCCGTGGCAACCCGGGCTTCAACCCGCGCGATCCGGGCTTCAATCCCCGTGATCCCGGCTTCAACCCGCGTAACCCGGGCGGCAACCCCCGTAACCCGCGTGATGCGGGATAAGTGCGGCCCAACTCGGTAGGTGGCGTGTATCAGGACGTCAGCCGCACCCACAAGACCCCCGCAGGCGCGGGGGTCTTTTCGTATCGGGAGTCGCAGAGAGCTGTGAGTGCTGATGCGAACCTGCTGCAAAGGGTGAAAAGCGGAAAAAACACACGGCGGCTGAGTTGACCCTCAAATGTTGATGCCTATTCTTCTCGTCCCGCCGCGAAGAGCAGCGGGGCCCGAAAGGGCCTGACAGACCCGGGCGAGACGCCCAGTCGAGTCGACCGTCTTTGACATCCGGATATGAGAGGTAGCGTCGCGTCACCGAGATCATTTGATCTCTACGCGTAAAGCCGCTGTGTGATTGCTTGTCATGATCACGGCGGTGCGTCAAAGGTGTTCACGAGGATCGGGGCTTGCCCCGTGAGGCGTGATCGCGACGACCACCTGGTAGAATGACTTTCGATGTAAAAGAGATATCGTTGCTTAGTGGTTTCTGCAACATTCGGCCCAGCAGGCATGAGTAATCATGGTTGTCGGTGTTCGATTGATGTGGTCAAGCTACTAAGGGCATTTGGTGGATGTCTCGGCGTCGGTAGGCGATGAAGGACGTGGAAACCTGCGATAAGCCATGGGGAGCCGGTAATCAGGCCGTGATCCATGGATCTCCGAATGGGGAAACCCGGCCGTAAGGTCACTGCATGCTGAATGCATAGGTGTGCAGAGCGAACCTGGGGAACTGAAACATCTAAGTACCCAGAGGAAAGGAAATCAACCGAGACTCCGTAAGTAGCGGCGAGCGAAAGCGGATTACAGTGAGCACGGCGAAGGCGTTGGAAAGCGCCGCCGCAGTGGGTGACAGCCCCGTACCCGTGTGTAACTGTTCAGCCCTCGAGTAGCATCGGGCCCGTGAAACCCGGTGTGAATATGGGGGGTCCACCCTCCAAGGCTAAGTACTCACCGACGACCGATAGTGAATCAGTAAGGCGACTGAACGATGAAAAGTTCCCTTGTTAAGGGAGTGAAAGAGTACCTGAAACCGGATGCTTACACAGCGGTCGGAGCCCTTCGGGGTGACGGCGTGCCTTTTGCATAATGACCCTGCGAGTTACTCTCTACGGCGAGGTTAAGCACTAACGGTGCGGAGCCGGAGCGAAAGCGAGTCCGAAACGGGCGCGTAGTCGTGGGGAGTAGACGCGAAACCAGACGATCTACCCATGGGCAGGTTGAAGGGCGGGTAACACCGCCTGGAGGACCGAACCCACCATCGTTGAAAAGATGGGGGATGACCTGTGGGGAGGGCTAAAAGTGCAATCATGTCTGGAGATAGCTCGTTCTCTCCGAAATATCTTTAGGGATAGCCTCTCGCAGCAACCTTCGGGGGTAGAGCTACTGGATGTGGCTGGGGCGCGTAAGTGTACCCACCGCAACCAAACTCCGAATACCGAAGGCCAAGGCGAGGGAGGCAGTCCAGGGGTGACAATATCCGTGGACGAAAGGAAAACAATCCAGACCGCCAGCTAAGGTCCCTGAACTATGCTCAGTTCGAAAGGAAGTCAAGTTGCCGTGACAGCCAGGATGTTGGCTTAGAAGCAGCCACCATTTAAAGAGTGCGTAATAGCTCACTGGTCGAGGAACTTGGCGCCGATAATGATCGGGAATAAGCGTAGTACCGAAGCTGCGGGCTCGTAAGAGCGGTAGGAGAGCGTTCCTGTCGGCTGTGAAGCCAATCCGGAAGGGTTGGTGGAGCGTCAGGAAGTGAATATGCAGGGTTGAGTAACGATAAAGCAGGTGAAAATCCTGCTCGTCGAAAGCCCAAGGTTTCCTGGGGAAGGTAAATCCGCCCAGGGTTAGCCGGATCCTAAGGCGAGGCCGAAAGGCGTAGTCGATGGACAGCTGGTTAATATTCCAGCGCCCGTGTGGCGATCAAAGCAGTATGCGGATGGTTCAGCTCAGCGTAGGCGACAGAAGCCGAGGCCCTCGAGGCCGTTGCTGGGGGCGACCGTCCCGAGAAAAGTGCTGTGGGCAATACACGGTCCGTACCAAAACTGACACAGGTGGGCGAGGCGAATAGCCTAAGACGCTCGAGAGAATGGTTGTGAAGGAATTAGGCAAATTGACCCCGTACGTTCGCAATAAGGGGGCCCTACTCGCAAGAGAGGGCGCAGAGAAAAGGCTCTGGCGACTGTTTATCAAAAACACAGCACTGTGCCAACTCGCAAGAGGATGTATACAGTGTGACGCTTGCCCAATGCCCGAATGTCACGGAAGTAGGTTAGCTTCGGCGAAGCTTGCAACCTAAGCACGGGTCAATGGCGGCCGTAACTATGACGGTCCTAAGGTAGCGAAGTTCCTTGTCGGGTAAGTTCCGACGCGCATGAATAGCGTAATCACCGGAGCACTGTCTCCGCGACCGACTCGGTGAAATAGTAGTGACGGTGAAGATGCCGTCTCCCCGCGGCAAGACGGAAAGACCCCATGAACCTTTACTGCAGGCTTCTGTTGGTCACGAGCAGTTAATGCGTAGCATAGGTGGGAGGCTTTGAAGCTGGCGTTTCGGCGCTGGTGGAGCCACAGGTGAAATACCACCCTTTGACAGTTTGTGGCCTAACTCTGATTCCCGTGAATCCGGGCAGAGGACAGCGGGTGCTGGGTAGTTTGACTGGGGCGGTCTCCTCCGAAAGAGTAACGGAGGAGCGCAAAGGTCGGCTCAGCGCGGATGGAAACCGCGTTTTAGAGTGTAAGAGCACAAGCCGGCTTTACTGCGAGGGCGACGGCCCGAGCAGTCTCGAAAGAGGGCTCTAGTGATCCTGCGCTTCCGAGTGGAAGGGGCGTAGCTCATCGGATAAAAGGTACTCTGGGGATAACAGGCTTATCGCTCCCGAGCGTCCATAGCGGCGGAGCGGTTTGGCAC
>CAZNUZ010000024.1:0-31155 GCA_964576725.1 uncultured Phycisphaeraceae bacterium
TCGTGGTGCTGCCTACGTTCGTGGTGCTGGGGGTCTTTGTGCTCGTGCTGCTGCTCTTCGGGGTGCAGTTCTGGGTCCTCTCGGACAAGCGTGTGATGACGAGCGAGGGGATCGACCGCGAGCTCGCGCGGGGCGCGTGATCCTGCGATCGCTGCTGTCGGCCTTGCCCCGGGCGGGGGCGGTTGTAGGCTGAGGGTGTGTTCGAGGACGACTGCTGCGCCCGGAACGACGGGCCCAGCGTGTGGTATCGCCCGCTGCTCGATCGGCGCGGGCGGGAAGGAGCAGGTGCGATGGGAATGACTCGAGATGTGTTGATCGGCGCAGCGTGCGCGGTGCTCGCGGGGGCGGCGTTTGTCGTGGCGGGCCCGCTGAGCCCGCCGGCGGGGCCGATCCAGGAGACTTCGCCGAGCCTCGCCGACCTCGGTTCGGCGCTCAATAGTGCTGCGGGCGGCGGCACGTTCGACGCGCCCGCGTTCCTCGAGACCTCGATGGTGCCCGGCTCGGCGCTGGACGGGAAGCCGCTGCCCCTCGCTGGCAACTCGGATCTCTTTATCAACGTCGAGATCGAGGGCGTGTTAACGTCCACCGAGTTCGCGGTCATCGACATCGCCCAGGGCATCGAGCTGATCGAGTTCACCGACGGCGACGATCTCTTCCTGCGCCTCCGCCCGGGCCCCGCGAGCAATCAGATCTCGCTGCTGCGCACGCTCCCCGCGCGGGATACGGCGCTCCTCGGTTGGTACCGGGAGCACATCAACAGCCAAGGTAATCCGAGGCGGGAGGTCGTCATCCGCCTGCGCGATCAGAGCAGCACCGAGGTGGCGGCGTACAACTGCTTCGGCTGTCTTATTCAGGGTCTCGACGTCCGCAGCATCGACGGGCAGGTGGTCGAGCAACTCGTGATCCGCTGTGAGGACATTCAGGAGCGCACCAACTGACGCGCTCGCACCGCGGGCCCGCCCGAGTCGATGCAGCGCCCCCTTGCGTTGTCGTGCGCCGGCGGTAGTGTGAGGACTGCGTGCCGGCGCTCGCCGGTCGGAGGCTGAACGTACACAGCGGGAGGAAGAGGGTCCGCGATGGGCATCACCAGAGATATCGTGATCGGTGGGTCGTGCGCCGCACTCATGGGGGCTGCGTTTGTCTTTGCGGGGCCGTTGAACCCGCCCGCGGGGCCCGTGTCCCCCACGGGTACGACGCTCGATGAGCTGAGCGTGCAGATCGACGGCATCGATCTGACGACGACGCCCGAGCCGCTCAGCGCGATCGAGTTCGTCCAGCAAAACAGCGTTCCGGGTGACGCGCACGACGGGCGCCCCGCAATGCTGGGCAACCCGCGCACCGGGCCCGGGTTCGGCGGCGTGGAGGTCGAGATCGCGACCATCGGCACCTTCCGCTTCACGACCGCCGACATCGGCATCGCCTCCGAGCCGATCTTCCAGCAGGGGCCGGGGGGCAGCATGACGCTCATCCCAGGGGCTGTGACGTACGACATCACGCTCACGCGTCCGCTGGATGCGAGCGTAAGCACCGCGCTGCACGCCTGGCAGACCCAGGCCCTGCAGACGGGCGTGACGCGCAACGGCACGATCCGCTTGTACGACGCGAACAACCAGCTCACGCGGCTCTTTATCGTCTCGTCGTGCTACCCGGCGGTCTTCGATGTCCGGTCGGTGAACAACGAGATCGTCGAGCAGGTGACGATCGCTGCGACGCTTGTAGAGGTCGATACCTCGGTGCCCTCGGCGCGCTGAGCCTCGGATATCAGCCTGCGCGAAGGTGCGGCCCCGGATGAGCGTTTGCGCGGGAGTAAGAACCAGCGCGGGACCAAAACGAACGTCGGCCCGCCCATGGGTGTGGGCGGGCCGACGGGTGCGCTCGAGTAAGAGGGGTTCGGCGCGCAAATGCAGGACAAGTCCTGCCGGGCGTGTGTATCGGCCGGGCAGAGCGGATCGCGCCACACCCCGAAGGGTGATCGTGCGAAGGACAGCAGTGGAGGGGGGTGACGTGTTCCTCTCCTCGTCAGCGTTTCCGCCGACACCCAAAGTTAGCCCCGGTCCAGACCCGATCAAGATCTTCCCCCCATATTCGGTGTCAACTCTGCGGGTTCTTGCGCCCCACACCCGGTAAGCGTCCGAAAACGGGGGCGCCAGAGTGTGCCCAGTCGCCCTGCTTTCGCCCGAGACGATCGGTGGACCCGATCATGCAATGCGGGCGGGCACGCTGCGTTATCTAACCCGGCCTATGCAGGGCCACGCACCCCGACCCACGCACGCTCCCCGCACGGAAAGGCCCGAACCATGCCCCGCACCCGCAGCGACCGAATGAATGCCCCCCGCCTGTGTTCGAAGGCGGGCGCGTGCACGCTGATCATGCTGGCGAGCGGGCAAGCGATGGCTGGGGTGTGCGATGACGCGCCGGCACAGGGCGTGATGGCCATCGCCCACGTCGACGACGACAACCAGGCCAGCGACCCCGCCGACCTGCTCCGCGGCCCCAGCGCGAGGCCGACAGAAGTACCCGGCTCGGTCTCCGACTTCGGCGGCAACGCGAGCGGCACGCGCCAGCGCACCAACGACGCGCGGAGCGACCGCGTCCTCGAACGCACCCTCCGCCTGATGGCGACCGAACGCGCGCCCGAGGCGGTGCGCCTGAGCGCCGAACAACAACGCGCGATCCGAGAAATCATGAGCGACTACGAGGCTGCGCGATCGGCCTACCGCCAAGAGCACGCCGAGGCCTACCGCACGCTGCGCGAGCAGGCCTACCAGGGCCGCTCGCGCGGCAACGACGGGCAGAACTCAAGGCGCGGCCAGGGCCAGAACCAGGACCAAGGCCAGGGCCAAGAGCAAGGCCGGAACCAACAGCGCAACCAAGAGCGCACGCGCCCCAACTCCAACTCCAACTCGGACAGCGGCAATGGCAATGGCAATGGCAGCAACAGTAGCGAGCGCACCATCAGCCCCGAGCAGCGCGAGGCGCGGCAGAAGCTCCGCGAGCTCGACCAGGCCGGCCCGTCGATCGAGCCCGTCCGCGGCGAGGTCTGGGCGGTGCTGAATGATCAGCAGCGGACCTACGTCGAAGAGGCGATCGCGCAGGCCAACGCCCAAGCGCAGGCCGACCGCAACAGCGAGATGGGCATGGCCGCGGGCGACCCCATGGCCCCGGGGCGCGCGGGCGGCGCCGGCGCGCCCCAGCAGACGGGTGTCGCGGAGATCGACCGCTTCATCGAACGGCTCATGGCGATGCCCGAGCGCGACCGCGAGCGCATCGTCCAGCGCCTCAACGGCATGCTCGACCGATTCGACGCCAGCGAGCGCGAAGCCGAGCGCCGTCAGCGCCCGCCCTCGGTGCGTGACGGCCTCGATATGGAATCGGGCGAGGAGGGGGAGGCCAACCAGGACCGGCCCCGCCGCACGCGCAGGAACAACGAGGGCGGCCGGAACCGCAACAACGCCGACAACCCGGATAACGCAGGCAGCTCGGGCGACGTCTGAGCGCGCAGCGGGCTGGTATTCCCGTTGTTTGCTCGGGGTGTGCTCAGCGCAGGAAGAGGACCATCGCCCAGACGATGCAGGCGTTGGCGAGTGTCACGCCCGCGAAGATGCTGACGTGCGAGCGGTAGCGCACGGGGACGAACTCGACGGGGAAGCTCGAGATCCGCGCGCCCGTGCGCACGACGCGGTGCGATAGGGCTGCGGCGACGATCGCTTTGTCGCCCTTCTTCTCGACGAACGCAGCCACTTTGGGCAGGTCGGCGCGCAGGGGCTCGAGGAGCTCTGCGTTCGCCTTCTTGCGCGATTCGCCCGTGCCGGGGGCGGGGGCGGGCTCTTCGGCCGCTTCGGCGGGTTTGACGTTGGGATCGGCTTCGCGGGCGTCGGTGGCTGCGGGCTCGGCGGCTGCTGCGGGTTCGGCGGAGTCTGCGGGCTCTGCTTGAGGGGCTTGCTCCGCTTCGGCTGCGGGCTCGGGCTCGGGTTCGGGGGCAGGCTCGGTTTCAATCGCTTCGGCCGCTTCGTCGGCAGCGCTGGCGAGCGCTTCGTCGAGATCCTCGATCGCGCCGGCGGCCTCGGGTTCGGGTTCGGCTTCGCTCGCGGCTTCGGCATCCGCTTCGGGTTCCGATTCTGCTTCGGCCTGCGGTTCGCCCGCGCTCTCGGCGTCTTCGGGCGCAGCGGCTGACTCCGACTCCGCGTCGGCTTCGGCTTCGGGTGAGGGTTCGGGTTCGGGTTCCGATTCGGCTGCGGGCTCGGACTCGGACTCGGCTTCGGGTTCAGACGCGGGTGTGACCTCGTCGGCGGGCTCGGCGGGGGGTTCTTCTGCGACCGGTTCCGCCTCGGCCGTTGGTGATTCCGCGGGCTCGGGTTCTGCTTCCGCGGCCTCTGACGCTTCCGCTTCGGGCTCTGCGTCGGTATCGGCATCGGCGGACGCTTCGGTGACGATCTCGCCAGCAGCGGGTGCGGGCTCACTTTCGGGCTTGTCAGCGAGGGGCAGGTTCTCCGGGGGCAGCTCCTCGGAGCGCTCGGCCAACAACTCCTGCGCCTGCGGGAGCATGTCGTTGAGCTCGTTCTCCAGCGCGTCGAGGTCGAAGGCGCCCCAGTCGTCGACGTCAGCACCTCCTTCGCTCGCGGGAGCGGGCTCGGCGGGCGTGACCTCGGCTTCGGGCTGGGCTTCGGGTTCGGGTGTGGGTGTCGGCGCAGGCTCGGCTGCGGCGCTCTGCTCCGTCTCGCTGGTCCCCGCTTCACTTCCCAGCGTCTCGTTTTTAGCCGACTCCAGAGCCTCCGCCAGATCGCGCTCGAAGTCGCTCAGGTCGGGCCCCGTGTCTTTGGCCACTGTTTCTTCGGGACCGGCCTCTTCGGAAACTGGCTCTTCGGAATCGGCAGGCGAAGCGGGCTCTTCGCTTGCCGGCGCCTGCTCCTTTGCCTGATCGAGTTCCTCGATCGCGGACTCGGCCTCCGCGAGGACCGCAGCGAGATCGCTCTCGAGATCCTCGAGTGATCGTGCGGCCTCTGTTTCACCCGCGCTGTCATCAGCGCTATCAACGCCGGCTGCGCTATCAACGCTCGCTGCGCCTTCTGCGTTGTCGACGGGAGCCTGCTCAGCCTGGGCGTTCTCGCTCGGCGGTGGGTCAGCCGGCTCGGGCTCGCTTGACTTGGGTGCGTCGAGCTCATCGATGGTGGCCTGCGCCTCTTCGAGGACGGCATCGAGGTCGCTTTCGAGTTCTTCGAGCGACTGCGTACTCGGGGCCGACGCGCCGTCGTCGGAGATCACCTGCGGCTCGGGCTCGGATTCGTTCTCGCCCTCATCGCCGGCCTGATCGCTGGCCTCGGTTTCGGCTTCGGTGTTGGCCTCGGCCTGGGCAGCGACGATGGTTGCTGCGTCTACGAACCCGTCTTCGTCCCCTTCGGCGTTGGCCCAGGGGGACGTGGAGTCGTCCTCGTCGCGCAGGTCGGCGGCGTCGGCCTCGAGGTCGCCGTAGGGGTCGAAGGCGTCGAGCGCGTCGTCGATGGAGCCGAGGAGGTCGTCGAGGCTCTCTTCGGGCGCGCGCTCAGCGGTGCCCTCTTCGGGGGCGGTCGCCTGCGGGTTGTCGAGCTCGTCGGGCATAGTCGGGGCAGCGCCACTTGTGCGGACTGATCGGGTGAGAGCGGAGTGGGTCGTCCGGGAATCAGCGCATCGGCTCGATCTGCGCGGGGGATGAGCGGGATCCGCAGGTTCTCGGCCGTAGGATCTGACCATGGCCCACACCCTCTACTGGGAACGCGACCCCGCGAGCGCCGGCGCTGCCCCCCCCGCGCCCGGGGAGTCGATCACCATCACCGGCGAAGAGGCGGCGCACGCTGCCAAGTCCAAGCGGCTGCGCCCGGGCGACGGGCTGCGAGTGACCGACGGAGCGGGCCTTGTCTGCTTGGCGATCGTGGAGCGCACGACGAAGTCGACCCTCGAGCTGACGATCGAGGCGGCGGAGCTGGTGCCAGCGATCATGCCGCGGGTCGAGGTGTGCAGCGCGGCGCCCAAGGGCCAGCGTCTGGACAAGATGCTCGACATGCTCGGTCAGACGGGTGCGGCGTCGTGGCGGCCTCTGGCGACGGATCTGGGCGTGGTCGAGCCGGGCGCGAACAAGCTCGCGCGTGCCGAGCGCATCGCGGTCGAAGCGCTCAAGCAGTCGGGCGGGGGCCACGCCATGCAGATCGAGGGTGAGGTGCCCTTCGCCGAGGCGCTCGAGGCGCCGGAGGGGACCACGGTGCTCATCGCGGATGCTTCGGGCGCTAATCTGAGCGCGGAGGGCGGTGCGGGCGTTGGTTCTGCGGCCTGTGTGCGGCTGCTCGTGGGTCCCGAGGGCGGGTTCACGGAGCGTGAGCGGGCGCTGGCCGAGTCGTCGGGCGCGCGGGCGGTGCGTTTGGGGCCGCGGATCCTGCGGATCGAGACGGCGTGTGTGATCGGTGCGGGGCTCCTCCTCGCGCGTGCAGCGACGCCCCACGCGGGCGAGGCGTAGGCCCGACGATGCCCGAATTGCCCGAGGTGGAGACGGTTCGGCGGACACTCGCGCCGTTTGTGGTGGGGCGCGAGATCGCGTCGGTGCGTGTGCGGCGGCGGGACGTGATCGCCTGCCCCGCGGACCCGCCCGGCGGGTTCTCGCGCGCGAAGCAGCCCGTTGCGCCCGTGCCCAAGCGCGTGCCGGGGGCGTGGCTGCTGGCGGGGGACCGCGTCGAGCGGATCGAACGCCTGGGGAAGCAGCTCGCGCTGATCGGTGCTTCGGGCCGGGCGGTGGTGGTGCATCTGGGCATGTCGGGGCGTGTGGCGACGGCGGTGCCGGGTGGGCGGTACCCCGCGGAGACGTGGGGCAGCGCCCATGATCATGTCGAATGGCGGCTGGAGGGCGGGGGGCGGTTTGTCTTCCGCGACCCGCGCCGCTTCGGGGGGCTCAAGGTGTCGCCGAGCGTGGAGCACCTGCTGGGCGTGCGGTGGGCGGGGCTGGGCCCGGACGCGCTGGGGGTGACGGGCGACGTGCTGCGTGAGCGTGCGGGGTCGTCTCACAGGCCGGTGAAGGCGGCGCTGCTGGATCAGCGCGTGATCGCGGGCGTGGGCAACATCTACGCCGACGAAGCCTGCTTCGGGGCGGGCGTGCTGCCGAGCAGGACGACGGCGGAGACGACCCGCGCCGAGTGGCACGCGATCGCAGCGGCCCTCGGGCGGGTGCTGGCGAGCGCGATCGAGGCGGGCGGATCGACGCTGAGGGACCACACAGACGCAGCGGGCAACCCGGGGGCCTACCGCTCGTCGCACCTCGTCTACGGGCGTGGCGGGGCCTCCTGTTTCACCTGCGGGGCCACCTTGCAGCAGTCGACGCTCGCCGGCCGAACAACGTGCTGGTGCCCCGACTGCCAGAAGTAGGGGATTTCCCAAATCACCGGCGCGTCAAGGCTGACTTATCCACAACATGTTCAGGCGTGTGTGGAGAACTTCCCTCATGCGATCTGAACAGATCGGTTGAGGATGTGACAGCCGAGGGCTCTTCTCTTTCTAGAGAGATAGAGAGAGTACTTCATCTTCTTAAGAGTGCCTGTCGGTTTGTGGGCGCTCGTGCGGTGTGATCCGCTAAGTCTATTTCCGACAGTCGTTTAGCGGGGCGGTGCTCGTACTCAACAAGCTGTCGTTTGGCTGTCGGCCGGCGCCGGCAACGGGCGGGGTAGCCGACAGGGGGGAGGGGATTGTGCGCCGAATCGCGGGTTATCGGCGATCGTGCTTGACATTTGCCGAGCGCCAGCGTGCGCTTCTCAACGCGTTCTCCACAGGCCAGCCGACACATTGAGGCGGGATTCTGTTCGTGCAGCGTTTGGACCTGATGAGGGGGGTTATCGGCCTCGTTGGGGCATAGGGCCCGTGTAGATGACGAAGTCGGCTATGCCGCGATCCTCTTCGTGCAGGCCCAGGAGCCCGAGATCGCGGTCGGCGAAGGAGAGGGTGGCGATGCGCTTGCCCGGGATGAGGTCCTGGAGCGCGGTGACGGTCCCGCCCTCGAAGTCGGTGTGGAAGCGCCCGATGACGAGGACGACGGGCGCCCGGCCGGCGCGGGCGAGCTGGGCGACGCTGTCGGCCATCGTGTGGTCCCACACCTGCTGGGCGCGGAAGAAGGACTCGACGACGGCGTTTGCTTGGGCGGCGGACTCGTCTTCGGGGGTGGGCTCTTTGCCGGCTGCGGGCTGGGTGCGCATGGCGCCCATGAGCTCGAAGAAGCGGTCGCGGTAGGCGCCGTCGTTGAGCCGATCGGGGAGGACGAAGAGGGCCCGCTGATCGGGCGTGAGGGCGCGCAGGCGGTCGTAGCCCTCGGTGCGGGAGAGGCGAACGTAGCGCCTCGGGGCGTTGGCTGCGGAGACGGGCCAGGCGCTTGCCTTGGCGGTCTCGACCATCGACTCGTGGCCCGGGGGGTAGCTGCTCGCGGAGAGATCGGCGGCCTGCGCGAAGGCGTCGCGGTCGGTGACGCCCGTGAGGTAGTCGTCGAGGTGGTGCTGGACGTCGCGCTCGAGGAACTCGAGTGCGAGTGCGCCGCCCTCGGGCCTGGCCTGGGCCATGTCTGCGAAGAGGAGCGCCGCTGCGGGCAGGCCGACGGGGTGCCCGTGCATCTCGCCCATGAGGACGGCGTCCGCCTGGTTGAGCTGGGCGACGACGGTGGCCCAATCGACGCGGTCGCCGGTGTTTGCGTTGTAGATGGGCAGCCCGCGGAGGGCGTCTTCGGTCATCGCGCGGGGCGCCGGCGCGTCGGAGACGGGTGCGCTGACGCAGCCGGTGAGCGCAGCGGCGGCCGCGATGGGGAGGGCGATGGGCAGGGCGAGGGCGAGCAGTCGGTTGCGCATAGGTGGGGGCCTCGATCGGGTGCGGAGGGGCAAGGGTCGCACCCGTGCGGGGCGGGGTCAACCGCGCGTGCGGCCCGGGGAAGGTGGTACGCTGGTCGTTCTTACGTTATTCGAATCACATCTGCTGACGGGGTGTACATGCGTTGGAATGTCGAACTGGTGCATAAAGAGACGGGCGAGACGAAGATCATGGAGGTCTCGTCGAACACGCAGGAGATGGCCCGCAAGATCGCCCAGACCACGCACCCCGAGCACGTGACGGGGCGTGTGATCGCCATCGACTACGACGAGGTTGCCGCGGTGAGTGCGACTGCTGCGCATCGTCCGGCGACGCCTGGCGTGGCGGCGCCCGAGGAGCAGTACGCCCCAGCGGAATCGAGCGCGCCGGCGGCGCCTTCTCCTCTCGTTCCGCATCCCGCACCGCTGGTTCCGCGCTCGCGCCGGCTCGAGTTCGACGGCCCGTACAAGCACGCTCGTCGGCTGACGATGGTCATCTGGGTGCTGATGGTCATCGCCTTCGTCTTCGCGGGGGGCATGGTTGTGCTGGGAGCGATCTTTCTTCTGACGGGCGCCGGTTCGGATGACCCGGCGGTGGTGGTGGGCATGAGCCTGGGCGGTTCGATGTTGCTCTGGTCGGGGCTGTACGCGCTGTTCCTGGTGCTCTTCACGCACGCGACCATGTGGTATCTCGGCACGATGGCCTCGACGATGCGTGAGGTGCTTCGTGAGGTGGAGCTGCTGCGTGAGGGCCGGTAGGTTGTGGTTTACTTCTTGCGTGTGGCTGCGGGCATGAGGCCGTAGACGACGAAGAGCCCCCCGAGGCCGATGAGCCAGAGTCGGAGGGAGCCGCTCATGGCGAGGCGTTCGAGGAACGAGCCTGTGGGCCTGGGGGGTACGGGCGCGACGAAGGCGGGCTCGAGCTGGTGGAAGACATCTGCTGAGTCGTTGTGCGCGGGGAGGACGACGAACTCGGTCCCGACGGGTTGCCGGTTGAGCTGGGTCGAGGCGAGCCGGCGGAGGAGGAGCTCGTCGTTGTACTCGAGCGCGGAGTAGAAGGAGGTGTAGCGTTCGAGTCGGTCGAGGCGGTACTGCTCGAGTGCTGCGGCGCTGTCGCGGTGGTAGCGGGCGTGGTCGAGGTCGCGCATGGCGGGGAGGACGACCATCGCTGAGACGAGCACGAGGCCAGCGATCAGAAAGAGCCACCCCGGGTCGGCGATCGCAGCGAGGCGCGCGGGCGCGGGCTGCTCGTCGCCGGCGGGTTGGGGGTGCTCGTGATCGGGGCGCATCGGTGTGTCATCGACGCGCGGGGGTGAGGAGCGTGAGAAACCGGGCGCGGGCTTTGGTTTAGTAGTCGTAGTAGTCGTAGGAATCGCCTGCGTCGCCGGCCTCGCTGCCGTAGTGCCAGGGCATGCTCGATTCGTCGATGACGAGCCCGCCCGAGGCGAAGAGTGCCGCGACGAAGAGGATCAGCGCGATCACGCCCGCTTGCACGAGCGCGGGCAGGAGCCACGCGGGCCCGGGCAGCACGCGCAGCGCGTGCGTCCGGTGCACGAGCAGCGCGAAGGGGAGCAGCGCGAGTGCGCCCGCGGTTGCGATGAGCATGTCGTCGGCTACGGTGGCTGCGACGGAGGCTTGTGCGAGGAGGGCAGCGAGCGCGATGCCGAAGGCACCGGGCGACTGCGCGAGGGCCTTGTACTTGAGTGATGCGAGTGCCAGCAGGCCGACGCCCACCGCGAGCGAGGCGAGGGTGTGCGCGCCGACGGTGTTGGTGCTGAAGAAGATGGGGGCGGCGCTGCCGCCGACGATGAGCGCGAGCGTGGGCGGGTGCACCAGGGGCGTGTCGGAAGTGCGGAGGGTGTGACTCGCAGCAGACGCGCCGAGCGCGAAGGCGATGCCGGTCGCGCCGGCGATGGTCCAGAAGGTCGCGGGCGTCCAGATGCCGTTCTCCAGGAGGAAGCCCCCGGTGAGCCCGAGCGCGCCGACGCCCACGCCCGCGCGCAGCACCAGGCGCATCGGCACGCCGACGCCCGCGGGGAGTGTGCGCGTGAGCCCCGCGAGGCCGAGGAGCACCGCAGCGAGGAGGACGACGTGCACGGTGCGCAGGACGGCATCGGTGGGCCAGAAGACATCGCTCATGCTGGAGCGCGGCCGGATGACGAGGTCGGCAGCGATTGCAGAGAGCGTGAGCGCGAGGGCGGCGATCGCGGGGGCGAGCATGCCCGTTGCTGGGCGGGGGGCGGTGCTCTGGTCGCTCTCGCCAGCGGCGCTGCGCGCTGGGGCGAGCTTCGCGCGGAGGAGCACGAAGACGCCGAGGGATACGGCGACGGCGATCGCGGGCGGGAGTGCGGTCTGCAGGGCGCCGCTGATGCGCAGGTCGGCGGATTCAAGCATGGTGGTCCTCCCCGCGCGGGTGCGCGGGCTGGGCGGGGGGCCGGCTTGGGCGCGTGGGGCGCGAGCGGCGGGGTGGGAATCGGTCGCCGGCGCGGTGGGCGCCGGCGACCGCAGGAGCAGACAAACTCGGGTTAGTTCTGCAGGCCCGTGATGGAGACGGTGAGCTCCGTCTCGTCGGAGAGCCCGGGGATGCCGTAGCTGACGTTGTAATCCGAGCGGTTGAAGGTGAAGGAGGCGATCCAGCCGGCGCGGGTCTTGTTGCGTCGTGGGTCCATGGCCTCGCCCGTGGTGTCGACGTCGACGGTGATCTCGTTGGTGACGCCGCGGAGGGTGAAGTCGCCGGTGAAGCGCATGGTGTCGTCGTCGACCTTCTCGGCGGACGTGGAGACGAAGGTCGCCTGGGGGAACTGGCGCGCGGAGAAGAAGTCGCTGTTGCGGAGGTGGTTGTCGCGTCCTTCGGAGTTGGTGTCGACGGAGGCGGTGTCGATGGTGAGGTTGATGAAGCTCGTCTCGGGCGCATCGACGTCGACGAGGTAGGTGCCGGAGAAGGAGTTGAAGCGGCCGAAGAAGTGCGACGAGCTCATGTACACGACGCGGAAGTTGACGTTGGAGTGCCCGCCGTCGACGGTGAAGGTGCCGGGGACAACGCCCGAAGCGGCCTGGGCCGCAGCGGTGGCTGCGGGAGTCGCGCCGGGGAGGGCGGCGATGAGGCCGGCAGCGGCGATCGAGAGTGCACCGGTGGTCAGAGCGAGGCGGCGGGTGGTCAGCATGTGGTTCTCCAGAGGGTGTGCTCGGGGCTCGAGCGGGGTTGAATGGTCGTGTCGTGGGGTGAAGGGGGTTGTAGGCGTGGTTATTCCATGTTGCAACGAATAATTACTCGGTGTCAGGGCTACGCCTGTGTTCGGGTCTGGATAACGGGTTCGGTGGGGGGGTTGGGGGTGGATTCGAGCCGCTGAGCAAAGTGTGTCGCTGGGGGGTGTTGATTGGGTGTGTGATATGGTCGGTGCATGCCGGGAGATTCAACAGCACAAAGCGGTCCGATCCGCGCGGGCGGGTACGAGTTTCGCTGTGCGCGGTGCGGGTATGCGCTGCGCGGGACGGGTATCGATAAGCCCTGCCCGGAGTGCGGATTGCCCGTGATGCAGTCGGTGCTCGCGTTGACGCCTGTTGTGCGATCGGGCTCGATGCTGCGCCCGGGGTTGATACTGGGAGCGGCGCTGGTGGTGCTGGGCGTGGCGATGTCGGCTGCGCCCGGGATCCGGTGGGAGTCGCGTTCGGTCTTCATCGGCGGGTGCGTCTTGATGTTTGTGTCATCGCTCTTTGTGCCGGTGCACGTGCCGGGGCTCTCGCGTTCGGCCCGGCGGAAGCGGCTTCTGATCTCTTGGGGCGTGCTGGTGTTTCTTGTGGTGTCGTTTGTGCTGGTGTCGAACCTATGAGCGAGCAACGCAGCGTTGATACGAGACCCGGTTCGGGGCCGCAGGTGGGCGCGGGTGATGAGCCGGCGCGCGTGTCGCCCGTGCGGGTGTGTGTTTCGTGCGGGGCGGATGTCGCGAGGATCGGGTTGGAGTCGCTGTGCCCGTCGTGCGGGACACCGCTGCTCGTGTCGTTCCGCATGCGCATGCCCTACGGCCTCGAGGAGAGCGCCGAGCTCAAGACGAAGATCGGCGCCTACGGGATGACGTACGCCGGCCTCGGTTGCCTGATCCTGGGTTGGCTCTTTGGCTTTCACGCGATCGCGCTCTCGCTGTCCTCGCCCTCGACATCGGGCGCGATTGCCGTTCTGTTTTTCTTCTGCTCGGTCGTGTTCTTGAGCGAGTCGCCCGCGCGTGCGCGCACGACGGCTTCGCAGGTCATCACCTGGTGGGTGCTCATGGTCGGCGCAGCAGCGAGCTTTGCTCTGATGCTCTTCTCAACCTCTTGAGTGCGCGAGCGCGGATGCTCTACTTGCGCACGGACGATCGCGTTACCGCAGCTCGCCCAGCCTGCGCTCGCCGCTGATGCGTTTGCCCTCGGCGGTGGTGAAGCGCACCGCGATGACGAGGTTCTCTTCGGGCGGGAGCGGCGCGGGGAGGTCAACGAGTGTCAGGCGGTAGGTGCGCGTGACGCGGTCGTAGGGGCGCGAGGCCTCTTCGGGCGTGAGCATCTCGATGGTCCACCTGCGGAGCTGGCGCGGGCCGCCCGCGGCGCCGTCGGAGGCGTCGTCGGCGAGGCGCAGCTCGACCGAGGCGGTGCCCAATGACTTCACGCCGTGCCCGAAGCGGTCGGCGAGCTCGAAGTGGGCTTCGATGCGCGGCGGCTGGCCCGAGTCGGTTTGGGTGATGCGCGTGAGCGGGTGTACCGCGAGCGTCTCGGGCGGGAAGGGGCTGCGGAAGAAGGGCTGTTCGGCTGCGCCCGTGCCCGTAGAGGTGGCTGCGGGGCTGAGGGTTTGCGTCTGGGTGGAGGGGGGCATGCGGCAGCCGGCGAGTGCGAGCGTGCTCAGGGCGGAGAGGGCCAGCAGTGGTGCGGTGCGCCTGGACATAGCACCATCGTACAGACGCTTGGGGCGGATGGTTGTGTACGCGCCGGCGCCTCTGGGGTAGTCTGGCCCTCACGCGGTCTGTTTGTAGAAGGGGGCGCTGTGACCTATTCCATTGAGCCGATGCCGGACGAGCCCACGCCGGGCGAGCCTGGCGGGGATGCACCCCGCCATCCGCCTCCTGCTGTGGCACAGACGGGCGGCTACGAGTTCAAGTGCATCCGCTGCGGCTACAACCTGCGCGGGATACCGACCGACGCGCTGTGCCCCGAGTGCGGCACGCCGGTCTCGATCTCTATGCAGGGCCTGCAGAACCTGCCGACGAGCGGGAAGTCGATCGCTTCGCTTGTGCTTGGCATTCTGTCGATCGTGGGCTGCCTGGCGTACGGGCTGCCCGGGCTGATCGCTGGTGCGATCGCTATCCCGCTTGGGATCAGCGCCAAGCGCGCCGTGCAGCGCGGCGAGGCGGGCTCCGGTTCGGCGGGGTTCGCGCAGGCGGGTGTGATCTGCGGGATCATCGGCGCAGCGCTCGGCCTGATCTACGCCGCTGTCATGGGGTTCTTCATCTTCGTGATAGCGACGACGCCTTGAGCGATCGGTGCGAGGCGTTGCTGCGTGACCCCGGGGCGTCTTTGTTGGCTTCTTAGTTGGCGTCTTCGGTGACTAGTTTGGTGTCATCGTTGGCGACGCGGTGGGGGACGTGATTGGGATCGGGCTCGCGCGGGAAGACGCGCAGGTTGCCCTCGAGGAACTCGTCCATCGCGCGGTGCACTTCGTCTGGGCTTTGGGCTTTGCGCACGCGCTCTTTGAAGGGCTTGCAGGGGCCGAGGCGCTTGCCGATCCAGCTCACGCGTGAACGGATCTGGTGGAGGGCGTATTTATCGTCGCGGCTTGCGCGCATGAGCTCGAAGTAGCTGCGCGAGACTTCGATCTTGTGCGCTTCGCCCGGCTCGTCGTCGTGCGTGCCCGTGGTTTGGAGCTGCCAGGCGTGGTGGAAGAGCCAGGGCGCGCTGAACGAGCCGCGGCCGATCATCACGCCCGCGCACCCGGTGCGCTCGAGCATGGCGATGGCGTCCTCGGGTTCTTTCACGTCGCCGTTGCCGATGACGGGTATGGAGTCGACGGCCTCGACGACCTCGCGGATGCCGGCGTGGTTGACCTCGCCCTTGAAGCGCTGCTCGGTGGTGCGGCCGTGGACGGTGACGAGGACGACCCCGCGGCGTTCGAGTTGGCGTGCGAGCTCGGGCGCGACGATGCAGGTGCTGTCCCAGCCCAGGCGGACCTTGGCGGTGAGCGGGACGCGGCCCTTGCTTGCTTTGTCTATGGCGCGGGCGACGGTCTCGACGAGTTTGAGCGTGCGCGGGACGTCGCAGAGGAGTTTCGAGCCGCCGTCTTTCTTGGTGACTTTGTCGACGGGGCAGCCCATGTTGATGTCGATGACGTCGGCGCCGTGTTTGACGGCCCAGACGGCGCCCTCTGCGAGGATGTCGGGCTCCCCGCCGTAGAGCTGCATGCATACGGGAGAGTCTTCTTCGTTGGTCTGCGCGAGGTCGAGTGATTGTGCGGTGCCGCGGAGCAGGCCGTGGGGCGAGAGGAGGTCGGTGCAGGCGAGGCCGACACCGCCCTCTTTCCTGCAGGTGATACGCCAGGCGAGGTCGCAGTACTTGGCGACGGGCGCGAGGAGCATGTTGGTGGCGAGCTCGAGGGGGCCGACGCGGACGGGGGCAGCGATGGCGGGCACGCTCCCAGCGAGCGGGTGCGCGCGGGGGCGGCCGGCTTGCGGGTCGGGTTGGCGCTCGCGGACGATCACGGTGAAGGGTAGCGCGCCGTCTCGCTCGTCTGCGGGATGAGATGTACATCGCTCCAGATGTGGTAGTCGATGCCCACGGACAGCAGATCGTCGCGGACGACGCGGGCGTGCAGGAGCGCATCGGCGAGCCACGGTGGGTTTTCGATCCCGGGAGGTATGGAGAAGGAGATGGTCAGCACGCGCTCGGCTTGGTCGTACGACCAGGCGAAACCGTGGAGGTGATCGGTCAGGTCATCCCGGGCGTGCGAGGATGGCAGTGCCGACGAGCGCCTCACCCAGTCCGGTGCATGGCGATCGCGGCGGATAGTCTTGTCGAAGAGCGGGGAACTGCCGGTCCTGCTCGCGAGCACGTCGCTGGGGATCTCTACACCGT
Organism: uncultured Phycisphaeraceae bacterium; assembly: GCA_964576725.1. Taxonomy (GTDB): domain Bacteria; phylum Planctomycetota; class Phycisphaerae; order Phycisphaerales; family UBA1924; genus OFTM391. The sequence continues at coordinate 15,933 of CAZNUZ010000024.1, forward strand.
GCAGGCGCGCCCCGTACCGCGTCCCTCCTGGCACGCCGTAGAAGACTTCGTACCCGAAGAGGTCGATCGCTTCGGCATCGAGCGGCGCGAGAAACCCGTAGGCGAACGTATCGAGCAGGCCGCGCTCGATCGCGTCGAATCGGCTTTGCTCGATGAAGGCTATGGGCGAAGGCCCTTGCCTCGGGATCGCGAAGAGGGCGGCGATCCCGAGCGCGACCGACAAGAGTGCTACGAATCCGAAGACGAGCCTGTTCATTCGCGTGGTACGCGGCGTGCAGGATGCTCGTTCGAGTTGGCGTTTTAGCCGTAGCGTGAGACGAGGTCGACGATGCGCGGCTGGCGGTTGTTGACGCGCAGCGAGTTGCGCAGGACGCCGATGGCCTCGCGTTTGAGCTCGGCGTTCTCGCGGCCTGTGGTGATCCAGTCGTTGAGGAGGCAGACGCCCAGGCCGTTCATCGCGGGGTAGTAGCGGGCGTCGACCTCGATGGCCTTTCGGAAGGCGGCCTCGGCTGCGTCGTACTCGCGGAGCTTGAAGTGCGCGAAGCCCTTGCGCTCGTGGGCGAAGGCGGTTTCGTCGAGCTCGAGCGAGCGGTCGAGGATGTTGAGCATCTCGCGGAAGCGGTCGAGCCGGCCCAGCGTGCTGGCCCAGTTGCCGAGGAGCTCGGGGGTGATCTCCATGAGCTCGGAGGCCTGCTCGTAGGCGGTGATGGCTTCGAGGTCTTTGTCGCGGTCGCTGAAGCTCGAGAGGGCGGCGCCGAGGTTGGCCCAGGCCCGTCCTGATTCGTCGTCGATCTCCACCGCGCGGCGGGCGTAGGGGAGCGCTTGCGCGGGCTCTTCGAGCTGGAGGTAGGCGGTGGCGAGGTTGAGGTGGGCGTCGAAGCTGCCTGGGTCGATGACGAGCGCCCGCAGGTACGCGCGGACGGCCTCGGTGAGCCGGCCCAGGTGGTGCAGCGAGAGCCCGTGGAAGTACTGGTTGTCGAAGACGCGCGGCTCGAGACGCACGAGCGAGCGGTAGGTGCGCTCGGCGCCCTCGTACGCGCCGGTTTCGAGTTGCAGCTCGCCCAGGCGCGCGTAGGCGGTCGTCTCGCTCGGGTTCTCTTCGATGGCGGCCACGAGCAGGCGGATGGCCTCTTCGGTGTCGCCCGTCTCGACGGCGTCCTCGGCTTGGACGACGAGGGGCGTGAGGCGCATGCCCGGGTCCTCGCCCGCGGAGGTGGGCTCGGTCGAGGCGCACCCCGCGAGGCTCACGCAGAGCGCGATGGTGGGGAGGGCACAGAGTTCGGTGTGGCGGCGGCGTGGCATGGCAGAGGCGATTATCGGGCTTTTTCAGGGACGGCGCTCAGCCGCGCTCCTGAGAGGGGGCAAAGAAGATGTCCGAGAGGGGTGCACAGCGGTCGGGGTGCGCTCAGTCGTGGAGCCGTTTCAGGGCTTTGAGGTTCACCGCGTCGGCCGGGTTCCCCTTCTCGTCGTCGCCTTTGGGCGTCTCCATGATGGCCGGTACGCCTTGGAGCTCGGGCCGGTTCACGACGGCGGCGAAGGCCCCGAGGCCGACGTGCCCCTTGCCGATGTGCTCGTGCCGATCGACACGGCTATCGCGAGCGCCCTTTGAGTCGTTGAGGTGGAGGACACGGAGGTTGGAGAGGCCGCAGATGGTGTCGAACTCGTCGAGGACCTCGTCTGCGATGGCCCTGCCGCCCGCGCGGGTGCGTTTCTTGCCGGTGCCGTCGCCGTTTGCGTGTGAGGCGAGGTCGTAGCCCGCTGCGAGGGCGTGGCAGGTATCGAAGCAGAACCCGACGCGTCCCTCGGCGGACTTCCCGCACTTCTCGTAGACGAGCTCTGCGAGGCGTGCGAGCTCTTCGAAGGTGCGCCCGAGCGTGGTCCCGCCGCCGGCGGTGTTCTCGAAGCACATGCAGACGTGTGCGCCCTTCGTCTCTTTGAAGAGGCGCTTGTAGGCGTCCGCGATGCGCTGGAGGCCGGCCTCGATCGCCTCTTCGGGGTCCATCTGCTTGCGCATGTGCGCGCCGGGGTGGGAGACGAGGTTGGGTATGCCGAGGTCGGCGCAGCGGTCGATCTCCTCGCGCATGAGGTTGATCGACTTCTCCCACAGCTCGTCGTCGGGCGAGGCGAGGTTGATGAGGTAGGAGTCGTGCGCGACGAGGTGCTCACCCCAGCCCATCTCGGATCGGCGGTCGTTCCAGGCGTCGCGCGCGTCGTCTGCGAGTGGTTTGACCTTCCACTGCCGTTGGTTTTTGGTGAAGACCTGGACGGTGTTGAGGCCGAGTGATTCGGCTTCGTCGATGGCGTTGGTCATCGCGCCGGCGATGGAGAGGTGTGAGCCGTAGAGCATGGAGGAGGGTAGGAGAGCAGCGTGACGAGCGCTCACTCGCGCCCGAAGTTCGGCCACATGAGCCCGTTGTAGTCGAGCTCGGGTGTTTCCTTGCCCGCTCGGCGGAGCATGTGCAGCACCTGTGCGCGGTGGTGGACCTCGTGGAAGGCGAGCTGGGCGAAGAACTCGTTGGGCGAGGCGTGGTAGGTGTAGGGCTCGTTGTTCCAGGTCGTCTCGTAGGTGCGGCTTTGGTCCCAGTCGTCGACGGCCTCGAGCGCGGCGCGCACGTCTTCCGCTTGCTCGCTCCACTGCGGCTCGAGCTCGTCGAAGGCGAGCGCGCTTGCGGTGGTGGCGTCGGGGTCGTGCTCGTGGGCGAGCTCGGGCGAGGGGCTGGTGTGACCCTTGAGCCGGCGGACGTAGAGGTACTCGGCGGCGCGCACGTGGTGCAGCGTGCGCGCTATCGAGCCGAGGCCGATGGGGTGCTCGGCGCGGTACGCCTCGGGCGCGAGGGTGCGCACGATGTCGAGGAGCATGGCGCGGGACCGGCAGAGGTAGTCGTAGGCGCGGCGGTTGTCCATGCGTCGAGCGTAACGCGGGGATCGAAAGGGAGTCAGCCCGCGAGCAGCGCCCGATATTGGTTGGCGGCCTGGTCGAGGCCCTCGTCGGTGAGTGCGTTGGGCCCGCCCGCGCCGACGCCGAAGACGCAGAAGGGGGTGAGCCACTCGATCCCGCAGTAGCTGGCGGTGAGTTTGACGGGGAGGAGAATGTCGTCGACCTCGTGCCCGGCGAGGCCGTGGGGCGAGTAGTCGCCCTTGGTGCCGCCGAGGGTGGTGACGACGCGCCACTTCTTGCCCTTGAGCGCCTGCGCGTCGCCGAAGGCCCAGCCGTAGGTGAGCACCTGGTCCTGCCAGGCTTTGAAGAGTGGCGGCGAGCTGAACCAGTAGAAGGGGAACTGCATGATGTGGACGTCGTGCTCTTCGAGGAGCCTTTGCTCGGCGGCGACGTCGACCTGGCCGCCCGGGTAGAGGGCGTAGTGATCGCGGACGGTGAGGCCCGGGTGTGCGCGGACGGCCTCGACGAGCCGCGCGTTGGCCCGGCTCTGGGCGAGGTCGGGGTGGAAGAGGTTGAGCAGGGTGCGGGGCATGCTCGTAGCGTAGGTCTGCGGCGAAGCGTGACGGGACCGGGGTGCGGGTTAGTCCCTGAGGTCTGCGGCGTGGCGCAGGCGCAGCTGGGCGAGTGCGTCGAGCATCTGCGCCGACCGAAGATCAGCGAAGTACTCGACGGCGTGCTCGGGCAGCTCGGGGTAGGTGCGCGCGATCTGATCGCTGAGCAGATCCCTATCGGCGAGCATCGATTCGAGGGCCTCGATCGCTGGCAGGTGATCGATGGGCAGATCGAGGCGTGCGAGCTTGGCGACGACACTGCTGCGGGCGGCCTCGTCGCTGCCGGTGACCGCCTCGTTGATCCGCTGTTGAAACCGTTCCTCCATCGACTCTTCGAGGATGCCGTACTCCCACGCTTCGACGAGGTAGGCCGTTGCGACGCGACGGACGCCCGAGTGGGCGGCGACGCGGGAGAGCCACTCGACGGTGTCGTACTCGTTGGCCGTCAGGGGTGAACGATCTTCGAAGCGCGCTTCGAGCGTCTCGAGGAGGATCGCTGCGGTGCGCACGTCGGTCTCGAGCAGCCCGGGCCGCGGGGGCTTGAGTGCGGCTGTTGGTCGCTCGGGCGGCGGTGTCGGTATCGGTGTGGGGCTCGCCTGCTGCGCCAGGGTCTGTGCGGCGAGCACGAGCGCTATCCCCGGCGCGTTGGGCACCGCGGCATCACTCCGACTCGCCGAGGATCTCGACGAGCGTGCGGGAGTCGATGTTGACCTTGACGAGCTCGCCGTCGGGCTTGCGGAGCTCGACGCGGTCGAGCCAGAGCTTGTCGTCTTTGCTGTGGGCGAACCAGGAACCGGTTTTTTGCTGGCCGACGCGCAGCACTTCGCCCGTGACTTCGGCGGCGGTCTGCCTTGAACCGAAGTTGATCGTCTGAACGATGCGCACGCGCATCCCGGGGGTGAGGTCGGAGGTCGAGAGGCTCATGGTGGGAGTGTACGCCCTCGGGCGGGCCCTTACGCGCTGGGGTCGGTGAGGCGGACGTAGCGCCCGAGGGCCATGAGGGGGAAGTAGTGCCGGTAGAGGTGATAGCGGAGGTAGAAGACCTTGGGGAACCCGGTGCCGGTGTACCACTTCTCGCGCCAGGAGCCGGCGGGCTCGAAGACGGGGTGGTCCATGGGCTCGGGGGGCGTGTCCTGGTCGAGCTGAGTGCGCATGAGGTAGTCGATCGCGCCGGCGATGTGGGGGCAGGCCTCGATCTCGGCTGCGGGTGTGAGTGCCATGAGTGTCATGACGCCCCAGGCGGTCTGGGAGGCGGTGGAGGGCCCGGTGCCGATGAGGGACTCGTCGAGGTAGGAGTCGCAGGTCTCGCCGAAGCCGCCGTCCTCGTTCTGGTGGTCGCGGAGCCAGTCTCGGGTCTGGGTGAGGTAGGGCTGGTGGATGTCTTCGCCCGCGCTGACGAGGCCTCCGACGGCCTGCCAGGAGCCGTAGATGTGGTTGACGCCCCACCGGCCGTACCAGGTGCCCGAGCCCGCGAACTGCTCGGCCTTCATGTAGGCGACGGCCTTGCGTATGGCGGGGTGGTTGCGCGGGAGGCCGTTGGTTACGAGCGATTCGACGATGCGGCCTGTGATGTCGGCGCAGGAGGGGTCTTGCATCGCGTTGTGGTCGGCGAAGGGGACGGCCTCCATCCAGGAGCGGTCGCGTGTGCGGTCGAAGGCGGCCCAGCCGCCGTCGTCGTTTTGCATGGCGAGCATCCACCGGATGCCGCGCTCGGCGGCCTCTGCTGCGAGGCGCTCGCGCTCGGGCAGGTTCTCGGCGGGTGTGATTCGTTCTTGGAAGCTCGCGCGCTGGCCCGGGTCTTTGGCCCAGACGTCGCGCACGCCTGGGTCGGCGGAGCGTCGGAGTGCCATGCAGACCATGGCGGTGTCGTCGACGTCGGGGTACCAGTCGTTGCGGTATTCGAAGGCCCAGCCGCCGCAGCGCTTGGCGGGGTCGGCGTGGGGGTCCCTTGGTCCCATGGTGATGTCTTTGTCTTCGTCGCGCAGGTTCTCGATCCAGTCGCCGACGAGGCAGACCTCTTTCTCGCGCAGCCAGTTGCAGACCTTGTCCACGCGATCGTCGTCGGCGAGTGCGGGGCCCGCTTCGGTGACGGCGTAGAGGGCGGTGCCGGTGTCCCAGACGGGGCTGAAGCAGGGCTCGATGCGGACGTGGTCGTGCTCTTCGATGATGAATGCGTCGAGCTCGTGCTCGGCGTTTTTGATGACGGGGCTCTGCCGGTCGTACCCGAGTGCTTGGAGGGCGATCTGGAGGTAGACCATGGGGGGGAAGATGGCGCCGACGCCCTCGGTGGTTTCGGGGGTGGCGCGTTCGAGGAGCCAGGCCTCTGCGCGTTTGATGGCCTCTGCGCGGCCGGGCTTGATGCCCATCCGCTGCGCGAGTTTGAGGGCCTTGTCTACGGTGAGGAAGGCGTTGGTCCAGCCGATGGGCTCGTCGCGCTTCCAGTCCTGGTTGAGCCGGTTCATGTTGCGTGCGTCGAGGAAGAGCTCGTCGACGCGGCTAGACCCGGGGAGTTCGGTGACAGGCCGGAGCGCTGAGCAGATGGCCAGGGGCAGGAGCATGGTGCGTGTCCAGGCGCTGACCTTGGTCATGTGGAAGGGGAACCAGCGCGGGAAGAGGACGATCTCGGGGGGGATGCTGGGGCACGCTTCCCAGGAGACCTGCCCGAGGCAGGCGAGGTAGAACATGCTGAAGGTGTTGATGCGCTCGGCGCCGCCGGCGTCGTGGATCGCCTGGCGTGCTCGGGCCATGTGCGGCGCATCGGGGTCGTCGCCGAAGTGCTTGAGGCAGAGGTAGGCCTTGACGCTGGCGGAGACGTCCATGCCCGAGCCGGGGTACTGGCCCCAGGTGCCGTCCTCGCGCTGCATCTTGCGGAGCCCGGCGCACATTTTGTCGAAGAGCCGCAGGTCGTTGTCGGAGGCCTGGGGCGCTTTGTCCTGCTGGAGGATGATCTTCATCAGCAGGTATTCGGAGTTGAGGATGGAGTCGCCCTCGAGCTCGGCGCGCCAGTGTCCGTCGTCGTTGAGCTTGCGGTAGAGGGCGTCGAGCGCCCATTTGGCGCTGGTCTTTGCGCGCTCGTGGCGTTCGCCTGGGGCGCTGGGGGCGACGTGGGGCACAGATGTCAGCGTCGTCATGGTGGGGTGCTCGGTCTCTCGGGGCGGGGGTGGCCCTGGTATCGGGGTCGGGCTGGTTGGGGCCTGCAGCATCGTAGCGGGGCGGGGTGCGGGTTCGGTGGTGTTGTGCGTCGAATGTAAAGTGCTCTTCGCGGGAGGTTTGCGCCGATGGAGCAGGTATGCCAGCCTCCCGCCGCGGTGTCGGCGTGCAAGTGGGTGTGTGGGCGGTCGTCGCGTGCGCTGCGTCGTCTGTGTCGTTGTGCGCGCCTGCGTTTGCTCAGATGGACCCGGGCGAGCCCGGCGAGGCGATGGCGGAGCAGGGGCGTCTGCTGGGCGCGTCGCGCGAGGTGGCGTCCTGGGACTTTGAGTCTCGTGAGGACCGGCTCTTCGACACGCCTCGGGGGTGGTTCCGCTCGCTGCACGACCCCGAGGCGGACCCGCCGAGCTTCCGCCCGGGATTCCCGCCGTACAACCGGGCGACACTTGCGGAGGTGATGGGCGGCTCGTGGGCGGCGTACCTGCCGACGCAGGGGGGGAGCACCTCGCTCATGCTCGCGCGCGGCCTGTTGCCCGCGATGCCCGGGAGCGACTACCTGCTCACCGCCGAGGTGCGCACCAAGGGCCTGACACACGCCGCGGCGCGGGTGGGGGTGCGCTTTGTGGACGAGAACCTCGAGCCGATCCCCGGCGCGGGGCAGAAGAGCGCGCCCGTCCGCACGGGCGGGGAATGGACGACCGTGCAGGTGCGCCTGACGGGTAACGAAAGTGCGGCGTACATCCAGATCGAGCTCCAGCTGGTGCAGCCCGAGCAGTTCGAGGACGAGGGGCCGCTGACGCACGAGGTGCGGCACGAGGACATCTCGGGCGAGTCGTGGTTCGACAACCTGCGGCTGTACCAGGTGCCGCGGATCGATTTCGCGTGCGCGAACGACGACAACATCGTGACGGCGCCGGCGCAGCCCGAGCTGCGCCTGAGCGTGCAGGACTTCACGGGCGAGGATCTGGTCGCCAGCGCGTACGTGTACGACGTGGACGGTGCGATCGTTGCTCGGCGTCAGTTATTGGGTGACGGTTCGAACACGGAGCTTTGGTCGCCGGAACTGCCGGCGTATGGCTGGTACCGCGCGGTGGTGCGTCTCCGGAACGAGACGGGGTACGTGGGTCAGAGCGTGTGTGATCTGGCGTGGTTGCCGCGCGACGCGGAGCGCTCTCCGGACGAGCTGGAGGCGTTCGGCGTGGTGCTGGGCGAGGCGCACGAGCTGGAGGAGATCGACAAGCTCCCGGGTCTGCTGCGCGAGCTGCGCACGGGCAGCGCGTGGCTTGGCGTGTGGGAGAACGGTGAGGGTCGCGGGTTCTCGTCTTGGGAGTCGGAGCGGGCGCTCGAGGTCGCGGGCGTGGTGGAGGGGCTGATCGATCAGCGTCATCGTCTCACGTTTGTGTTGAGCGAGGTGCCCCGATCGCTCGCGGAGAGCGCGCGTGTGTCGCCCGACGAGGTGATGGGCGTGGCGCTCGCGCTCCCGGAGGAGACGGTATCGGCGCTGACGCCGGTGCTCCTTCGATTCGGCGAGAGCGCCTCGGCGTGGCAGCTCGGGGGGATCGGCTCGCGTGAGGCCTCGCGGCGGATCGGTGCGTCGGAGGAGTCGGAGTCGATCGCTGCGGGCATCGGCCGGGTGCTGTCGCGGCCTGTGCTGGCGTTGCCCTGGTCGCCCGCGCGTGATGCGCGAGCGATGGGCCTGACGACGGACGCGCTGACGGTGCGTGTGCCGGACTGGATGCGTGCGGAGTCGATCGAGGCGCTGGTGGCGCACCACGATGCGTTTGCGCCGGACCAGGGCGTGCAGCTGGTGCTGACGCCGGGCGATGAGTCGGAGTTCGGCGCTGCGCAGGGCGTGAAGCGTGTGGTTTTGCAAGCGATCGCGGCCTGGGCTGCGGGCGCTGAGGCGGTTGCGATCGATCGGCCCTGGGTGCGTTCGCGTCGCGCGGGGGGCGAGGCGGGGCCCGCGATGCCGACGGCGCTCTTCCCGGCCTGGCGGATGGTGAGCGGCACGCTCGCGGGGCGCGAGGTGCTGGGTGAGCTGCGCGTTGCGGAGGGTGCGCGGGCGATCATCGCGGGCGCTTCGACGGAGGAGAGCGGGCTGATCGTCGCGTGGAACGAGACGGCTGCGGGGCGCGACGCGGTGCTGCGTGCCCGCCTGGGCAGCGGGCCGGTGCGCGTGCAGGACCAATTCGGGAACACGCGCGTGTACGAGCTCGAGGGCAACGAGCATGTCATCCCCCTCGGGACGGAGCCGGTCTTCATCACGGGGATCGATACGGAGCTCGTGCTCTTCCGATCGGGGCTGCGCCTCGAGCCCGCGTTCCTCGAGAGCCGGGCGCAGCGTCACGGGGTCGAGCTCGTGGTGCGGAACCCGTGGCCCGACCCGATCCAGGTCGCCGTCCGGTTCGTGGAGCCCGGTCAGTGGGATTTCCAGCCTCGGGTGATGCGTGTGGCGCTGCCGGCGTACGGCGAGGAGCGGCTGCCGCTCGAGCTTGGGCTTGGTGTGGGCGAGACGTCTGGTGTGCGTGTGGTCGAGACGGAGGTGGCGTTGACGACGCCGCGAGGCGACCAGCCTGTGCAGCGGGTGCCGATGTACGTCGAGCTGGGGATGGAGGACCTGTTGGTGTCGCCTACGTATAGGTACGTGATGGACGCCTCGGGGAACCCTGAATCGGTGGTGGTTTCGTTGTTGATTGCGAACCGTGGTACGCGCCCGATCCCGCTGCAATCGTTCGCGTTTGCGCCGGGCCAGGCGGCGCAGGAGTCTCTGGTGCCGAGCCTGGGCCCGGGTCAGGCGGTGGTGCGTCGTTTCACGTTCTCGAACGCGGGCGGGCTCGTGGGTCAGCGGGTGCGCGTGGGGATCCGCGAGGTGAACGGGAACGGGCGCCTGAACTACTGGTTGGACCTCCGATAGATTCGGCGTTGTTGGTGTGTGAGCGGGTGCTGTGGCGCGGGACTCCCCGCGGATGGCGGGCGAGGAGAGATTTCGCGGGCCCTGGGCCGGTGTGTGTCGTAGACTCGGGTCGCCCTCAGGCCGATAGGCCTGTGGTCCGAACGCCAGCGATCGCGGGTTGGGCGGGAGTGCCGCCGGCGCGTGATCGAAGACAGACGACGTCCATGAACGCAACCATGCAGGCCTCGGCGAGCGACACCGCGCCCCCCGACGCCTCCGACGAGACGGGCGAGCCTTCGGGCTCTACGCCCCCCACATCCAACACCGATCCGGAGCCTCCCGCAGCTTTTCCACATGGAGCGGGCAGGGTTGATCTGCGCGCCGGGGCCGGCATCGCTGCGGCGCAGGCTGAGTGGGTCACGGGTCAGTTGCAGGCTGCGCTCGCGCACCTCGGTTTGTCGGGCGAGGCGCGGGTGCTGATCGTGGGCGATGAGGCGATGGCTGCGGAGCACGAGCGTTCGCTCGGCGTCGCGGGCACGACGGACGTGATCACCTTTGATCTGGCGGAGGGCGCGTCGGTGCAGACGGGCGTGCTGGATGTGGACCTGATGATCTGCCTGGACGAAGCGGTTCGGCAGTCGGCCCGTCGCGGGCACGATGTCGCGCGTGAGCTGCTGCTCTACGCGCTGCACGGCGTGCTGCACTGCGTCGGGTACGACGACCACGATGAGGCGGCCTTCGAGCGCATGCACGCGCGCGAGGACGAGGTGCTCCGGGCGATCGGGGTGGGCGCTGTCTACCGCGGGGCCGGCGGCCCGGAGGGGGCGCGATGAACGCGGGTGCCCTCTGGATAGCGATCGGGTTCGGTCTTGGGCTGATGTTCTTCGGCGCGGTGCGGAACGCGCTGCGCGACTTCTCTTTGCGGAAGCTCGAGGGGCTTGCGAAGAACAACGGCGGCATGGAGAAGCTGGAGCGGATCGTCGAGCAGGCGGACGAACACGCCCTTTCTATGGGGATCGTGCGGTCGTTCTTCGCGGTCGGCGCGGTCTTCTCGTGCGCGGCCTCTGCCTACCTCGGTTCGGCGGAGAACGCCGTCACGCTGGGCGTCGCGGGCGGGTCGGCGGCGATCGCGTTTGCGATCATCGTTGTCTTTGGTGTGGTCCTGCCCGCTGCCCTGGGCGAGCACGCCGGCGAGAAGCTGATCCACAGGTTCGCGTGGCTGATCTCTCTTGTGCACGCGCTGATGGTGTTGTTCCGCCCGCTTATGGTCCTCGACGAGGCGGTGCGCCGTCTTTCGGGCGAGCACACCACGACGGAGAAGGACGAGATCGAGGACGAGCTGATCGCTGCGGCGATGGAGGGCGAGCGGGGCGGCAGCCTGGGCGAGTCCGAGCGTGAGATGATCGAGAACGTGGTGGAGCTGAGCTCGAGCACGACCGAGGAGATCATGACGCCGCGGACCGAGATCGAGGGCATCGAGTACACCGACGACCTGCTCTCGATCACCGCGTACATCAATGACGCGGGCCACTCGCGGATCCCCGTGTACACGGGCGACCTCGACCACATCGTGGGGATGCTCTACGCCAAGGACCTCCTGCCGATGGTGGGGAAGGACCCGTCGGAGTTCGAGCTCAAGCCGCTCTTGCGCGAGGCGATCTTTGTGCCCGAGAGCAAGGCGGTGCACGAGCTGCTCGTCGAGCTGCAGACGAAGATGGTGCACATCGCCATCGTGCTCGATGAGTACGGGGGCACGACGGGGATCGTGACGCTCGAGGACGTGATGGAGGAGATCGTCGGCGAGATCCAGGACGAGTACGAGACGGAGGACGACGCTCCGCCCGAGATCACGGTGAACCTTGGCAACGGCTCAGCGGAGACCGACGCGCGGGCGAACGTGGGCGACGCGAACGACGTGCTGGATGCGATCGGCGTCGAGCTGCCCGAGAACGAGGATTACGACACCCTGGGCGGGTACATGCTGGCGCTTCTGGGCCACATCCCGGACCCGGGCGAGTCGGCGGACGCGGAGGACGGGACGCACCGCCTGGTGGCGATCGAGGCGGAGCCGACGCGCATCCGGCGGATCCGCGTGGAGCGGCTTGACCCTGCTGAGGCGGCCCAGAACGCCGATTCCGGCGCGGTCGAACTGCCCGGTTCGGATCCAGAAGTGGTCTGAAGTGCGTGGCGGCCCGGCCTGTGGGGCAGCGGGGCACGTCAGGGGCGTTGACCGGGCAAGGAATGGGCCTAGAGTCTGTGCCTGTCCCCTCGGTCGCGCACGCTGGTGCGCGGTGGGCTGAGTGCGGACGCGACATCCCAGCTTCAGGCCCGTGCCATGTGTGCTGATCCTTCGGGACCGGCCTCCGGCGGGCGACGCTCGACCGCGGGCCGCTTTGTGCGGACCCACACGCGGGGCGGCGTGATCCCGCGGTTGAGGCAGCTCAACAGGCGGGTTGGTTCCGTTGTGGCGTTCTCGCATTGTGCGGGTCGCCGGCAAGCAGTTGATTCACGCGGCCCGGCGTCATCGGGCTGCTCAGCAGGCAGAGGAAGGTTCGCCTTCATGCGACAGACCACTTACGCAAAGCCCGGCACAGTGCAGCAGTCGTGGCGCATCGCCGACGCGGAGGGCGAGCGACTCGGTCGCTTTGCGACCCGCATCGCGACCGTGCTCATGGGCAAGCACCGCCCCGAGTACACGCCCCACATCGATACGGGCGACTACGTCATCGTCATCAACGCGGAGAAGATCGAGCTGACGGGCAACAAGGCCGAGCAGAAGATCCGCACGCGTTACTCGGGGTACCCCGGCGGCCTGAAGGCCGAGACGTACGCCTCGCTTATGGAGCGTCGCCCGGCGTTCGTGGTCGAGGAGGCGGTCCGCCGCATGCTCCCCAAGGGGCGTCTCGGCCGTCAGATGATCAAGAAGCTCAAGGTGTACGCCGGCTCCGAGCACCCGCACTCGGCGCAGCAGCCCATCCCCTTCGACGCGTAAGCCCCCGGCGAACCCACACACTCACTGCCTCATAGAGAGCATCCAGATATGAACGAAGAGAACCAAAGCACCCCCGAGACCACCGCCCCCGCTGGCGACCTCTCGGGCCTGACCGGCCTCGGCGGCGCCCCGACCGCTGCGCCCGACACCCCCGAAGTCTCGACGCGCCCCCTCGCAGCGGCCGAGCCCCCCGACGCCCACGGCTGGTGGTGGGGCACGGGCCGGCGCAAGAGCGCCGTCGCGCGTGTGCGCATCAAGCCCGGCTCGGGCAGCTTCAAGGTGCAGACGAGCCGCAAGCAGTTCAAGGCGATCGACGAGTACTTCACGGAGATGCGTGACCGCGTCGACGTTGTCTCGCCCCTCGCGGTGACGGGCACGCAGGAGAGCATGGACGTTGTCGTTCGTGCCGACGGCGGCGGCTACATGGGCCAGGCGGGCGCGATCAAGCTCGCCGTCGCCCGCGCCCTCAAGAAGTACGACCCCAACTTCGAGAACGTGCTCCGCGAGCACGGCCTGCTCACCCGCGACGCCCGCGAGGTCGAGCGTAAGAAGTACGGCCAGGCCGGTGCCCGCCGTCGCTTCCAGTTCTCGAAGCGCTAAACAGCGCTTGCGGCCGGTCTCGGCTGCACACGCACCGCTTCACTACAAGAGCCACGCCTTCGGGCGTGGCTCTTTTCGTTTTGAGGCGGGCTTTGAGGCGGGTGCGGCGTGTGTGCGTCGGCGGTTTAGTAGGCGGTTTAGTCGGCGGTTTTGTAGTTGGCTTCGACGGTCTGCTGGGAGGCGATGTCGTCGCCGTTCATGTTGATGCTGAAATCGATCTCGGCGCTGGAGGAGATGTCGAAGGCGGGCGGGTTGTTGCGTGTGAGGTCGAGTGTGATGGTGCCCTCGATGGTGCCGGCGAACTCGACGAGCTTCGCGGTCACGCCGGGCTGGGGCGGGTCGATGTCTTGCGGCTCGGCGAACTGGTGTGCGTGCATGTCGACGGTGATGCTGGTGCCGGTGACTTCGGTGAGCGTGTAGGTGCTGAGCACGGTGGTCTCGATGCCCTGGGGTGTGGTGGACGCTTTGAGCGTGCGCCAGACGGACCCGACGCCGACGGGCTCGAGTGGGAAGACGAAGCCGCCCGTCGGCGTGGTTTCGAATGAGCCGGCGACCTCTTGGGGCACGCCGGCGGGTGTTTTCGTGGTGGGCTCACCGGGCTCGCCCGTGGCGCTGATGGAGCGTGTGATGGTGCTGCCGATGAGGGCGCCGAGTTGCTGGCGCATCACCCCGGACATCCCGGGCATGCCGCCGGGGGTCTCTTGGATGTCGACGGCGGTGAGCTCGACGCGGGTGGTGTGGGCGCCGTCGTCTTGCGTGTCGGTGACGCTCGAGCGGAAGGTCATGACGCTCTTGGGCAGGATGATGTTCTGCGTGAAGCCCTGCACGGTCTGGTCGATGCTGGTCGTCGTCTCGACGGTGAAGGCCGAGGCGTTCCCGGCTTCGACATCGAAGCGGAGCGTGCGCTCGTCGCCGCCCTCGGAGCCGCGGACGAGGAGTGTCTGGCCGTCGGTCATCTCGGCTGCGACGGCCTTGGCCTCGTCGCGGGAGAGCTGGTCTGCGTGCGCGATCGGAGCGGCTGCGGCGAGTGCGAGGAGCAGCGCGGTTGGGAGGGCGTTCTTCATGCGGGTGCTTTCTGGTGCTGCTTTCTGGTGCTGCTTTGCGGTGTTGCTGTCTGGTGTTGCTGTCTGGTGTTGCTGTCTGGTGTGGTTTGTGGGTCAGCCGGGCTCGGTGGGTTCGGCTGTGATGTGGATGGTGGTGGTCTGCTCGACGGTGTTGGGCTCGCCGTCCTCGGCGGACTCGATGGTGAAGAGGGTGGTGGAGGTCGAGGTGATGTCGGCGTGGGTGACGACGCCCGTAGCGCGGTCGATGGTGATGGTGCCCGCAGCGGAGCCGGTGCTTCGGAGTGTGCCGGTGCGCCCGCCGTCGAGCGCGCCCTCGGGAAGGGGCTGTTCGGGGGAGGCGGAGGACTGCTCGATTGCGAGCTCGAAGGAGTCGTCGCTTGCGCGCAGGAGGGTGAAGGCGGTGTTGGTGCTCTGCGAGAGGCCGTTGGGGAGGGGCTGGTCGAGTGCGAAGGACCACTCTCGGGCGAGGGGGTCTTGGGGGAGCGCGTAGGGCCAGCCGCCGCGCACGAACTGCTCGATGATGGGCCAGAGCGGTGTGTTGGTGTTGGGGCCGAGCGCCTGTGTGATCACGCCGTCGGTGCGGACGGTGAGTGTTGCGTGCTGATCGACGAGCGCTCGGTAGGCGGCGTCGAGCTGCTGGGCCTGTGCGCGTGCGTCTGCTGTTTCGGGCGTGGGCGGGCCCGTGTGTTCTGCTCGGGCTTCGGCCACGCCCGCGTCGGTGATGGTCGCAGCGAGTGTGAAGCGGTCTTCGTCGACCTCGGCGACGCGGAAGAGCAGGTCGCGCAGGATGGTCCCGGTGCCGGTGTGCCGGAGCGTGAGCCCCTGGCCCGTGACTTGGACGGTCTCTTCGGTGGAGGTGACACGGACAGCGGCCTGCGCGCCGAGGAGTGGTGTGAGCCGGAGCGGCGTGTGTGCGGGGACGGGCTGGTTCGCGTTCTGGCTTTGACTTGCGGGCTGGTTGGGCTGATCGGTGGACGCGAGCGCGGGCGCGGAGGGTGTGGCCGTCGCGAGCGCGCAGGCTGTGATGAGCGCGCAGGC
>CAZNUZ010000025.1:0-31079 GCA_964576725.1 uncultured Phycisphaeraceae bacterium
GGAGTAGATGGGCACGGTGCCGATGGGCACGGTGGAGTCGCCGATGATCGCGGTGCGCGTGGCGTCGAGGTCGCCGCCCGTCGAAAGGTCCATCACGGTGTCGGCGCCCCACTTCTCGGCCCAGCGGAGCTTCTCGACCTCCTCCTCGGTGCCCGAGCTGACGGGCGAGGCGCCCATGTTGGCGTTGACCTTGGTCTTGCTCGCCCGGCCGATGGCCATCGGGTCGAGGTTGTGCGCCAGGTGCTTGATGTTGGCGGGGATGATGAGCCGGCCCGCGCCGATCTCGTCGCGCACCTGCTCGGCGGAGAGGTGCGGCTCGCGCTGGGCGACGCGGCGCATCTCGGGCGTCACCACGCCCACGCGCGCCGATTCGAGCTGCGTCACCGGGCGGAAGCCCGCGGGGAAGTTCACCCGGCGGAAGTTGCCGCGGGCCTCTCGGAAGATGACCTCGTCCGCGCCCTCGGCGTAGTCACGCTCGGTCGCCTCCACGCACTCCGTGGGCGGCAGCTCCTCGCACGACCAGCCCTCGGGCAGGAAGTCCCAGGCGGTCTTGTCGGAGGCCGCCGGCATGCCGGGCGTGTCGGGCGAGGCGAACATGTAGGGCCCGCCGATGTCGTCGGGCTTCGCAAAGGAGCCGGGCGAGGTGCCCGCGGAGAGCGTGCTGGGGTTGCCCGCGCCGATGAGGGGCGCACCGAAGCGGTCGTCGAGCTCGGGGGCGTTCTTCTCGCCCGTCGCAGCGTCGTTGAGCGCGGGGTCGGTCTGGGTGTGCTGCTTCCACGCGGGCGAGCCGGGGCCGATGTGCTCGGGCAGCGCCTCGCCGTAGGTCCGGCCGTTGACGGGGGAGGTGGTGTCGGAGCTGTTGGGGTTTCCGGGGGTAATCATGATGGGCCTCGTGTCGCGGCGCGCGGCGAGCGCGCAGCAGGTATGAAAGTGCACGGATGGGTCGGTGCGCCCCTCGCGGGCGCTGTCGGGCGGCGCGTGGACGCCGGCGCAATGCGCGTTCCCTCCGCCGGTATGAGCCGGATCAGGTTCAACGGGTGCGTCTCAGCCCCCCGCTCACTCGCGGCAAGGGGCGCCCCGCGCGTCCACGCATTGTAGCAGCGACCGCCAGGGGTCCCGCCCCCGCCGACCCACATACCCCGAGGTGCGTTTCCCTCCCGCTACCTGCGGAAGAAGTTCGCCTGCGGGTGGTCAGCGTTGCTCACCCCCACGAGCCCGCCTTGGGTGGTGATATCGACGAACGGCCCCGCGGTGTTCCCGGGCTGGCTCACGAAGAAGTTGGCAACGGTGTTTTCACTCGCGTTGTTTCGGACAACCAGTGCACCGAGGTTCGGCCGCGCGATGCGGATACCGCTGTCGTTCTCCGTCAGGGTGTTGCCCTCGACGGTGACGTGCCGCGAGTCGACGAGGATGCCCGTGTCGTTGTTGATGCAGTGGTTGTTCCGGATCACGTTGGGCGCGACGAAGATGATTGAGCTCCCGGACTCCGCGGTGATGATGCCGTGCAAGGAGTTGGACTCTGCGGTGCAGTTCTCGATGAGTCCCTTCCGGAAGAAGAAGCCGTGCTCATCGTTGCCGAACGCGATGCACCCGCTGATGTGGCCGCTCGCGATGTTGAACCCGCTCTCGCCGTTGTCCTCAGCGACGCAGTCCACGAACCGGGACATGCTCGAAGCGTTGAATCCGTCTCCACCGTTCTTAGACGAGACACTATTCGTAACGATCGAACGGCTAACAAGATCGATGCCATCCTCGCCGTTCTCGTGCGCGATGCACCGATCCACGACGGCATCCGATGCCGCGGTGATACCGGCGCCGCCGTTCGTGAGCGCTTGGCACTCGATCAGGGTCGCCTGCTGGCCGACGTTGATGCCGTCCTCCCCGTTCCGCTGGGCGATGATGCGCTCGATGCGCACGTTTGATGAGACGTCCCCGAGCACGATCCCGCTCTCGCCCCACCCTTTGAGCGTCCCATTGGTGATCACAAAGTTGAACGCGAACCCAGCGAAGTTGATGATCCCGGTGCGCGAGACGATGCCGGCGTCCGCGCCGCCGTCGTGCACGAAACCGCCCAGATCGATCGTGACGTCCGACGTGCGGATCTTGATGCCGTGCTTCCCCGACTCGGCAGCGATGGGCCCGGTCAGGTAATACGAGCCCGGCTCGGTGATCGTAAAGACACTGTCGGCCTCGCCGGGGGTCGTCTGTTGCGTGAGCGGCGTGCGCGGCTCGACCTCGTCCAGCGTCTTGTAGGTACCCTCGATCGGTCCCGAGGGGGGCGTGATCGGCCCCGCGTTCGAGATGATCGAAGCGCACGCGATCACCGTCGCGCACACACATATCGTGATAAAGGTCGTCTCTCGGCGCATGCTCATCGTCTCCTTGGGCGTGAGCATGAACTGTGCGCCAATATCGATCGCGGCACAACGAGTGATCCGCAATCTCGCCCATGATCACGAATGGATCACCTGCGGATCACTCCGCGGGCGATCCCTGCTCCGGCAGCGTGCGCAGCCACCACATCGTGTACCTGGAGAAATCGAACTGCGTCGGATCGTGGGTGAGGCCCGTGATGGTGTTAAGCCTCCGACGCGCTTCGACCTCAGCGGGCGACGCGGGCGCACCGCGCAGGTTGAGCAGGATCAGATTGAGCAGGTCAGACTGCTGACGGTCGGTCGAGGCCTCGCGCGCCGCTTCGAGTGCGGGGATGGCCCGCTCGCCCAGCATAAAGAGCGCCCTGCTCGTCCACTTCGCGTCGCCCTCGATGGTGTTGTCCGCTAGGTGCGGCACAAGTATCGGCACCACGCGGTCGGCCGTCTCGCCCACGCCGCCCGTGCCGAGGATCAGCGCGCACAGCAGCCGCTGCTGGAGGTCGTCGCTCTCAAGGCCCTCGAGGAGCGCGTCCTTGGCGAGCTGCGCATGAGGGACGAGCCTGCGGAACCCGTTGGAGGCGTTGTAGAGCGCGAGCGCGCCCCGCTCTTCATCAACGGGGCGCACCGATTCGTCGTCGCGCAGGCCCTCGACCGTGACCTCGAAGAGCCTCTGCGTCAGCACCGGCTGGGGCGATCGCCGCCACTCGGGGAAATCGCTCCAGTACGAGGGCTCGGAGTACTGCCAGAGCACGTGGGCCGCGAGCTGGCGTTGCTGCCAATCGTCCGAGTCGAGGGCGGCGTGCAGTTCATCGATCGCCGGCTCGGGCACGCGCAGCAGGTCTTGGCACGCGCCCCCCGCGTTGCCGCGCACGTCATCATCGCGGAAGTCCTCGATAAGCCGGTCCACCCGGTCCACCCGCTCGTCCGCGCCCGCGGGAAGTGCGACGAGCGTCGCCGCAGCCAACATGCACACCCGCAATCCACGCATCGCCTGGTACCTGCCTAAGCAACGAGCCCCTACGCAGCGGGAGCCGCCCCCCGCATGCGCACAAGCTATCACCCAAGCCGCTGCATGCGCCACGAGACGAGGGACACGCGAAGCGGCTCTTCCATCCCCGCGAGCTTGAGCAAATGCAGGCACTGCGCGCGGTGGTGCATGTTGTGCGTCGTGACATGGGCCACGATCGCGCCCCGCTCGAGGTGCACCGCCCGCCCGCTGTACTCGCGCGGCATCGTCTCGGTCAGCGGGCGCTCCGTCGCCGCACGATCAAAGCCGTCGTGCGCAGCGATCAACTCGGTGCGCATGCGCTCGATCGTCCACGGAAAATCATCGGGGTCCTCGCGCATCTCCTTGCCGTCGAGCACGTCCGTCCAACAGCGGATAACGATCGCGATGTGGGCGAGCTGGCGGTGCAGCCCGCCCAGGCCGACGCCGCGATCCTCGTGGTAGGCGTCGGGCGCGAATCGGGCGCACGCGTCGACGACTTTCAGGTTCGCCCATCGGTCGTGCTGAAGGAGGTGGCCGGTCACAGCGTCGGTCTGCATGGCGCGAGCGTACCGCGCGTGATGGAGAAGTTGCGGGGCAAAAACAACACCGCGCACCGGCCCGCCGCAGAGCCGGTGCGTGGTGTTGTGTGTGTGCCGAGCGCGCGGTGGAGGTCGCGCGATCGTGCGTTGGATCGTGGAAGGGCCTACGGCCTACTGGCTTACGCGGGTCAGGCGGTCATCCCGCCGTCGACGCCCAGGGTCTGGCCCGAGACGTACGACGCAGCATCCGAGGCGAGGTAGACGACGGCGCCCGCGACTTCCTGCGGGGTGCCCGCACGCTTGATCGGCAGGCCCTCGGTGAACATCCCGTGGTCGCCGCCGGTGATGTCGTCGAGCATGCGCGTCTCGATCGGGCCCGGAGCGACGGTGTTCACGCGGATGTTGAACTCGCCCAGCTCGGCTGCGCCCGACTTGCTGTAGCCCTCGACGGCGTGCTTGCTGGCGACGTAGGTCGAGAAGGAGGCGAAGCCACGCCTGCCGGCGACGGAAGAGTTGTTGATGATCGAGCCGCCCCCGCGCTCTTTCATCGCGGGGATGACGCTGCGCATCGTGGTGAACATGCCCTTGACGTTGATCCCGAAGACGTGGTCGTAGTTGTCGTCGGACTCGTCGGCGATGGGGGCGAGCTTGCCCTCGACGCCGGCGTTGTTGAAGAGGATGTCCACCCCGCCGAAGGACTCTTGGGCGAGGCGCACCAGCGCGTCGGTGTCGGCGCTCTTGGTGACGTCGGTTGCGCGGAAGACCGCCTCGCCCCCCGCCTCCTTGATGAGCCCAGCGACGCGCTCGAGCTCCGCCGACCGGCGGGCGCCCAGTACGACCTTGGCGCCGGCCTCGGCGAGCGCGATGGCCGTCGCTTCGCCGATGCCCGAGCTCGCGCCGGTGACAATCGCGACTTTTCCTTGCAGATCGTTGGCAGACATGGGGTGCTCCTCTTGTTTCTCGGTGTGAGCCGGTGTGTGTGTCTCGCGGGCGATGCCCCGCTCGGGTGCTGTCTTTCGACCGGGCCGCCCGGCCCGGCGGGGAGCGAACCCGCGAAACAGAACACTTGTTCCGTAACCGGGGCGATAGCGGGAGAAAAATAAACAATCGTTCCGAAATCGCCCCTCCTACGCCCCAGGCCCGTGTTTCTCAGCCCGACGGTTGGTTCATCAGCAACGGGGACCATGAAAAAAACGCCCCCCGAAGGGGGCGCTGACGTGAACCGGAGAGGTGCTGCTCATCCCGCGCCCGGGATCAAGGATCTGCCAATGGCCTTACGCCCGGAGCGAGTCGATGGCGTGGCGGACCGTTTTGCGCAGCGCCGCCCGCGACTGCCCGCCCGCGGCCGAGACGATCAGCCCTTGTCCGATCGCTGAGAGGAAGCGGGCAGCATCGAGGGTGGAGGCGTCCGCTTGCAGCTCGCCCCGGGCTTTGGCGCTCGTGAGCATCGATTCGAGTGCGCCGACGTAGGCCTTGTGGTGCTCGCCCACGAGCCCAGCGACCTCCGGATCGTGCGGCGCCTGCGTGACCGCGGTGAGCACCATCACGCACCCGCACCGCTCGGTGGCGTGGGCGAGGGCCGCGTCGATGCCCGAGCAGAGCATGCTGGCGATCTCGTCGAGCCCGCCCTCGGAGGCGTGCATCTGGGCGAGCGTCGTCTCGCGCCACTCCTCGTGGTACTTGCGCATCGCTGCCACGAAGAGCCCGCGCTTGTCGCCGAACTCGTTGTACATGCTAAAGCGGTTGATCCCCATCGCCTTGGTGAGGTCGTCGACGGAGGCCGCGTCGTAGCCCTTGTCCCAAAAGACACCGATCGCGCGGTCGAGCACTTCGTCGGTCTGGAAGGATTTGGCGCGTGGCATGGCAGTCAGCTATCTCCCGAGGCCGCCCGAGTATTGCACGAACCCGCCCGCCCGTCCCGAAGAGCGGCGTTTCCGACACGGGAGAGCCGCCCGCCAGCGGTAGAATCACCACCGATGACCACGCTCGCCGTCACCCTGCCTTCCATTATCGGGGGCTTCTTCGCAATGCCCTTCTTCCTGTTCGGTGCGATCCTGGTGCTGATCGTTCTGGGAGCCATCTTCGGTTCCAAGCAGGCCGAGCAGCGCCGCCAGGCCCTGCGCACCTGGGGCCAGGGCCGCGGCCTCTCCTTCGACCCCGCCCGCGACACCTCCTTCGACGACCGCTTCGCGCACTTCGCCGCCTTCGGCCGGGGCCACTCGCGCAGCGCCTACAACACCCTCCGCGGGCACATCGAGCTCAACCGCAGGCCCCACGGCGTGCTCACGGGCGACTTCCTCTACAAAACCACCTCGACCGACTCCAAAGGCCGCACCCGCACCACGACCCACCGCCTGAGCTACCTCATCGTGCAGACGCCCTACCCCGCGCTGCCCGAGGTGCTCATCCGCCGGGAGAACTTCTTCGACAAGATCGCCGGCGTCGTTGGCTTCGACGACATCGACTTCGAAGACGCCGAGTTCTCGAAGCGCTTCCACGTCAAGAGCAAAGACCGCCGCTTCGCCTACGACCTGTGCTCGCCCCAGGTGATCGAGTACATCAAGGCCGCCCTGCCCGACGCCCCGACCATCGAGGTCGACCGCGGGGAGGTGCTCTTCCTCCACGGCGTGGGCCGGTGGAGGCCCGCCGAGTTCGAGCGGGTGCTGCGCTTCGCCGAGGGGTTCATCGATCGCTGGCCCGACCACATGCTCGCCGAACGCGAGGGCGACTCGTCCTTCCGCACGGGGATCGAAACGCCGGGCGGGACCGAGGCGTGAGCGGTGGTGCCTTGCGTTCGCCGGCTCTTCGATATCCCAGCATCTCAGGCCCGCTGAGTAACAACGCTGGTGCATAATCCTCTCATGAGCGCCCCCATCGCCATCCTGGTCCTCCTCGCGGTCTTCTTGTTCTTCCCGCTCGTCTACGCGCTGACGATCTACAACCGCTTGGTCAAACTACGCGCGCACTTGCGCGACAGCTGGGCCGGCGTCGAGGTCGAGCTGCAACGCCGCTACGAGCTCATCCCCAACCTCGTCGAGGTATGCAAGGGCTACGCGAAGCACGAGCGCGAGACGCTCGAGCGCGTGACCGAGCTGCGCAACACCGCGATGGCCAACACCGGCTCGCCCACCTCGCAGACGGGCGACGAGATGGCACTCAACGCGGGCCTGCGGTCGCTCTTCGCCGTCGCCGAGGCCTACCCCGAGCTCAAGGCCGACACGCTCTTCCTCAACCTCCAGAGCGAGCTCGCCAACACCGAGGACCGCATCGCCGCCACCCGCCGCTTCTACAACGGCAACGTCCGCGAGCTCAACACACTCATCCAGCAGTTCCCCTCCTCGATCATCGCGGGTATGGGCAACTTCGAGCAGGCCGACTACTTCGCGATACAAGACGAAGAGATGCGATCCGCGCCGCGCGTCGACGTGAGCGATACGCCCGCGCAGGGTTAGACCAGCAGCGCCGCCTCGCCCACAAGGCCCGGGCCGAACGCGAGCATCGCCACGGGCCCGCCGCCCAAGCGCTTCTCCGCCAGCAGGCCCTCGAGGATGGCGAGCACCGTCGCGGACGACATGTTCCCGCGCTCCCTCAGCACCGACCGCGAGCGATCAAGGTCCGCCTCGGGCACGCCCAGCGCCTCCCCCACCGCGCCGAGTATCCGCGGCCCGCCGGGGTGCACGACCCAGGAACCAACCCCGCTCCGCGCAAGACCAAGGCCCCCCAGCCAGCCATCGATCCACGGCGCCGCCGCCCGCCCGAACCGCTCGGGCACCGAAGCGTCGAGCATCATGCGGAAGCCGGTATCGCCGATCCGCCACCCCATCTTGTCCGCCGTCCCGGGCAGGACCACGCTCGAGCACGAGCGCAGCTCGGGCCCGTGGCAGCCCGCGCCCGAACCGACGACGACCGCCGCTGCGCCGTCGCCGAAGAGCGCGTTGGCCGTCGCTGCCCCCTCCTGCGCATCGCGGTGGAAGTGCAGCGTGCAGAGCTCGACACAGACCACGAGCACGCGCGCACCCGGAGAGGCGATCGCAGCATCCCGCGCCGCCCGCAGCGCGTTGATGGCGGCGTGGCACCCCATGAACCCGATGTGCGTCCGCTGGACCGCCCGCCCGAGCCCCATCCGCTCGACGAGCGCGAGATCGATGCCCGGCGCACAGAACCCCGTGCACGACGCGGTGATGATGTGCGTGATGTCGCTGGGCTCCGCGCCCGCGCGCGCGCACGCCTCGCGGGCGGCCTCCTCCGCGAGCAGCGGCGCGTGCGCCTCGTACAGCGCCATGCGCTCGCCCGTGGTCGGGTCGTGCTCCGGGTCGCGTTCGTAAAAGGGCAGCCCGCCCTCAGCGTCAGCGAGCACCGACCGCCGTTCGAGAACGCCGGACCTTCTGTAGAGCGCGCGGATCGCGCGCCCGCTGTGCGGGTTCGCGCTGAGGCGCTCCGCGATGGCAGCCGCCCGCTCCTGCGCGAGCCGCCCCTCGGGGAGCGCGCTGGCGATGCCCATCACCCGCGCGCTCATGCCCGCGCCCCCCGGAGGCCGACGATCGCGCGTGCGCCAAGCGCCGCAGCCGAGGGCAGCGCCCGACCGACCTCTATGAGCGCCCCCGTCAGCGCCGGCCGGCGCACCGCCCACCGCACAGCCCTGCACCCGAGCTTGGCTCGCCGCGCGTGCGCGCGCACGTCACGTGTCCACGCGCCCGCTTCGTACTTGCCCGCTAGCGCCGCCGACGCGTGCAAGCTCACGCGCTCAGCCCCCTCCAGCGCCCAAGACATCCCCTCGCCCGTGAAGGGCTCCACGTACCCGCACGCGTCGCCCACCAGAAAGACGCGCCCGCCCGCCTCTACCGAGGCCCGCGTGCGCGTCAGCTCGGGCACGCCCCGCAGCGCACCCCGAAGCCGGCCCCGAAGCGTGTCACCCGAAAGATCGAGCTCCCCCGCGCCCGAGGATTCGAACACCTCACTCGCGACCCGCGCCGGACCGCGCTCGCGCACCGCGCGCGGGTCCAACGCAGATGCCACCACCAGCTCGCCCGTCGGCAAGGGCGCAACGCCCGTGTACCCCTCGCGCGTCACGCCCATCGTGATCGCGCTGCCCCCAGCCGCCGGGCCCTGTGCGCGTCCATCGGGCCGCGCGAGCGCACCCGCGGGCACCACGCCGCCCACACCGATCCGCGAACCCCGCTGCACACGCCAGCCGAAACAGCTCCACCCGCGCAGCGTCTGCCCGCTCAGACCGTCGGCCACGACGAGTACCCGGAACGACTGCCGCTCGCCATCGACCGTCACAACACCCAGCTCATCCTCGTGCGCCTCAGCCCGCACGCCGTCTCGGAATTCGGCGCCGCTCGCGACAGCCTCGCGCACCAGGCGCTCGTCCATGGGCGAACGGCCGATGACCTTGTACCCCGGCACGCGCACGCCCAGGTGACGCCCGCCCGCGTGCACATCCAGGCGCCCCGCGTAGAGCGCACCATCGAGCACGCCCGCGAGGCCCGCGCGCTCCAAGACCGCCTGCCCCTTCGGCGCGAGGCAACACCCGCAGACCTTGTGCCGGGGGAACGCGCCGCGCTCGACGAGGAGCGTGCGCGCGCCGGTGCGCGCGATCATCGCCGCAGCCAGCGCACCCGCGGGCCCCGCCCCGACCACGATCGCCTCCCACGCCGCCCCGCTCACGGGTGATCCTCGCCCGGCGCATCCCACACGAGTAGCGCCCGCTCGGGCCACGACCGGCCGATGCGCGCACCCTCCAACCCGCTGCAGCGAGCGAGCTCCGCGAGCTCTTCGGGCGTGAACGCCGCCCGCACGGAGCGCAGCGCGTCGGTGTGCACCACGCGCGAGCGCGTGAAGAGCCTCGACGCAGCGAGCGCGAGCGCGTAACCGAGCCTCGTGCGCACCAGATCGCTCACAACCACACGCTGCGCCGATCGCGCCATCCGCGCGAGGACCGCAGCACAGGCGTCCGCCGTCAGGTGGTGCAGGAAGAGGCTGTTCATCACGCAATCGTAGGGACCCCCCGGGAACGGCCCCTCGGCCGTCGCGTCGGCGACAAAGACGTGCGCATCCACGCCGCGCGCGAGAAGACGCTCGCGGGCCGCGGCGTACGCGTGCTGGCTAAGATCGCATGCGTGCGCCTCCACGCGCACGCCCCGGCGTTCGAGCGCGCGCACCACGCCGCTCAGAACATCGCCCGAACCCGTCGCCACATCGAGCAGCCTCAGCGGGCGGCCCTCAGGCGATGCCGGCATCACAGCCGACGCGATCGCAGCATGGGCCCGGCTCAGTGCGTTGAGTCGCGCGAGGCCGGCGAGCGCGCGGTCGTGCTCCGCCGCTGGAAGCGAGGGGTCGTCCATCAACTCGCCGATGAGTTCGCGCTCGCGCATCGTCCTCCTCTGCATAAGAGCCCTGCCCCGAAACGAGACACCGATCGGGCCGCGGGCCGGCGACCGTCTGTCAGGCGGGTTCGGTTCGCCCCCCACTCCGAGCGGATGCGTCTTGCGTTCGTGAAGTCGGACCCTACCATCGCGCACGCGCCCGCTGCCCAGCGGGGCCCTATCCGAGCACCGCCACAGGAGCCCACTCGTGCTTCATCGACCCGTGACCCTGCTTCGCACCCTCGTCGCCCTTCTCGCCTACACGGTTGTTGCCCCCGGGTGCCTCGCCGCCCCGCAGGCTGCGAGTCTGGAAGAGGCGATGCGCGAATCGGGCGAGCTGCAGACCCCCGCGCTCCTCCTGCACTACCACCGACCCGAGGGCGATTACACCGACTGGAACGCGTGGACCTGGGCCGACGGCGCTCAGGGGCAGGGCGTGGGCATCGCGCAGCAGACGGGCTTCGGCGGGCTCATCGTTATCCCCGTCTCCGAAGAGGCCTCCCGCCAGGGCTTCCTCCTCCGCCGGGGCGACTGGGCGGGGCGCGACGTGATGATGGACCGCTTCGTGGAACTCGACGACGACGGCATCACCGAGGTGTGGGTCGTCGCGGGCGATCCGCGCATCTTCACCGACCCCGCAGACGTGGACCTCTCGGTGCGCGTCGCTGCGGCCTTCCTCGATGATTCCGACTCCGTCTTCTTCACGGCCACGGGCCTGCTCGACGCCGACCAGCTCTCGGGCGCGGTCGTCCTGACCGGCGGCGTGCCCAACCGCTACCGCGCCCGCGCCGTCGAGCGCACCGACCCGCGCGACGCCTCGGGCATCGTCTACGAGCTCGTCCTCGACCGCGAGGTGGACTTCAAAGACGTCGCCCGCCTCTCGATCGCCATCCCAGGCACCGAACCCGTGACCGTCTTCGCGCGCGATGTCCTCAACGAGGACCGCTTCATCGATCTCGACGCCAGGCTCGGGCCCGACTACACACGCTCCTCCACCACCTTCCGCGTCTGGAGCCCCGTCTCCGAACGCGTCGAAGTCCTCACCTACGCGCGCCACAACTCGCCCCAGCCCGCGAACTTCCACCCCATGACACACACCGGCAACGGCGTGTGGGAAGCCACCGTGCAGGGCGACCTCCACAACACCGCCTACCAGATCACCTACGAGTCTTACGGCGAGGTGCGCACCGCCGCCGACATCCACTCGTTCGCCGCCACCGTCGACTCGCAGCGCTCCGTCGTCGTCGACCTCGATCGCACCGACCCGCCCGGCTGGGGCGCCGTCCCCGCGCCCGTCCTCGCCCAGCCCACCGACGAGATCATCTACGAGATCCACGTCCGCGATCTCTCCGTGCGGGACGATTCGCTCCCCGAGCGCCTCCGCGGCACCTACGCCGGCCTCGTGAACCGCGGCACCGTCGAGACGCCACTCGGCGAAGTCCGCACCGGCCTCAACTACATCGAAGACCTCGGCGTGACGGCGGTGCACCTCCTGCCCGTCCAGGACTTCACCGCGCCCGTCGGCCAATACAACTGGGGCTACTGGACCGCGCTCTTCAACGTGCCCGAGGCCAACTACGCCTCCGACCCCTTCAACCCCCTGAGCCCCATCGTCGACCTCAAGGCCGCCATCCAGGGCCTGCACAAGGCCGAGATCCGCGTCATCCTCGATGTGGTCTACAACCACACCTCCTCGAGCTTCACCTACTCGCCCTTCGATCAGTCCGTCCCCTTCTACTACTTCCGCACCACGATGGACGGCAAGCTCCGCAACGACGCGGGCGTGGGCAACTCCATCGCCGACGAGCGCCCGATGGTCTCGAAGTACATCTCCGACTCGCTTGTGTACTGGGTCGAGGAGTACAACGTCGACGGCTACCGCTTCGACCTCATCGGCACCCACCGCCCCGAGTCCGTCCGCGCGTGGGTCGCGAGGCTCCGCGAGATCCGGCCCGACATCACCATCTACGGCGAGCCGTGGACCGGCGGCGGGCCCGTCTACTTCCCCAAGGGCGCCCAGCGCAGCATGGGCCTCGCCGTCTTCAACGACCACCTACGCAACGCCATGCGCGGCGACCTCGACGGGGACGCCATCGGCTTCAGCACCGGGCCCGGTGGCGACACCGGCGCCGTCCGCCGGGGCGTGATGGGCGCGATCGACGACTTCACCGATGCGCCCACCGAGACCATCAACTACGTCTCCGCGCACGACAACCTCACACTCTGGGACAAGATCCTCCGCGTCACGCCCGCCGCCTCCGACGCGACCCGCCGCGAGATGCAGAAGCTCTCCCTCGGTGTCGTGCTCACCTCGCAGGGGATCGCCTTCCTGCACG
This sequence comes from uncultured Phycisphaeraceae bacterium, assembly GCA_964576725.1. Taxonomy (GTDB): domain Bacteria; phylum Planctomycetota; class Phycisphaerae; order Phycisphaerales; family UBA1924; genus OFTM391. The sequence goes on from CAZNUZ010000025.1 coordinate 12,604, forward strand.
GAGGCTCGCCCTTCGCGCGCACCAAGGGCGGCAACCACAACTCCTACGACTCGGGCGACGACGTCAACCTCTACGACTGGCCCCGCAGGGCCGAGTACGACGACGTCTTGCAGTACACCAAGGGCCTGATCGCGCTGCGCAACGCCCGCCCCGCCTTCCGCATGTCCGAGCGCGACGACGTACGCCGGGCGATCGAGTGGCGCTCTTCGCCCGCGGGCACCGTTGCCTACACCATCGACGGGCGTGTGAGCGGCGACGAGTGGGAGACGATCTTCGTCGCCTACAACGGCGAGCCGACCCGCAAGGGCGTCGACCTGCCCGAAGGCACGTGGAACGTTGTCGTGACCAGCGACCAGGCGGGCACCGAGACGATCCGCACCGCCGAGGGCGATTACGTCTTGCCCCCCTACTCGATGGTCGTGCTCTACAAGTAATCCGCCCGCTCGCGTGTGTCGTGCACACGCGGGGCGTTTACCGCGCGGGCGACGGGATAGAGACATCGAGGTAGATCGGCCGGTGGTCGGAGCCGAACCGCGGGCCGACCACGGGCACGCTGCGCACGAGTTCGGGGCTCGTCCACACGCGATCGATGGGGATGCTCGCGATCGCGGGCAAGCGCGCGGGCCAGGTCCCGCCGCCGATGAGGCGCTCGCTCGAGCGCAGGCCCGACGCCTCGCCGAACGCGCGGTAGGCGCGCCCGAGGGGCGTCGTGTTGAAGTCGCCCGGCACGATCACGGGCACGCCCGTCTCCTGCACCCACTCCGCGACGAGTGCGCCCGTGGTGCGCGCGTTGTCGATGCCAAGCTGCCACGTCTCTTCGCTGCGCGGCGAGGTCAGGTGGATCGGGCCCACCAGCACCTCGACGCCCGGCGAGACCTCGATCCGCACGCCCCGGCGCGCGATGAACGAACGCCGGTTGCGCTCGTACCCGTTCTCCATGCCCACCTCGAGAAACGGCCTCGTGCTCAGGACGAGCATGGGCCACCGCATCCCGCTCACCTGCTCGATGCGGTGCGGGTAACGCTCGCGCAGCGAGGGCATCGTGCTCAGCACGCCGTTGTCCGCCTCCGCGATGCACAGCACGTCCGGCGCGTGCTCCGCGACCCACGCCTCGAACGCAGCGCCGCCGCGGTTCTTCATCCCACGGATGTTGTAGAAGGCCACCCGGATCTCGGCGGCGGGCCCGGCGCTAGGGCGCTCCGGCGCGTACGCCGTCGCGGCGCTCCACACGCCCGCGAACCACACCACCAACGCAACCACACCCACGATCGCGCTGCGCCAGCGCTTCGCAAAGATCAGCACCAGCACCGGAATGACAGCGGCGGGCCACGCCGCCCAGAGCGCGTGCGCCGCTAAGTCCAGGTAGTACCCCCGCCCCGGCAGCCACACGACCGCTGCGCACGCGAGCGCTACAAGAACACCGGCCCAGCCCGCGAGCGCGAGCAGCAGGCGCAGTGCGCTACGCGATGGTTCGTCGCGCTTCACCCGTCCCCCGGTGCGTCCTCTTGGGCCGCGGCTTCTTCCGCAGCATCTTCCGCGGGCGGGCCGCCCGACTTCGAGCACAGCCACTCGATCGCCGAGGGCTCGGGGTACGTCCCCCGCCGGTCCCAGCCGCGATGATCGATCCCGTCGCCCGCGAAGCCGTCGCCCGATTCGGGCTGCGACTTCGAGAACGTGCCCCGGGACGCGTTCACCCAGTACCCGCGGTTCCACGTTGCGCGGCCATCCGTCTTGCCCCACGCGGCGCTCGGGCTCCGCGGCGACGGCATCACGTACACCCACCCCGCCTGAATCAGCGCTACCGCGAGCTCGCGGTCCGAGGGCGAAGCGTCGATCCCCTTACGCAGCAGCTCAGCGCCGAACGCGCGCTCCGGCACCTCCTCGCGCTCCGCGGCCCGGCGTGCGGGCTCGGGGCGATCGCCGCCGATCCAGCCCCAACCGCGCGCCTCCCGCTGCGCCACGCGCACCGCGTACCCGCCCGGCTCCGAAGGCCCCAGTTCGAGCTGCGGCGAGCCCTCGTTGTCCATGAGCACGATCCGCCCACCCCCCGGGCCCGCGTCGAAGGTGCCCACGACCGCGCCCGCCTCGTTCACGACATCGATCGAGCGCGCTTGCACACGCTCGACACGCAGGAGGCCCATCGCCTCGCCGATTGGCCCCGCAGCGATGCCCGCGCAGGCCGCTGCGATCAGGCCCGCACCGAGGAAGATCCGCCGCTGACGGCGAAGACGCGATTCGAGCTGGCCGATGCGCCGGTGCAGATCGGCCTGTTCTGGTGGGGTGGGTGTGCTGGTCATCGGGGTGCCACTCTACCCGCCGCGTCGTCGCTCACAAAGACCGGCGTGCGTTGCGTAGGCTCTTGGTCTATGAACACCCCCGCTGTCGATCCCGTCGCGTCTGTCGCCCCCCTCTTCGAACCGGTCACGATCGCGGGCGTCGAGCAGCGCAACCGCATCGTCATGGCTCCGATGACCCGGCGGAAGGCCCCCGACAACCGCGTGCCCTCCGACGAGATCGCGGCCTACTACGAACGCCGGGCCGCGGGGGGCGTGGGCTTCATCCTCACCGAGGGCACCCACATCGAACCCGAACACGCTCCGGACTCTGAGAACGTTCCCGGGATCTGGAACGACGAGCAGGCCGAGGGCTGGTCGAAGGTGATCGGCCGCGTGCACCGCGCGGGCGGCAAGATCGGCTGCCAGCTCTGGCACACAGGGCGTTTGGCGATGCGCCCCATCGCGCCCAGCGCGATCCCCGCGATGGACCGGCAGGGCAACCCCCGCACGACCCCCAAAGAGATGACCCACGCCGACATCGATGCGCTCGTCGCGCACTTCGCCCACGCCGCCAAGACCGCTAAGCAGGCGGGCTTCGACAGCGTCGAGATCCACGGCGCTCACGGGTACATCCTCGATACCTTCGTCTCGCCCGAGGCGAACCAGCGCAGTGATGCGTTCGGTGGGAGCTTCGAGCAGCGCATCCGCGTGCCGCTGATGGTCACGGAGGCCGTCCGCGCCGCCGTCGGCCCCGGCTACCCCGTCTGGTACCGCTTCAGCCAGTGGCGCGTCGACGACGCTGCTGCACTCGCCTACCCCGACCCCCAGACGCTGGGCACGTTTGTCACCGCCCTGCGCGAGGCGGGTGTGGACGTGCTCCACGCCTCGACGCGCGACATGACCGAGCCGGCGTTTGAGAGCGATCCCAAGACCCTCGCCGGCTGGACGCGCGAGCTCTCGGGCCTGCCGACCGTCGCGGTGGGCAGCGCGACCCTCTCGGGCGGGATGGGCGACGCGGGCGCGATGCAGACGACCGACCCCGCGCCCCTCGGCGAGATGATCCGCAGGGGCGAGGCCGATCTCGTCGCCGTCGGCAGGGCCCTCATAGGCAACCCCGACTGGTGCCCCACCGTCGCTCGCGGCGACTGGCAACGCCTCACGCCCTACGACCCCCAAATGCTCGAGCGACTCGACTAAGAGCCATCGGCAGGACAACCGCGGCGCAAGGCGATATCGTCCAGATCCCACCCGCCGACTGTGTGTCGGCACGCACACCGACCACAGGAGCCCCGCACACGTGCAGCAGACGACGCCCTACGCACTCGACCACCTGCGCGTCCTCGAGGCGGAGGCCATTCACATCTTCCGCGAGGTCGCCGCCGAGTTCGAGCGACCCGCGCTGATGTTCTCCGGCGGCAAAGACTCCATCGTGATGGTGCACCTCGCGCTCAAGGCCTTCCGCCCCGCCAAGCTCCCCTTCCCGCTCCTCCATGTCGATACCGGGCACAACTTCCCCGAGGCGATCCAGTTCCGCGACGACCTCGTAGAACGCCTCGGCGAGCGCCTCATCGTCGCGAGCGTCGGCGACGCCATCTCGCGCGGCATCGCCACCGAAGACGGCGGGCCGCTCCCCTCTCGCAACCGCGCTCAGATCCCCACGCTCCTCGAAGCCATCGAGAACCACGGCTTCGACGCGCTCTTCGGCGGCGCGCGACGCGACGAAGAAAAAGCACGAGCCAAAGAACGCATCTTCAGCTTCCGCGACGACTTCGGCCAATGGGACCCCAAAAACCAACGGCCCGAGCTCTGGAACACCTACAACGCCCGCATCAGGCCCGGCGAGCACATCCGCGTCTTCCCCATCTCAAATTGGACCGAGATGGACGTCTGGCAGTACATCCAGATCGAGAACATCGACATCCCATCTATCTATTACTCGCACGAGCGCGAGATCATCATGCGCGGCGGGCAGGTCATCCCCGCCTCCGAGTTCATCCCGCTGCGCGAGGGCGAGACGCCCGAGAAGCGCACCGTGCGCTTCCGCACCGTGGGCGATATGACCTGCACCGCGGGCGTCGAGAGCATCGCCACAACGCTCGAGCACATCATCGCCGAGGTCGCAGCCGCCCGCGCCTCCGAACGCGGCGCGCGCATGGACGACAAGCTCTCCGAGGCCGCCATGGAAGACCGCAAGCGCGAGGGCTACTTCTAAATGTCACACACCGCAGACCCCAACGCCGCGGTCGACCCCTACACCGCGGGCGAGCGCCCCGCCGACGCGCCGCTCCGCACCGGGCTCCTCCGCTTCCTCACCTGCGGCTCGGTCGATGATGGCAAGTCCACACTCATCGGGCGCATGCTCTACGACACCAAGACCATCTTCGAGGACCAGCTCGAAGCCATCGAGCGCACCAGCCGCGATCGCGGCGACGAGCGCGTGAACCTCGCCCTCCTCACCGACGGCCTCCGCGCCGAGCGCGAGCAGGGCATCACCATCGACGTCGCCTACCGCTACTTCGCCACCCCCCGCCGCAAGTTCATCATCGCCGACTGCCCGGGCCACGTGCAGTACACGCGCAACATGGTCACGGGCGCCTCGACCGCCAACCTCGCGCTGATCCTCGTCGACGCGCGCACCGGCGTCATCGAGCAGACCCGCAGGCACGCCTTCATCGCCAACCTGCTGCGCATCCCGCACGTCGTTCTCTGCGTCAACAAGATGGACCTTGTGGACTACAAGGAAGAGGTCTTCGAGCAGATCCGGCGCGACTTCGAAGAGTTCATCGCGCGATTCGAGATCGCAGACGTCTCCTTCATCCCCGTCTCCGCGCTCAACGGCGATAACGTGGTCTCGCGCTCCGAGCACATGCCGTGGTACCAGGGCCCCACCCTGCTGCACCGCCTCGAGAACGTGCACATCGCCTCCGACGCCGACATGATCGACTGCCGGTTCCCCGTGCAGTGGGTCGTGCGCCCGCAGTCCGACGAGCACCCCGACTACCGCGGGTACGCGGGCCAGGTCGCCGCCGGCGTCTTCAAGCCGGGCGACGAGGTTGTTGCCCTCCCCGCGGGCCTCCCGACCAGGATCGCCTCCATCGACACCTTCGACGGCGAGGAGATGCGCTCCCTCGACGCCGCCCACCCGCCGATGTCCGTCACCCTGCGCCTCGAAGACGAGATCGACATCAGCCGCGGCGACATGATCTGCCGCCCCGGCAACCGCCCGAAGTCAGGCCAGGACCTCGAGGCGATGATCGTCTGGATGGCCGAGGAGCCGATGTCGCCCCGCAAGAAGTACACCATCAAGCACACGACGCGCACCGCGCGGTGCATGGTGAAGTCGCTGCAGTACAAGGTGAACATCAACACCCTGCACCGCGAGGAGGCGGCGGAGCTCGCGCTCAACGAGATCGGCCGCGTGAGCATCCGCACGACGACGCCGCTCTTCTACGACCCCTACCGCGTCTGCCGCGCGACGGGCGGGTTCATCATCGTCGACGAGGCGACGAACAACACCGTCGGCGCGGCGATGATCATCGGCCCGACGGGGGTGTGAGGCCTTCGCAGCCTTCTTGCGCGTCGGGGTATCTCCGGGGTTGTGCGGGAGCCGGTCTCCGGTAGGCTCCCCACCCATGCGCACCACACTCCTCACGCTCGCACTCTCCGGAACACTCATGACCGCCTGCACCACCACACGCACGCCCGGCGTCCTCGACACCGGCGCGATGACCCTCTACGAGGCCAACGTCCGCCAGCACACGCCCGAGGGTACCTTCGATGCGCTCCGCACCCACCTGCCCGATCTCGAGGTCATGGGCGTCGGCGTCATCTGGCTCATGCCCATCCACCCCATCGGCGAACTCAACCGCAAGGGCACACTCGGCAGCTACTACGCAGCGACCGACTACACCGCGATCAACCCAGAGTTCGGCGACGAAGCCAGCTTCCGCGCCTTCGTCGATGGTGCCCACGATCGCGGCATCAAGGTCATCCTCGACTGGGTCGCCAACCACACCGCCTGGGACCACGTCTGGACCAAGACCCACCCGGAGCGTTTCGTCAAAGACGCCGACGGCAACTTCAAGCCGCCCAACGACGACTGGGACGACGTGATCGACCTCGATTACGACGAGCCCTCGACGGCCGACGCCATGATCGAGGCGATGCGCTACTGGGTAACGGAGTTCAACATCGACGGGTTTCGGTGCGACGTCGCCGAGCTGGTGCCGCAAGAGTTCTGGTCGCGCGCGATCAAGGAGCTGCGCACGGAGCGCGACCTCTTCATGCTCGCCGAGGGCCACGAGGCCTGGCTGCACGATGTCGGTTTCGATGCGACGTACGGCTGGGTGCTGGGCGACAACGTGATGAACATCGTGAAGGGCGAGTCGAACGCCGGCGACCTGCGCGAAGCGCTCGAGCGCAACGACCGCGAGCTCGGCGGCTTCGGCGATCAGCGCTTCCGCGTCTTCTTCACGACCAACCACGACTGGAACTCGTGGAACGGCGTCGCCCTCGAGCGCTTCGGCCCCGCGTGGGAGGCCGCCACGGTGCTCAGCTTCACGCTCCCCGCGATGCCGCTCATCTACGGCGGGCAAGAGGCCGGCCTCGACAAGCAGCTCGAGTTCTTCGAGAAGGATCAGGTCGAGTGGCGCGACCACCCCGCGCGCGACCTCTACACCACGCTCAGCGCGCTCAAAGAAGAGACCCCCGCGCTGCGTCACGGCGACGCGAACGCAGTCGTTGAATACATCACCGCGGGCAACCGCGAGCGCGTCTTCGCCTTCAAGCGCACGAGCGGCGCGAGCGGGGTCGTCGTCGTCGCCAACCTCTCTGCCGAGCCCGCCAAGCTCTACCCCACGCCGGGCGTCTCGCCCGCCACGCACACCGACCCCTTCGGCGGCGACGCGGTCTGGCCCGACGAACTCGGAGCGTGGTCCTGGCGCGTCTTCGTGACCAAGCGCTAAGCGATCCGCAGCGCGAGTGGCTCTGCGTCGGTCAGGCCGATGCGCGGTAACGGGACGACATCTCACGCAACTGCGTCACCTGCTGATCGAGCGTCTCGGCGCCGTAGCTGACGGACTCGCTCGCCGTGCGCATCTCGTCCATCGACGCGGTGAGCACCGCCATGCGTTCTCCGAATTCCCGTGTGGCTTCGACGATGCCATCGAGCTCCGCCGCCGCCCCGGTGCTGCTCTCGACGCTCTCTTTGGCCGACTCGTTGATGGTGCGCATCTGCTCCGCAGCGGACCGTGTCTTTTCGGTGATCGCGCGGACGGCGCGCCCCACGTCTTCGGTCGCCGAGAGCGTGCGCTCCGCCAGCTTGCGCACCTCGTCGGCCACGACCGCAAAGCCGCGGCCGTGCTCGCCGGCGCGCGCCGCTTCGATCGCGGCGTTCAACGCGAGCAGGTTCGTCTGGTCCGAGATGTCGGAGATGATCGTGAGCGATTCCTCGATCGGGCCGCACAGGTGTTCGAGTTCCTCGACGCTCGAAACGCCCGACTCGACGGCGTCTCCGATCTCGTTCAGGCGATCGATCGTCTTCCGAAGCGTCTGAGCGCTCGAGCTCGTGCGCACAGACGCTTGCTGCGACGCCGACTCGGTTTCACTGGTGGTCCTCTGCGCGCTCTCCACCGTGCTCGAGAGCTCTGTGGCGGCGGCGGCCAGCTGCTGGGCGGCGCTGGCGGAAGAGTCTGCGGTCGTGTTAGTCGAATCGATCACCTCGCCCAACGCGAGGATGAACCCGTTCACCCCCTCCGCAGCGGTCTGCAGGCTCTCGTCGCCGACCGATACACGCCGGGTCAGATCGCGCGAGCTCTGGATCTCGGCGAGCTGCGATCCGATCGAGATAGCGTCCACCGATATCGCCTCCCGCTGCTGCTCGGCGTGGTGGTGTGCAGCAGCGGCCTGCACGGTCGCCCGATCCATCCGGACCGCGAACCAGACCAGGGCCCCCGTCTCGATCACCACCCAAAGCGCGTGCGTCGCGATGATCATCAGGCTTGTGCTCTCGACACCCAAGAGGGATTGCGGCCACAGCGCACCACGCAGCACGTGATCGACCGCTGCCACACCAGCCGCCGGCAAGACCGCACGCCAGTCCTGATAGGCGATCATGAATGCGAGCGTCGCGAAGATGGCGAAGTGCGCCTCGACACGACCCCCCGAGAAGTGGATGTACAAGGCGCAGAGCACGCCCTGGGCTCCGCTCGCCACCAGGCGAGACGTCAGCGTGCCCCTGCGGAACCGGCAAAGCGCGATCGCGGGAAGCACCGCGAGGCCACCGAGCAGCAGCGCCGCGATCACGTGCACGTGCACGCTCGACTCGGATCCGACCCAGGTCCGCGGCGTCACAAAGAACGCCACCCCGACGAGTGCCAGCCACTGCGCACCGAGGAGGCCGCCCATCATCCGGTCGGCGCTGGAGGCGACCGCTGCCCGCGCGTGATCGATGCGTTCCTGCAGCCCGTGTTCCGTTGAGATTGCTGTCATGACGAGCCTTTGCTGTTCATGTTGGAGTGGCCGCACATGTTCGTGCAGGAGAGCGGTGCGTCGGGGTCATCGAAGAGTGGGCAGCCGTACACGGGCGCGACCCGTGTCACCGGGAGTGAGCCCGCGCCGAGTGAGGCGATCGCGCCTGCACCCGCGTTGGGCCCGCGGTGCCCGCGTGAGGCTGTGACACCGCCGGAAAACGCAAGGGTGCCCGTTGTGTCATAGACCAGCGTGTGGCCGCTCGTTCGCGCGCCCAATCGCGAGGCGATCGAGCCCTCCGCATCACAGACGAACGACCAGCCCGCCCGCTGAGCACGAGCACGAAGCGGTTCGAGTGCAGTTTCGGTCCTCGCCCCCGGTCCTGCGGCCACGAGCGCGACGCGCATCCCCTCGGTCACGATCTCGAGCTCATCTATGCTCGCCGGCGTGCACGGACAGAGCGGGTGCACAACGATGATCGCAACATGCCCATCGCCCGATCCGGCCCATGCATCGAGGTCGGCGGGCGCGATGAACTCAGGGGTGGCCGCCGCCACCCCGGGCGAGTGGGCGTAGGTCTGCAGCATCCCGAACCCCGCGCCGAGCATCAGGCACCAGACAAAGACCCCGCCGGCCAGGAGCAAGCGGGATCTCGATCTCACAACTTGTGGGCGCATGGGTTCCACATCATCAGATATCGACACGGCAGCAGGGCGATCCGGCTGCGCGCTGCCCCGCTTCGCCCGTGCGTCCGGTTTGCGCAGGCACCAGGGGCCGAACGAGGCAGCCGGTTCCATACCACCCCTCGATCAGCCTGCCTATTTGGGTGGGTGCCCGCTGTGCGGATGATGCGAGTACACGCGTCTCCCCCGATACTGACCAATCACCCCCGGCCAGTCCCCCCGGCCAGTCCCCTCGGCGATCCCCTCGGCGAGCCCCCCGACCAAGCACCCCCGGGAGGATTCGAACCTCCGACCGGCGGATTAGAAGTCATCGGCGAACCGCGATTTCTGAGTTCTGAGGCCTAGAACGCCGTTTTTGTACCCCTTTCGTACCCCTTTGGGTGAACTTCGGTGGGGGTACGGGCTGTTCCTCCCGCGTTTGTTCAGGATCTTTATGCCGGTCACTGCCCGCCTGCAATCAGGGCTACACCAGTCATCTGCGTCCGACGAAGCATGCAGGAAGAACTCTGACCCGATTCACTCCGTGCGTGTCGCCTCAGAACTCGCCGCTTCGATCACGAGCATCGCGCCTTCGTCGACTTGATCGGCCCCGGGCACTACCAAGACTCGAGTTCCATCATTGAGTGTCAGGGCCCCCAAGACAGGTCGCCCGTCGACCTGCTCCGGGACAGCATTCTGTTCGTCCGCATTCTCGCTTGCTCGGATGTACGTCCACACACTGAACGCCGTGAGGAGAAGCATCAGAACGGTCCCCCCGATGAGTGACCTTCTCGTGACCCACTGCGCGACCTGCTCGCGCCGGCTGTCGGTCGCCCGCAGTTGCTCGACACGCAGTCCCACGATGAAGCCCAGCAGTACACCGCCGACGTTGCTCGAGAGGGTGAACGCGGCCCCACCGATGAGGTCGGGGCGCCAAAGAGCAAGAGCGATCCCCATCGCGGCGGCGACGGGCATCAGAGACGCCGCGACGACAATCCCGACCATCGCCATCGCGTCTCGCCGGACGATGACGTACGCCATAGAGACACCCGCCGCGAGAGCGATCACGACATCGAACGGCGAGATGCCGGTCCGGAGTCTGAGGAGTGCTGTCACGCTGACCTCGGGCGTGAGCATGGTCACGACGAGGGCGGCTGCTGATGACAACGAGAGAGAAAGCGCGAGGAGAACGAACGCCTTGATCGCCCGCGAGGGTTGACCGAGCACGACCCCCACCCCAACCGCAGCGATCGGCTTGAATAGCGGTGCGAGGACCATCGCTCCGACCAGCACCGCCGCGCTGTCACGGAGCAGGCCGGCGGCGGCGAGCACGCCTGACAGGACCGACAAGATGATGAACGACCTTGAAAGCGTGGAACCCTCCGCTGCGAGGCCCTCGACTTCGTCGGTGCCGGCGACGGATTCCTGCGATTGTCGATCGTCTTCTTCATCGCGCGGTTCGATCGCGGACGGTTCGAACGTCGCGTAATGCTCCCACTCCTCACTATCGCGACGCAGTCCGTCACGGATCTCGCTGATGAAATCGTCCGGGTCCCCGGCCTCGACGGTGACGCGTAACACGACGCGATCGCCGTCGGCGAGACGCACCGCGCGATGGCCTGCCTGCCTTGCGAACTCTTCCAGGTCGTCTGCGCGTTCGCACGACACTACGGCGTCGATCACTTTCACCCAACACCTCCTGCGTCAAAGGGCACGTGACGTGAGCGAATACGAACTCGCCTGTATTTACAGTGTATTGCGTTAGGGAAAAGCAATGACGGAGCTGCCATACAGACAGATCAAGTCGCGCACATGAACGAACGCCCAGCTGCGGTCATCGACCGTGAATCACACGCCAGGCGATGCTTGAGGTGTCGGCCAGAGAAACCGGTGCAGCCCGGTCTTGGGATGCACCGGCTGTTGAATATATCGCGGCGTCTTATTGGAGCTACGCCGTGAGTGAGGGAAGCGCTTTCGCGTATGCGATTCGACCGGCCACCCTTCCGAGCGGACGGGCGTGGATCACCGCTGTCCGCTGGTAGGAGCGTGGTGGTGTCGGGCGCGTGTGGGACGCCCTGCGGGAGCGGTGGGAGCGGTGGGAGCGGTGGGAGCGGATGTGTGCGAACGGTGCTGCTCTCGGGCAGCGGATGCCCGGCTGTCCTGACCCTGTGCAGCAGGACGCGGGCTATCGTCGGTCGCGTGCTCGACCATCTTCTTCGCGAGTTTCGCGAGCATCATGGCCCGCCCCGCGTACTTGAGGGTCTTGCCCGGACCCAAGACGGCCATCGCCGCCGAGATACCCGCGACGCTCGCTCCGGGGTTGCTCACCACGTATTCGGCTACGCGGTCAGCGATGGAGCCAGAATCGTCGTCGCCACTCTTTTCAGAAGTTGTGGAGGTGTTGGCGTGAGACGAGTTCTGTTGAGTGTCGCGGGTATCGCCATCCGAAATGCGTGCACGCGCCTCTTCAGCCCGTGCTCGCGGGTCTCGCGGCAGTTCGTCACGACGGATGATCTCCGACGTTCGCTGTCGGGCCAGCACAAGAACGACGAGGCTCAACGAGAGCCCGACCGTCCCCGCGACCGTCAAGGCCGCGACCCAACCGATGAGCGATGCGAGTGCGGCACCGCCGGCAACCGCGAGTCCGAGAAGGCTGATGCCAGCGATCGTGCCGGCAACGGCCATGAGGACGCCGTAGGAAAGAAGACGACGGGACCGCTCGATGAGCAGCTCTCCCTCTGCTCGGAACAGATCGGCGGTACCCGTCGCGATATCGGTGACTCGGTTGAACATGGTGTCCTTCGTGGAGAGAGGTCGTGTGTAGGAGTCGCGTAGGTCCTCGGGTCCTTGGTTCAGCGCCCGAGCAGCTTGCCCAGGAACACGCCGGCAGCGATCGCGGTGACGACCGATGCGGTCGGGTGCTTGCGGACGGTGCGGCACACAGCGTCGTGATACTCGCCCGCCTTCTCGGCGCCGGTCTTGGTGATCTCGGTCACGGTCTCCGCGGAGTTCTTCGCGGTCTCGCTGATCGCCTGCACAGCGTCGTGCGCGGCGGCCGCGGTGTCCTCGCGGAGGTTGCGGACGTCATCGCGGATCGCCTCGGCGTGGTCACGCATCGGGGCGCGATCGTTCGAGCCGTTCTTGGCGGTCTTGTTCTCGGTGTAGGTCGTCATGGTGGACATGGGGGTCTCCTTTTGGAATGGAGCGGAAAAACGGAGTGCCGTCGTGCGACAACACCCTGAATATCTGCCGCCAGCATCAGGCCCCGATGAACGCCGTCTGAAATCCGGCTCATTCTCGGAATCGCCTCGCGAATGCGCGGCTGCACTATCGCGGGGAGCGTTCGCCCTGCTCACGAGCGTCTTGTTGACCCTCTTCGAGCATGTCGGAGGCGTCCTCGAAGTCCTCGGCCTCCGGAGCGGGCACGTTCCGGGCGCCCGAGGTGCGGACTTCGATCCCTGCACCGATCGCGAAGTGGTCCGACCCCGGTATCTCGATGCGCCGAACGTCGGCGACCGCGATGTTCGGGGTGACGAACACGTGATCGAGCGGGTATCGAAGAAGGGGGCGCTGGGCGTGGTACGTGCTGTAGAGCCCGCGTCCAACGCGGGGATCTTCGAGCCCGCTCAGTCGCTGGAACATCATTGTGGTGTGCGACCAAGCGACGTCGTTGAAGTCGCCGGCAACGATGCAGGCGTCGTATCTGCCGTTCTTCACGACATCGTCGATGAGCTCTGCGACGCGGACCAATTCGGCGTCGCGGATCCGGCTGTCGTACCGGCCCTCCCCGTCGCGGATCGCCAAGGCGGGAGGCGTGGGGTGGATCCCGATGAGGCGCACACGATCACCCGTAGGTGTTTCGAGTGAGGCATGGATCGAAGCGCGTCGATCCGAGACGAGGTGCTTGATGCTCGACTCTCGGACCGGGATCGATGACCACAACGCGATGCCGAGCCCATCGCCGCGGACATGCTCGACGTGATCGGTGTACCGATCACGCAGCGGTGCGAGTGCGCGGGCCCACTCGTCGTCCAACTCGACAAGAAGCAGGACGTCCGGCCGATCGGAGGCGAGCGTACGCAGCACTTCCTGGCGCCTTTGATTGCGAACGTCCAAATTCACGACCACGAGACCGAAGTCCGGCGACACGGTTGTAGGGACCGTCGGATCAGCCAACCGTGTGTACGGCACGATCGCTTGAATATGAAAACCACCCGCGATGAGCAATACAACGGTGATGACAAGGCTCTCGACGCGGAACTTTGGTATCCACCACATCACGGCTGCCAGGGCAATCCCGGCACCGATCACCAAGAGCATCTGCAGCCGCGGGAAGTCCCACACGCGGACCGCCCAGGCGCCCGAGCGGACAAAGGGCAGCACGGCGCCGAGCGCCGCAAAGACCGCGATCGCACGACATATCCACGCGATGATGGCCACCACCGACACCGATTATCCGTCCGCCCGGCGGACCTCGCTCTTGAGCTTGAGGACGCTTGTCCCGTCGTCCTGCTCGATCACGAGTGCCGGGTCATCCGAGCTTCCATTGCGTGTGACTTCGTTACCGTCGATCGTGCGTGATACGGAGGACTCGTGACGCTCAGCAACGGTGCCCGTTGCAGTCCCGTCGCCCCAGTCCCACTCGACCTCGGTTCCTTCGCGGATCATGTCAGTCCTTTCTGCAGGTGCTTCGGTCGGTTCATTGGGTAGGCGCAGCGATCACGCTCGGCTCGGGCGCTTCGAAGGTGACGGTGCGGACCACGGTGCTCTGCTCGTGTGCGTGCTCGATGATCAGCAGGGCGTTGCGCGTGTGGGCCTTGACCGCGGAGTCCAGCACCAGGTCCAGCCCGGGGATCAGCCCCACGAGCCAATCGACCGCCAAGTTGCCCACGATGCGAGCCTGTACATCGAGTCCCAGCCCGAGACGCCGAGCCTCACCGATCATCCCTGCGCCGATAGCAGCGGTGACGGTATCGCCGAGCACCGGCACGAGGCCGATGATCGGATCGAGGCCGAATCGGAAGCTCGTGCCGGGCAGGCGGAACCTGGTGTCCATCAGGTCGGCCATGGAGGTAACCCACGGGCGGACAGGGGTGTTGGCGGTGTTGAGGTTGTCCATCGTGTCAGCTCACGTTCGCCTCGAAATCCTCCAGCAGGTGGAGGCCCAACGAGTCTTCACCCAGGAAGTGATCGAGGTGGTGCGCCCGGTCCTCGACACGCAGCAGGATGCCCTTGAGCATGGTCTCGGTGCCGAAGTCCTCGTGCGAAGTGCAGAGCTTGATCGTCGATCGCAGGCGTTCCGCGATCGTGCCCTCGGCGGTGCGGTCGCGATCGAGCATGTCGCGGATCCGGAAGATGCCCTCGGGCTCGTGCTCGATGTACGCGAGCTCCGCCTGCTTCGCGGGGGCGCTGGTCGGAACGCCGCCGATAGCGGTGATCCGCTCCGCGATCGCATCGAGCTGCTTGTGCACCTCGTTGTAGCTCTCCTCGAGGTGGACGTGCACATCGCGGAACTGCGGGCCTTCGACCAGCCAGTGGTGCTTCTGGTACTGGTGGAAGAGCACGAAGAACGACGCCAGGTGGGCATCGAGTTCGGGGATGATCTCCTTCGCAGCCTCCTTCGGGAGGTTGATCGGGTTCTCTTCGATCTCGTCGGCAGAGCGCCAGGGTGTCGAGCTCGTCATATCAGGTATCTCCTTGTGTTGAGTGAAGGGTGTAATGGAGCGGTCATGCGGCGATCAGCTCACGCGAACGCGCCACGAATCGGTCGCCATCGAGGATCTGGTCGTGGATGACCACACCCTCGCGGAGCACGTCGATCAGCGCGAAGGCGTTCGGGTGCTCGCGGTGGCGGTGCGTCGTCGGGGACGCCGTTTGGAGGAAGTGGACGGTGTGGGGGCCGTGATCGCTCTCAACGATCCTCCGGGTCACGAACTGTCGGTGCAGGTGCCCCGACATCACGAGATCGATACGGTGCTTCGCGAGCACCTCGAGCATCGCGTCACCGTTCCCGATCGTTCGGAATCCGGGCATGTCGCCCGGCACATCGAAGGGGTGATGAACCGCAACCGCCTTGAAGTTCGAAGCGGCGTTCGCCTCGAAGAAGTCGTCAGCGGCATTGATCTGATCTTGTGAGAGCCGCCCGTGTGACCAGTTGAGCGAGAAGTTCCACGGACGCGCGGTATTGAGGCCGCAGATCGCGGCGGCACGGGACACGTAGCGGTCCGAGGCGAAGGGGCGGACCGCCCGCTTGTATCGATCGAAGGGCGAGAAGAACCGCTCGATGAGGTTGTACACGGGTATGTCGTGATTACCCGGCACCGCGACGATCGGCATCGTCAGGTCGTCGAGCAATCGCTTGGCGTCCTCGAACTCGCTGTAGCGAGCGGCCATCGTGAAGTCGCCGCTGATCACGGTGACGTCAGGGCGCGCGTCCCAGAGGCGCTCGAGCAAGGCGTCAACGGCGCGAGGAATCTCGGCTCCGAAATGGAGATCAGAGAGATGAGCGATCCTCATGACACACCACCCGGAGTTGTCGGGGGCACAACGACGGAGAGCGCGTTGTGTTCGACGCGGAAATCGAGCGGGCCGCTGATCTCTCGGAGCTCGCCGTCGATCGTGATCGGGAGCGAGTCGCGGTCGGGCGTGATTCGCACATTCCTGCACGTGCCGCGGAGCACGGCGGGATCGTTAGGCAGCACGCCCGCACCGATCGAGAGCAGGTTCTCGAGCGGCGCCAGAACGCCCTCGTGATTCGAGATATACAGGCCCAGGCAGTCCCCGTCGATTGATGACCTCTGATGATCGAACAGACCTTCGCCCGAGAGCGGATTGTTCGAAACCACGACACTCCGTGTGGAAGTTGATGTCGACCCGAACTCGGTCTGAATCCGGAGGGAAACCGGTTCGTCGGACAGCGCAGCGATGCCTGCGTCTGCAGCTTTGACGATCTTGTTCAGCAACGACGAGTCACGGCGAACCGACTCACGATGACGGGCCATCTCGGGCACGACACCGATGACGGCGGAGTGCAGGAACCGATGGCCGTTCACCGTTCCGACGTCGACGCGCTTCGTCACCCCGAGGCTGATCGTGTGGGGGTACTCGAAGCCGCCGAAGTCCCCCGCTAACAAATTCATCGTGCCCATCGGGACGATCGCAAGGGAAGCGTTAGCGCGGCACGCGAGACTGGCTCCGGCGTTTACGGTGCCGTCCCCGCCGATCGCGACGAGAGCATCATGCTGAACGTTCTCCAGCACGTCGATCTGATCACCGATTGCGAGATCGGACGGATCGTTCACGAGTTCACCGCTGTCGGCGTGGACCGCCGTCTCGAGCGCTTCCAGCATCGTGCGATGGTTCTCAGTCGGACCGGATCCCCACCCCACTAACACTCCTACACGGCGTGAGAGCAACGACGGCGCGTCTTCCCGAGTCAAATGCTGCCCGGCCCGCGTGTCTGCATCGCTTTGTTCTGCGGTGCGTGAAATCATGGTTCTTGATCCGTGGGTGTGCGGCTCACTGATTCGTTGTCTCGCGGAGCGGCCGCGATACGCCGTCCCATCGAGGCGAGGAAGGTCGCGAGGAAGCCCGCCACCATCAGGACGAAGAGGATCTTGAACAGGGTGCTGCCCGCCGTCGGCGCGAAACCGAAGGCGAGAAAGCCGCAGATGCCGGCGGCACAGAACAAAGCCAGGGATCCTCGAACAAACATCACCCCAATGTTCGTCCGCGGGTTTGAGCGGCCCCTGAACGGGTCATGAAATCCGCTTCATGTGCTCCGAAAACGCCACTCAGGCCTCTGAGACGGGGAGAGTGAGGGAGAACACGCACCCCTTGTCGAGGTTCCGCACGCTGATCCGCCCGCCGTGCAGATCCGCGATCCCTTGGGCGATCTGGAGCCCGAGCCCGGTCCCCCTGCCGCGACGACGCTCCTCGCTCGACTGCGTGAAGGGCTCGAAGACGCGGTCGATCAGCTCGGGGGGCAACCCGGGCCCCGCGTCCTGGACCTCGAAGACGATCTCGCCCTGACGGAGAACGCAGCGGATCTCGACCGCCTCGTCCCGCGGCGAGAACCGGATGGCATTGCGGATCAGGTTCGAGGTCGCGGTCTGGAGCAGCTCCGCGTTGCCCTCGAGGCAGGCGGATTCCTCGCCCTCGTACAGGCTCGGACGCAAAGGCACGCCCGACTGCTCGGCCATCTTCCAGCAGTAGCCGACGGACTCCATCAGCACATCGTTCGCGTCGTGGCGCTTGGGCCGGATGCGTGCCGACCCGTTGCGGATACGCGTGAGCAGCAGGAAGCTCTCGACCGTCCGCCCGAGCCGGTCCATCTCCTCCTCGGTGCTCATCACGAACCGCTCGAGATCCTCACGGCTCGCCTCGCCGCTGCTGAGCACCTGGGCCTCGGTCCGCACCACGCTGATCGGTGTCTTGATCTCGTGCGAGACGTTCGCAAGGAAACGGGCCTGCTGATCGTAACCCTTGCCGAGCCGTTCCATCGCTGCTTCGAGCTCATCACGCAGATCAGAGATCTCGGGCGAGGCATCGTCGAGCGGGATGTCCTTCCCGAGGGTGTCCGCCGAGAGCTCCTCCGCGAACTCTTGGACCTGCTGCAACGGGCGGACCGCCACGCCCGTTACGAACCAGGTGATCGCCGCGACCGCGAGCAGTCCGATCCCGAGCGCGATCCCGAGCACGAGCATGAAGGGTCTGACACGGTCCGAGACCGCGCCGGGCGGAGCAGCGATGATCAAGAGCTCTCCCGATCGCAGTCGTGCGACCGCGATCGGCGGCAGATCATCGCGCGAGCCAACGAACGTAGTCTTGGATTCGAGCGTGACGATTGTTTCGCTGCCAACGAACGCTGCGAGTGCATCTCGCTCGACCGGTCCGACTGAATCGAGAATCCTGCCATCGGCGTCCGCGAGCGCGAAGCTCAGCTCGTTCACCCCGAGGATCTCGAGTCGCTTGAGCGCGGTCGACGTGTTCTGGCTGTTTTCTGCCTCGCGACGAGCCTCGTTCAGCACCGCGACGGTGTCACGCTGCTCCTCGGCCACCACGGACTGTT
>CAZNUZ010000026.1:0-31017 GCA_964576725.1 uncultured Phycisphaeraceae bacterium
CCCGCGACGAGGACGGCGTCGAGACGCGCGGGGTTGCCGCGCTCGCGCAGGCGGTCCGCCCGCTCCGATACACCGGCACGGACCCGCTTCGCGATCGCCCGGCCGTCGATCACCGTCGCCTTTTTGGTTGCGTCAGTCATGGGTGAAGTAGCATACCCACCACCGATGCCCGACGGACGCCCCCCACAAGAAGCGATCGAGCGCGCCGAGGCCCTCCGCGCCCTGCTCACCGAGGCCGACCGCGCGTACTACCAGGACGCCGCTCCGACCCTCTCGGATCAGGAGTACGACGAGCGCATGGCCGAGCTCGCAGCGCTCGAGGCCGCCCACCCGATGCT
This sequence comes from uncultured Phycisphaeraceae bacterium, assembly GCA_964576725.1. Lineage (GTDB taxonomy): Bacteria > Planctomycetota > Phycisphaerae > Phycisphaerales > UBA1924 > OFTM391. The sequence continues at coordinate 339 of CAZNUZ010000026.1, forward strand.
CGCCCACCCCGCGTCACCCACCCAGCGTGTGGGCGGGGCGCCCTCCGAGGGCTTCACAAGCGTCGCGCACGCCATCCCGATGCTGTCGATCGACAACACCTACAACGCAGAAGAGGTAGAGGCCTGGGTCGACCGCGTGCACGAGGGGCTCGGGACCAAGGCCGCGGTGCGTTCGGACGAGAGCCTCTTCGGAGCGAGCGCGTCGGGCGAAGAAGTCTCCTTCCTCGTCGATCCGAAAGTAGACGGTGTCGCGCTCGCTCTCCGCTACGACTCGGGCGAGCTCGTCCACGCCCTGACGAGGGGTGACGGCACCGCGGGCGACGACATCACCGCCAACGTGCGCACAATGCGCTCCGTCCCGCTCCTCCTCGTGCACGCCCCGCCCGTCCTCGAGGTCCGCGGCGAGGTCTACTTCCCCAAAGACCGCTTCGAAGCGCTCAACGCCAAGCGCGAAGAGTCCGGCGACGAGCCCTTCATGAACCCGCGCAATGCCGCAGCGGGCACGCTCAAGATGCTCGACCCAGCAGCGACGCGCGAGCGCGGCCTCCGCTTCATCGCCCACGGCCTGGGCGCGCTCGAACCCGCCGACACCTACCAAACCCACAGCGCGTACCTGCACGCGCTCGCCAGCTTCGGTTTCATCACGCACGCACTCCGCACCGCCACGGATGCCGCCGGCGTGATGGAACACGTGAACGCGATCCAAAGCGAGGGCCACGACTTCCCGTTCGCCATTGACGGGGCCGTGGTGCGTGTCGACCGCTTCGACCACCAGCAGACGCTGGGGGTGCGCTCGAAGAGTCCGCGCTGGTGCATCGCCTACAAGTACCCCGCCGAGCGGAAGAAGACCAAGCTCGTCGACGTCGACTACCAGGTGGGCAAGACGGGCAAGATCACCCCGCGCGCCATCATGGAGCCTGTTCTGATCGCGGGGACGACGGTGCGCCACGCCACGCTGCACAACTTCGGGCAAGCGCGCGCGAAGGACATCCGCGTGGGGGACACCGTGCTCGTCGAAAAGGCGGGCGAGATCATCCCGCAGGTCATCGCGCCCGCCGTCGGTGAGCGCACCGGCGCCGAGCAGGCGATCGTGCCCCCCGAGTGTTGCCCCATGTGCGCATCGCCCGTCGAGATCGAGCCGGCCGAAGCCGCTGAAAAGCCCGAGCTCGAGACCGTGCGCCGGTGCGTGAACCCCGAATGCCCCGCCCAGCTGCGGGAAAAGCTCGTGTGGTTCTGCGGCCGCAAGCAGATGGACATCGAAGGCCTCGGCGAAAAGACGGTCCACCAGATCCTCGACGACTCCGACATCCCGCTCACTCACTTCGCCGACATCTTCCGCCTGCACGAGCACCGCGACGCGCTGCTCGAGCTCGAACGCATGGGGGAGAAGAAAGTCGAGAACATGCTCGCGGGCATCGAGGCCGCCAAAGTGCGCGGCCTCGCGCGTGTGCTCGCCGGGATGGGCATCCGACACGTGGGCGAAGTCACGGCCAAAGCACTCGCCCGCGAATTCGGCTCGATCGACGCGCTCCTCGACGCCGACGAGTGGATGCTCCGCCCGCGCACCGTCACGACCAATAAAGAGAAGGTGCGCATCCGCGCGATGTACCCGGACAAGCCCGAGAGACAAGAGCGCGCAGACGACCTGCTCTCACGCCGGCCCGAGACGGGCCTGGGCGCGACGACGGCCCCGGTCGTTCACGCCTACCTGCACTCGGCGCCCGCACGCCGGGCATTCGCCGATCTCGCCGATGCGGGTGTGATGCTCACGGAGGACGCGCCCGCTTCCCTCCCGAGTGACTCGCCCTTCAACGCGAAGACCATCGTGCTCACCGGCAGCCTCGAACGCTTCACACGCGAGGAGCTCAAGGCGCACATCGAAGCCCTCGGCGCACGCGTGAGCGGTTCGGTCTCGAAGAACACCGATCTGGTTATCGCGGGCGAGAAGGCCGGTTCGAAGCTGACCAAGGCCCGAGAACTCGGCGTCGAGGTGTGGGACGAGGCGCAGGCGATCGAGGCCCTCAAAGAGGCGGGCACCCAGCTCTGATCCCGCTCGATACCGGGCTCTCCCCAGCCGATAGCCTCTGCGGAGGCGTCCGATGCAGAGCGTGGAGTGGAAGGCAGAACTGCGTGACCCGAGTCTTGTGCGTGCGGTGCTCCGCCGCGCGGGCGCGGTGCACGCCGACACACTCGATCAGCGCGACACGTACTTCCGCGTCGCCGACGGCATGCTCAAGAAGCGCGAGTCGCCGGGCGAGCCCACCGAGTTCATCCACTACCGCCGGGCCTACTACCTGCGCCCCAAGATCAGCCGCTTCACGGTGTACTCCGAGGAGCAGGCCGCCGAGCGCTTCGGCACGCTGCCCATGCCCGTCTGGCTCGTCGTGGAGAAGAAGCGTGAAGTCTGGCTGGACGGCGGGGCCCGCATCCATCTCGATGCCGTGCAGCACCTGGGCGATTTCATCGAGATCGAGCTCTTGGTATCACGCAAGCAGACACTCCGAGCCTGCCACGATCACACGGCGCGACTGCGCCGGCTGCTCGGCCCGCTCGTCGGCGAGCCCATCGCGGTGGGCTACGCCCAGCTCATGGCCCTCGAACTCGAGACGCACGACGACGCGGCCTAACCGCAGCGCAGGCATCCCCACCTACCGCTCACGCACGCGCAAGCGCGCTCAGGCAGAGGATCTCGAAGGCGATGTGCGCAGCGAGGAGCGCTGTATTTCCCGCAACATCCCGGTCGGGGAGTACCTCGACGACGTCCGCACCGACCAGATTCGGGCCGCCGCCGGGGTGCGCACGCGCTATGTGCCTCAGCAGCTCGAGCACTTCGGCGGAAGTGAACCCCCCCACCGATGGAGTGCCCGTGCCCGGCGCATACACCGGGTCGACGCAGTCGATATCGAAGGTGAAATAGCACGGCGTGTCGCCGAGTCTTTCGAGGAACGCATCGATGCGCTTCGTCCCTTCACGCCGCCAGTCTTCGTAGGTGACGAGTTCGACCCCGTGCTCCTTGGCGTAGTCGAGGTCTTTGGGCGTGTTCAGCGGGCCCTTGACACCGACGGAGAGCATCTTGCTGGCATCGAGCACGCCCTCCTCGACGGCGCGGATAAAGGGCGACGCGTGCGAATAACGCTCGCCCATCGTGACGTCGACCGTGTCTACGTGCGAGTCGAAGTGGATCATCGCCAGGCCGTTCTCAGGCGAGCCCGCACGCGCGTGCGCCGCCCGGAGCGCACCGAGGGTGTTGGAGTGATCACCCCCGAGCATCATGACCTTGCTGGGCTCGTCGCCCACCGTGCGCAGGTGGTCGGCGAGGACGCGGGCGTTGTTCTCGGCGTTAAAGAGATCGAGGGGCGCGTCGCCGGCGTCGGCGAGTGAAAAGACGTCCGTGAGCATCAGATCGTGCTCGATGTGGTAGGGCTTGAGGTATTGCGACTGGTCGCGGATAGCGCGTGCGCCGAACCGTGAACCGGGGCGGTAGGTCACGCCGCAGTCGTAGACCGACCCGACGATGACCCAATCCACGGGCCGCTGGTGCGCCGGGACGTCTTCGAGGCGTGGGTACCTTCCGAAGGTGCAGAGTCCGGCGAAGCGCGGGGTGATGCGCGAGTTCATGAGGGTTGTGCGTGGTTCGGTCATGGTCGCATCGTACCGCGCACGAAAAAGGGCCCGCACGACGGCGGGCCCTTCGGGGAGTTATCGGATCGGGAAGCGATCAGTCTTTCTGGCACTTGCCGCAGCAACCGCCGCCGCATCCGCCGCCGCAGCAGCCCTCTGCCTGGACGGTGTTGCTCGCCGCAACGACGCGGGCACCCGCAGCGTTGCACTTGCAATCGTCGCCGCACGAGCACGCGCCGCCCTCGGAGCACCCGCAGCAGGAGGCCATGCACGAGCAGTCAGCGCTGCAGGCGCAGGCGTCGCCGGTCGCGCACGAGCAGGTCGCAGCGCCGCACTTGCAATCATCGCCGCACGAGCACCCGCCGCCGCAGCAAGAGGCCTTGCCCGAGCAGGTGGCGCAATCAGCGCAGGACTCGCAGCATCCGCCCGCGCAATCCGAGGAGCAGTCGGCGCAGCAGGCCGCGGTGTTCGAAGCGCCCATGACGCGGGCGCTGGACGTGTTGCCGGTGGAAGAGCAAGCGGCCATGGCGAATGCAAAGAGGCCGGCCACAAAGAGAAGCATGATGTTCTTGGTAATCACTTTGAATATCTCGATTTCTGCGCACATTCAGGTGCGCTGTACGTGTGTAAGGGTGTGCGTGCGACAACCGCACCGCACATGTAGGTGGTAGCTGCAGACCGCTCGGGTCTACAACAGCCACCGCCCCGTTACACGCGCAGCACTCATGACCCCGGGAGGAGCACCGCTTCGAGATACACGTTCGCTGGGAGACTCAACCCGCGGGAGCGCGAGCAAGAGCCACACATCGGACTCGCAGTCCGCATCAAGAGCTAGGAATTCAGCTTTGCAGGTCTCGGGCGTGATGCGAGCATCGGGCTCGTAGACCAACCCGCAGCGCGGGCACGCCGCACAATCGTGCTCGTGCGAGGGCCGGCTTGGGTGCGTGGACCCCGCGTCCGCAACCCGCGGCGAGCAAGAGCACGACGCCTCGGCGACCGCCGCCACGCCGAGCACCGGATCATCGCACGAGTCACAGCACGGCAAGCCGCGCGCGTGCACAGCAAAGAGCTGCAGCACCAGACTCAGGATGATCAGAAGGCGGGTGGCCATGTAGGTAATCTACGTCCAAAACCCGCGGGAAATGAAGGGTTTCTGGCAATTTCGCGCGGCAGCGGACAAATGCAATCGCATTCTCAGGAGAGCCAGTCCTCATCGAACCGCATACCCGGAAGCACGCTCGCAGCGTCGCCACTTTCATGGAGGCTGGCGACCGGATAGGCCGTGTAATCGAGACTGAAGGCGCCCGCGGGGCGGTGATTGCCCGACCAGCCGAGCCCGCCGAAGGGCAGCGCACTCGAGGCGCCCGCGGTGCCGGTATTGACGTTCACACACCCCGCGCGAACCTCGTGCAACACGCGGTCGGCGGCCTGCTGGTCTTTGGTAAAGACCGCAGCGGCGAGGCCGTAACGCGTCGCACCCGCCTGCTCGATCGCGTCGTCCAGATCCGTCGCCGTGCTGATGCGCAGGAGCGGGCCGAAGAACTCCTTGTCACAGCCGGGGTCGGCGAAGTCGTCGGCCTTGGTGAAACGATCGACCTTCATCATGCCGGGCGTGATGTAGTGCCCGCCCGATGGGTGATCCATCGCCGTCGCTTCGACGAGCGGCTGAGCCCCCGCAGCGGCGAGGCGCGACTGCGCATCGATGATGGCGTCTCGGACCTCTGCGCGGATGATCGGGCCCATGAAGACGGGCTGGTTGCGCGACCCGCCCCCGATCCCGCGCGGATCACCGACGATCAGGTTGCTCGTCACCTTCTGCATGAGCGGGATGAGCGTCTCAGCAACCGACTCGTGCACGATGAGCCGGCGGGTGCAGGTGCAGCGCTGGCCCGTTGTGACAAAGGCGGCGCGCACGCACTCGATGGCGGCCTGACGCAGGTCGGCGTCGGGCATAACAATCGCGGGGTTGTTGCCGCCGAGTTCGAGGGCGACGATCCGGCCCGGGTGATCGAGGTTGGCCTCGAGGATCCGCCGGCCGACGGGCCACGACCCGGTGAAGAGGATGCCGTCGACATCCTCGTGCGTGGTGAGCCGCTGCGCCACGTCGGCGCCGCCTTGCACCAGGTTGACCACCCCCTTCGGTGCCCCGACCGACGCGAGCGCCTCTTCGTAGAGCTCGGCGAGCAGCTGGCCCACAGCAGGCGTCTTGTCGGAGGGCTTAAAGACGACGGTGTTGCCCGTAAGCAGCGCCGGGATGATGTGCCCGTTGGGCAGGTGAGCCGGGAAGTTAAAGGGGCCGATGACGGCCATTACCCCGTGGGGGCGGAAGGAGCAGACCCCGCGGCGGGTGTCGTTCACCGCGACATCGAACCCCGTCACGCGTGAACGGCCGGAATTCGCGCCCTCCTTGAGCGTGATATCGACCTTGGCGCCGAGTGCACCGCCCTCCCCCTTGGCGTCCCACATCGCCTTGCCCGTCTCGAGGGAGATGAGCTCGCCCATCGCATCAGCGTGCTCCTTCGCGAGCGACTGGAACGCACGCAGAGCCTCGATGCGCTGCTCGATGGGCGTCCGCGACCACGCCGGCAGAGCCTTCCGAGCCGCTTCGACCGCGGGCGCGACATGGCCCGCGTCGGGAGTGCCCGCCCAGACCACGCGCGACGGCTCAGCGGGCGCGTGCGACGTCAGCGCGTCGCCCGTCAGGGGGATGGTTTCGCCCGCGATGATCGAGGTGCCGCGCATGGGGGTGTCGGTGGGCATGGTGATCGGCATGGTGTCTGGCCTGCTTGCGAGTGCTAAAAGGTGGGAGCGGGAAGATGAGACTTGGAAGGTTGGAGCTGGAGGGTTGGAGCTGGAATCCTGCGTGATGATCGCCCGCGGGCGCAGCGGGATACTCAGCTCATGGTCTCGACGGCGGGCTGGCCCGCCTGGATGCCCGCGATACGCAGATCGAGCGGCGTGTACCCGAGCTGAGCGCCGGGCTTCACGCTCAGCGCCGAAGCCGAAGCCTCGGGCAGGGTGATCGCTTTGGCCGCTTCGTCGAGCCGGAAGGCGGTGTAGACGCACCGGAACTCGCCCTCATCGTCGAGGACGGAGACGAAGCCGGTGCCCGTCGTCTCCTGTTCAGCGCAGACGCCGGCGAGCTCGGCGTGCGCCGTCTTGCGGACGAGCTCGATCTCGTCGGTGTGCGCCTCGAGGTGGGGCCCGCCGTCGAAGGGGTCGATGCGGCCGGTGTACGCGAAGCCGAGGTCCTCGAGCATCCGCCGCGCCGGAACGGTGTCCGCGCCCACCTGCGCCACACCCTGGCGGGCCTCGGGCGAGAGCAGCGTGATATAGATCGGCTCACGCGGCATGAGCGAGAGCATGAACTCACGCGAGTGCTGGCAGAACCGGTCCGCCTCGTCGTAGGGCATGTTGATGAAGCGCCGGCCGAGGTGGTCCCAAAAGGTATTGTCGCCGTCGGGCGTGACGGGCGCCATCATCTCCGCGAGGATGCGGTCGGCGAAGTGCTCGCGGTACAGCCCGATGAAGTGGAAGCGAACAAGACCGAGCTGCTTGCCGAGCTTCATCGGGTGCCGGCGGGACGAGGGGCCCAGGATGAGGCCTCCGATCTCGGAGGGCGAAGACTCATCGAGGTACAGCGTTGCGACCGTGTGGCTCGTGCCCTGCTGGAGGTCTTGCGAGAAGAACTCCTTGCGTTCGAGGGCGAAGGACACGTTGGGGTTACCGGGCCCACCCATCGACGAGACGACCATCGACGTGCCGAGCGGATTGCCCGTCGAAGTATCCTCGATAGAGAACATGAAGAGCGCGCTGTCGCCCACCGCGGACTTGTCGGCCCGGTCGGAGTGCGGGTCCTTGTGATCGGCGACGGCGCGGAAGCTCCTGCGCGATCGCATGATCTTCTCGTGGATGATGTCCTTCTCCGCGGGGAGATTGATGAAGTGCACCATCTTGGCGAGCTTCAGGAAGACATCGAGATCGCTCAGTTTCGAACGTCGGATGACGAACATAGGGCCTCCTCGGGCGGGGTTGCCGGGCGAGAATTCTACGCCGGGCACAGGGGGTCAGCCCTCGTCGTGCGATTCGACGGGGTTCGAAGCGTGCATCGGGCGGACGGGCGCGTGCTCGTGCTTGGGCAGCGTCTCGTAGACCGCGGCCATCGACTTCTCGACGATCTCAAAGACCTCGCCCCACGTCTCTTCCTGCATCACGCCGAGGGGCGGGAGGAAGCGGACGTGGAAGGGCCCGTGCCCGCAGTAGAACGCGATCACGCCGTCGGTAAAGAGCTGCTTGCAGAGCTTGAGGAGGGCATCCTTATCACCGCCGAAGGGCGTGAAGCGCATCATCGCGCCCATGCCCCCCGCGTGATCGGGAACGAGGTGGTGCTTGGGGAACCACTCGGGATGCTTCTCAGCGAGGGCGTGCACGTGCTTGCGGAACGTCTCGTGGTGGCGCGCGATGGAGCCGTCGGGCCCGTAGTAATCGCCGTCGCGCAGGCGTTCGAGCGTACGCCGGCCCGCGCTCAGCCCGACAGTCGAACCGACGAACGTGCCCGAGAGCAGGCCCGGCTTGGGGTTGTACTCCTGCGTGTACAGGGCCGCGCACACCTGCGTCATCTTGCCCACACAGCAGACATCGACGTACTCGCCCAGGTTGTAATGGTCGTAGGCGTACATGCTGCTGGTGCGGCCGAAGGTCTGCACCTCGTCGGACCAGACCGCGATATCGTTGGCCTTGCAGATCTGCATGAGCTCGGCGTGGAAGTCGCGCGGCGCGACATTGAAACCGCCCTCGCCCTGCACGAGCTCGAAGATGAAGCAGGCGTGCGACTTGGGGTAGCGGTTGATGTACTGCTCGAGGTGCCAGCACGCCATGTCGATGAATCGCGTCTCGCCCGAGACATCGCCCGCGCTCATGCGCTTCGCCGCTGCGGGGTCAAAGAAGGGCATGTAATCGACCTGGGTCGTGAGCGGGATGCCCACCCGGCCACCGGCGCTGTCGCCGATCTGTGCCATCGTCGTCGTCCGGCCCATGAAGCAGTCCTGGAACGCGATCACGCGCGTCGCGGGGGCGTGCTTCTGGTAACAGACCTTGATGGCGTTCTCGTTGGCCATCGCGCCCGAGCCGCACAGGAAGGCGTGCGTGAGGTTCGAGTTCTTGCGCGCTTCCTCGAGCAGAACCGCGCCGAAGCGGATCGCCTCCTCGTTCATCATCAGGTTGCCCTGCATGATGGTGTCGCCCGTTGCGCCGAGGAGCGCAGCGGCCGTTATGTCCGGGTCGGAGTGGCCGAAGAAGTGCACGCCGATGCCCGTGATCATGTCGAGCTTGACCGAGCCATCGAGCAGCTCGACGTACGGCCCGTTGCCGATGCCCGACCCGATGTAGGGGTAGAGCAGCGGGCGGCCTCGGACCGCGCTCGAACGCTCCATAAACGCTTCGAAGCTCTCGGACGCGGACGCATCGATCGGCCCGCGCACGCCTGTGATCTTCGAGCGCTGCGACTCGATTTCCGAGGTGATGGTCCCGATCGCCTGGTGGACAGCGTCAGAGGTGCGCAGCGCGTGGCCCGCGGTGCCGGGGGCGGCAGTTGTGTATTGGTCGGTCATAGTGATCTCCGGTAGGAACGCCGGGCGTGTGTTACCACGCGGCGTTGAGCTTGAGTAGCAATCGGGCCATGAGCGTCGCACGCTCGGTCAGACTGTCGAGTTCGATCCATTCGTCGTGTGTGTGCAGGCCCCCGCCACGCACGCCGAGCGTGTCGATGGTGGGCAGGCCCGCGTCTTGGAGGATGTTCCCGTCGCAGACGCCGCCCGTCGATGCGAAGGGCAGCTTCTGCCCGATCGCCTCGGCCTCGCCACGGGCGAACTCCGCGAGCCGGCGCGTCTCGGGCGTTTCGGGCTTCGCGGGGCGGTTGAACGAGCGGTGCACCGTCACCCCGGGCACGCCTTCGGCCTCGAGAGCGATGAGCTTCTTCTGGAGCTCGTCAGCGGCTTCGTTATCGGGGAACCGGGCGTTGCCCCACGCCTGCGCGCGGTCGGGGACGACGTTGGTCGCGCCTCCGCCGATCAGCGGGCCGACGTTCACGGTCACACCCCGCTCGAGATCGCTCATGCCCTCGACTGCGGTGAGTGCGTGAGCAAGCGCGTAGACGGCGGAGACACCCTTCTCGAACTCACGCCCCGCGTGAGCCGATTGGCCCGAGACGTCGAGCTTGAACTGCCCGCTGCCCTTGCGCACCAGCGCGAGCTCGCCGCCGGGGAGCGCGGGCTCGAGCGCGAGGCCCGCATCATGGCCCTGCGCTTCTTTCCGGAGCGCGTGCTCCGAGCAGTAGGTCCCGGTCTCCTCGTCGCTGTTGAAGAGAAAACTCCACCGCACGCTCTCACCGGCCTCGGCGAGCGCCTCGAGCGCGTAGAGCGCGACGAGCAGGCCACCCTTCATATCCACAACGCCCGGGCCGAGCGCCGTCTTCCCGTCTGGCGCGATGTTCAACCCCGCGAAGGGCGAGTCGGGCGGGAAGACCGTATCGAGGTGCCCCGCGATCAGCACGCGCGCGCCGCTCGTACTGTCGAAGTCGGGCGAGCGGAAGACAACCGTCTCGGGCGGGGCCTGGTCGCCCCCGCCGCCGAGCAGCCAGTCCGGTCGCTCGACGCCCGCGTGGGTGATCTTCTGCGCTCCGAGGGCGCTCAAACGTTCGGTGAACCACCCGCGCAACTCGTCGAGCCCGGGTCGGTAGTCGTGTCCTGTCGGTATCGAGACGCAGTGGCGAAGATCGTCGATCATCTCCGCACGCCGCGCCGCGATCCGTTCCGCGATGCGGTCGGTCGTGGTCATGTGTGCCCTCCTCGGGCATCGTTGGCGTCGAAAACAATCGGCCCAGCAGTCTCGGGGATGGCGGCCGCTACAACCAGTATACGAGCGCGCAACCCGCCCGCTCAAGGCGTCGATAACACCACGCCCTATCGCGTTTAAACCACGATCAACGGCTACCCGTGCGCTCTCAGACGCGCGCAAGCGGTCAGATCGACCGGCCCATGACCCGCGCGACCGCATCGGTAAAGCCGATGATCTCCGCTGCCCCGATGTGCCCGATCGCACCAACGCGGATCGTGTCGGCCTTGGTCACCTTCTGCGGGAAGATGATGTAGCCGAGTTCCCTCAGCCCGTCCTTGAACGAAACGAAATCGAAGTCGGCCGAGGGGTAGAGGAAGGTCGTGTTGATGTGGCTGCGCACCGCCGGGTCGAGGTACGTCTCGAAGCCCAGCGCGCCCATGCGCTCGATCGTGAGCGCCTGGTTGGCTTTGAAGCGCTCGACACGCCCGCCGACAGTCTCTTCTTCCAGCTCGATGAGCGCCTGCTCCATAGACAGCAGCACGTGGGTCGGGGGCGTGTACCGGAACCGCCCCGTCCGCTGCATGTACTCCCACTGAGCGCGCAGGTCGAGGGACATCGATCGCCTGGTCATCTTCGCCTGCTCGAGCGCGCTCGCGCGTGAGATGATGTAGCTCATGCCCGGGATGCCCTGCGCACACTTGTTCGCGCTCGCCACGATGTGGTCGATCGGGGCAGCATCGAAGTCGATCGCCTCGCCTGCGCCGACGCGGTAGCCGCAGAAGCTGGCCATGGCGTCCACGAGCATGCGCACGCCGTGCTCGTTCGCCACAGCTCCGAGCGCGTTGAGGTCGTTGAGCACGCCCGCGGTGGTCTCGACGTGGCAGGTCGCTACGTGCGTCGCCTCCGGGTGCGCCGCGAGCGTGTTCGCCAGCGCCTCCGGGCTGTTCTGCTCGTTCTCGGGCGACTCCACCTTCACGAAGCGCAGCCCCAGATGCTCGGCGATCTCGCAGAGCCGATCGCCATACAGACCGTTGCTCATCACCACCAGCAACCCGTCGTGCGGGACGGCGGACCCCAGCATCGACTCGACGGCGTAGGTACCCGAACCCGGGAGCAGCGTCACCTCGATATCGTCCCGGTCGCCGCAGACACCCTTCAGGATGCGCTGGCAGTTGCGCATCGCGTTGGTCGTGTCGGCGTCCCACGAGCCGACGTCGAGCGTCGCCGCGCGGCGTACCGCGGGCGAGGTCGTGACGGGCCCGGGCGTGAAGAGCACACGCTGCCCGAGCGCGTTGGCGGGCGTGAAATCGATCATCGGCGATGCGTGGACGGTCATGGGGCAGGTTCTCCGAGCCCGGTTCGGGCGACGGAGCAGTTTAGCCGTCACACCGAAGGACAAACCACTCCACAGGCTCGACGCCGCCTCGGATCGTTTTTACGGTTCCGGGGTACAGGCCCGCACCAGCCGCTAGGAGCCCGCACTTAAGGAGCACACGCATAGAAGCGGGGTTGCGCGGGTAGGCCGCCGCCCGAAGTTCTCGGAATCCCAGTCGCTGCGCCGCGTCGGCGATCACAGCCCGGGCGGCCTCGGTCGCGTACCCGTTGCCCCAGTACCGCTCGCCCAGCCAGTACCCAAACTCCGCCTCCGCCTCCGCCTCCGCCTTCGGCTCAAGACCGATACAGCCGACGAGCGCCCCGTCCGCCCGCCGGACGATCGCGCGCACGATCGTTGGGGACTCCTCGTTCGAGACGTGCCCGACGAACCACTCCGCGTCGGCGAGGGTGTACGGGTGCGGGATACTCGAGACGGTCTCCGCCACGCGGCCGTCCCCCAAGAGCGCCGCGATCTCCGCCGCGTGCTTGCGCGCGAGCGGCTCGAGTACCAGTCGCTCGGTCTGCAACGTCGTCTTGCGTATCAACCGGGCCACCGCCCCTCAAAGACAACCCGCGCGGGCCCCTCGAGTATCACGCCCGCGCCCCCATCGCCGGACCATGAACAGCGGAGCGTGCCGCCTGGCACCTCGGCGGCGACCTCGTTGGCCAGAATCCCGTCGCGCACACCAAGCGCGACCACCGCGCACACCCCCGTCCCGCAACCGAGCGTGCGTCCGCTGCCGCGCTCCCAACTCACGACGCGCACATCCGCAGCCGTGCGCACGGTCACAGCATGCGTGTTGGCCCGCTCGGGGAACGCCGGATGCGCTTCGAGCATCGGACCGAGTTCATCAAGCTTCGCCTCCGCCTCCTGGTCGAAGAGCACCGCGTGAGGGTTGCCCATCGAACAGACGCGCACCTCGTTCCCCCCCACTCCGAAGATGCCGGGGGCGATTTCATTCACGCTGCGATCATCGAAGGGGACGCGCGCGAGCTCGAACTCGGGAGGCCCCATATCGACCGAAACCCCGCGGAAAACCCCGCCTTCTTGCACGACCCGCGCCGCGAACCCGCGCCCGCCCATGCGCACATCCACGGGCTCATCCGCCGGGACGTAGCCGCGTTCGATCGCGACGCGAACAGCGCAGCGGATCCCGTTGCCGCAGACCCCGCCCGGCGACCCGTCGGCGTTGACAACCTCGAGCGTGATCGCCGGCCCGACTCGCCCGAGGATCAAGAGCCCGTCGGCGCCCACACCGAAGCTGCGATGACTCATGACGATCGCCTGCTGGCGGAGATCGTCGAGGCGTGCGAGCGCGGGATCGTCCACCGCGTCGAGCAAGACGTAGTCGTTCCCCACACTCTCGACCTTGGTGAAACGCATGCCCATGGTTAGACGAGCACCCGCGCTTCGGGCACGAAGACAAGGAGGAGTGCAAGCAAGGCCCCGCCGATGAGAATCGCGCCTTTGAGGCGGGCCACGCGCCGGTCGATCGGCAGCGCCCGCACGCCCAGTTGCACGAGCCGCGTTAGACGCTCCTGCCGCGACACGATCGAGCCGTGCCGGTACGAGAACTTGCTCGCGGGCATGTGGTTGTGCAGCGCGACGGCGGAGAGGGCGTCGATCATGCCGCCCGCGTCGGCCTCGCCGATGCGCACCAGCGCGGGGTTCTCGATCGCCGTCCGCTCCAGCGCGAGCGATTGAGCAGCGAAGGCGTCGGCCTGCTCCTCGAACCGCCTGCTCACGTACCCGAGCACGAGCACGGAAGAGACAACTGCCGCAGCGATCACACCGAGCTCGATACCCCCCCGCTCAAGGCCGGGAACCCGGCCGAGCACCAACCCCGCCGCCGCAGCGGAGAGGCCCACACTCACCAGGATCGCGCCGATCAGCCACGGGATGTGCCGGTGCTTGGCGTGGGCGACCTCGTGCGCCATGACCGCTCGCACCTCCTGCTCGCGGAGCCTCTCGAGGAGCGCGTCGGTGAGGAGAATGTAGCGCAGCCTCGGGACGAGCCCGACGAGCGCCCCGTTGACGATCGCACCGCCCGTCTGCCAGATCAGAAGGTCCGAGACGCGCACGCCGTGCAGCTTGGTCATGCGGAGCAGCGCGGTGCGGAGCTCGCCATCGGGCAAGCGGACGGTGGGCCAGATCACGCGCCAGAGCGCGGGCAACAGCGCGACCACCGCCACGCTTCCCGCGAGCAGCGCCGCGCCCGCTGCGAGGTCCAGCCGCTCGGCCGACCACGCGCCACCCGACTCGAGCCGCGCCCGGATCAACTCTATCGCCTCGGCCCAGCCGACGAGCAGGAGCGAAGCGATGAGCGTCGGTGCCGCCATCAAACGGAACTGGCCTAAGACGTACTGCGCCCGCGTCGGGGGGCTGTGCACCGGTTCGCCGCGATCGATCTGCCCGATGATCCGCGCCTCGCGCAGCCTGCGCTCGATAACAAAGGAACTCGCCCACACACCGACGATCGCAGCAACCGCAGGCAGGAGCGCCGCGACCTCGTCGATGACCACCGGATCGCCCACGAACGTGCGCACAACGCCGACCCAGCCCAACAGCCCGACCGAAACACCGTTCCAGAGCACCACCCCCCACTTGGCAGCGAGTGAAGCGTGGTCCGCGCGCTTCACCCAGATCGTTCGGCCCGTACGATCAAGGCGCCTCCCCGCGAGCCGCACGCGCCACGCGTGGAACCCAACGATCAGCGCAAAACCGCCGAGCGCGATCGCCGCACCCCGAAGAGGCCCGAGCCGCTCGAACAACGCCACGATGTCATCGGGCAGGTACGGCGCAAGGGGCACTCCCTGCTCATCGCCCTTGGGGGCCAGAGCGACCGCTGCTACGAGGAGCAAGAAGTAGAAGTGGCCCATCGGTGCACCGGGGGCCGATCAGGGCCTGCGCAGCTCGCCCAGGTCGACGATCGCGCCGCCGGGCTGGAAGTAGTCGACGTTGAGCGTGTCGGCATCGATAAAGGTGAGCACGAGCCCGTTGCGATTGAAGAGGTCGACGTATTCGATGTCGGCGATGCTGGGCCCGGCGTAGGCGCGGTGCTCGGTCTTCGATGCGTGGAAGTGGAAGTCGAAGAGCCCGATAGCGCCGGCGCGGATCATGTCGTCGGAGGCGACAAAGCGGTTGTCACCGAACCGCTGGGCGGGCCTGGGCGGGTAGTGGGCCGCGAGGAAGAGGCGCGAGCTCGCGTCGGGAGTGATCACGCCGCCGTGCTCGGTGGTCTTGTCACCGAAGTCGATATCCGCGATACGAAACAGCTCCGAAGCCAGGCCCGGATCGCCCGCGACCTCGATCGCCACCAGGAGCGTGAGCGCGTCGGCCCACACGAGTTTCTCCCGGTTGCTGCGCAGGAGCTCCTTCTGGAAGCCCGAACTCGCCTCCGAACGCGTGTGGTGGTTCCGACCTTCGAGCGCCCGGCCCGCGATCTCGAGCAGCTCCGACCGCTGCATGCCCAGCCAGCTCGGTTCATGCCGCGACGCCCAGACGAGGTGCGCCATGTGCCGGAGCTCAAGCCCCGCACGCGCCTCCGATGGCAAGACGCCGACGACGCCCGTCGCGCTGCGCCAGAAGCCGCTGTTCTCCGGGGCGCGCAGGCGCTCAAGGGTGGCGAGCTGCTCGCCCGACTGCGCCACGATGCCCAGGCTCTCCGCGCCGGATTTGAGGGCGGCGAGCAGCGTGTCGTTCGGGTCGGCCGCGGTGAGCGCTCGCAGGCGCTCGCCCGTGCGCATGCCGCCGGGGTCGATGCGCTGGAGCAGCGACCAGGCCGCGAGGCGATCGCGCTCGCGGATGCCGCCTCCCTCGGCGGTGCCCGCGAAGACGTCGAAGAGCGTATCGACGACGTTGGCCTCGCCCACAAGACCGGCAAGCGCTGCGTACTCGGCGCGGTTCTCGTCGGTGATCAGCCTCTGGGGCCTCGCCCACGACGCCACGAGAGGCGTTGCGAACTCGGACCACCCCCGCCGGGCCGCGACGGCGCCGATGTGCGCGATCACGTCCCACTGCCCCCACGCGGACTCGGTGGGCAACATCAGGGCGAGCATCTTGCGGGTGTCCGCCTCGTTCGCAGCGTCGGCGAGGAGCGCGTCGATGGCGTCGATGCGCAGGTCCTGTCGGGCCGTGCGCTGCCAGGCGAGGGTCTTCATCGTCTCGCGGAGCCCCGCGTCGGCGGTACCCGACGCCAAGTCACGCTCGGCGGACGCGACCGCCGCCTTTCGGCGGTCCATACGCGCCTCACGATCCAAGATGACCGCAGAATCCGCGACCACATCCTCAGCGGGAGCTCCTCCACCCCCCGCGCATCCGACGAGCAGGCCGGCGTGGAGGGCAAGGAGGAGCGATATCGGGCGTGGTCGAGTGCGCATGCCACATCTTACGCGACCCCGGAGACCAGGCAGGATCGCAGCACCACCCGATCCGGTGACAAAGAAGCGTGTTTCCACGCCTGACCCGCCCAGACGTTCCGGCCCGCCATCAGGGAAACCACGCCCCCGATCCAGAACGCGGGAAACAGCCGCTCGAATCGCCGAACTAGGCGACATGTCTTTCCGCGGCGTGATACCGAAGCTGGACTGCACGCGCACACGCGTGGCCATCGTCCTCGCGCTCTGCTTCGGCGCAGCACTCGTGACCTTCGTCTCGAACAAGACCTACAACAACGCCCAGGCCGCGACGCATGTCACCCAGAAATCGCAGGCGGACCGGTGGCTCAAGTCCGTCGAGATGCGGCTGAAATCGGTACGCCTCGCGCTCTTCGGCCTGCAAGCCTTCCTCGAGAACAGCGAGACCGTTACACGAGAAGAGTGGTCGAGCTACACCAACCGCATCAACTCCCGCCACGAGCGGGATAAGCCCTTCGCCTTCGCGTACATCCGCCGCAGCGACCCGCACTGCCACGACGACATCTCACGCTACGCAGCCCGTCTCGGGTACGCCGATTACTCCATCTGGCAGAAGCCCACGGCTCTGGAAGTCGGCCCGTTCCTCGCAGCGGTGGTGCACATGGCCCCCGATGAGATCGCAGAGGGCGTGCGCGGGCTCGACGTCTCGGGCAGCGGGAACGCACGCGATGCCCTCAAGCGGGCTGCACTCTCCGGGCGCGTCGGCATAACGGGCAGGGAACGCCTCGCCTACGCGGGCGGATACCGCTACGGCGTGGTCGCCTACCTCGCCATCTACGAAGAGGGCTTCGGCCCCCAGAGCGTCGACCCGGAGACACTCGAAGGCGTATCGGGCTGGGTCGCGGTCCCGATCGTCATGGAGACCTACCTCGCGGGCGCCGAACGGCACATGCCCGCGGCCTGCCACATCCGCACCTACATCAGCGGCCCGGACGGCGACGACACCAAGGGGCTCACGCAGCAGACGTTCATCGGCGGCTGGAAATCCGCGTCTTGCTCGGATGAAGAGGCCGGGTTCGAGAACCACGCCGACCGCATGGAGCTCGGGTCAGACGGGCAGGAGATCATCGTCGAAGTGCCCATAGGCGACCGCAAGGTGCTGTGCGTGGTCGGCAAAGAACCCAGCACGCACAAGGCGATCATGGCGACGCTGCCCGCGACGTTCATCGCTCTCTTGGGGGCGGGCCTCTTCGTGTGGCTCGTGGGCTCGCTCGCCGGCACGCGTGACCGAGCCGAGGCGCTTGCGCTCGATATGACCGCGACCGTGCGCGCACGCGAGGAACTCCTCGCCGAGACGGGCAGGCTCGCGCGCATCGGCGGCTGGGAGATCGACTTGCTCACCGATGAGATCACGTGGTCCGACGAGGTCCGCGCCATCCACGAAGTGGGCGACGACTACGTGCCCGACCTCGCGTCGGCGATCGCGTTCTACCCGGGTGATGCCGCCCGGTATGTCGAGGAGGCCGTCGCACGAGCGATCGAGCACAACGAGCCCTGGGACTTCGAGTCCCCCTTCCGTACCGCCAAGGGGCGTGACATCTGGGTGCGGGCCCTCGGCCGGGTCGAGTGCGACGCTTCGGGCAAGCCGGTCCGCCTGTGGGGCGCATTCCAGGACATCACGCGCTCGAGAGAGGTGCGAGACGAGCTGGAGCGTGCCCGCGAGCAGGCAGTCGCAGCCAGCACCGCCAAGAGCGCCTTCCTCGCCAACATGAGCCACGAGATCCGCACGCCCATGAACGCCATCATCGGCTTCACCGAAGTCCTCGCCGAAGAGGACCTCCCCGCCGATCAGCGCACCGCACACCTCAAGACCATCCGCTCCAACGGCGAGCACCTGCTCTCGCTCATCAGCGATGTGCTGGACATGTCCAAGATCGAGGCGGGCAAACTGACCATCGAAGAGCGCAGCCTGGACATCCCGCAACTCCTACGCGAAACATGCGATCTCTTCGGCCAGCAAGCACAGAAGAAGGGCCTGGGCTTCAAGCTCGACATCGATACCTCCGCCCAGCACACCTTCCGCAGCGACCCCACGAGGCTCCGCCAGATCGTGAGCAACCTGCTCTCGAACGCGGTTAAATTCACCTCCGAAGGCTCGGTGCGCGTGCGGGCGCACTGGGCCGAAGAGACGCTCACGATCGCGGTCGAGGACAGCGGCATCGGGATGACGCCGGAGCAAGCATCGAACATCTTCGATGCTTTCGGCCAGGCCGACGCTTCGACAACGCGGCGCTTCGGCGGCACCGGCCTGGGACTCTGCATCGCGCGATCTCTGGCCCAGCGTCTCGGGGGCGATCTGGTCGTCTCCTCCGAACCGGGGCAAGGCTCGACCTTCACACTCAGCATCCGCGCCGAGCGCTGCTCGGTGTCGCCCACCCAAGCGGCACCTGCCGGGCCCGCGGGAAGCACCGATCTGACCAGCGCCCGGGTGCTCATCGTTGATGACGGGCCCGACAACCGCAGGCTCATCGCCCACCACCTGCGGAAGGCGGGCATCGCGTTCGAGACGGCACACGACGGGGTGGAGTGCATCGAGGCCGTCCGGGCCGAGCAGCGGGCGGGCGGGCGCTTCGACCTCATCTTCATGGACATGCAGATGCCCCGCCTCGACGGGTACGACGCCACACGCAGGCTGCGCTCCGAGGGGTACACCGGCCGCATCGTGGCGCTGACCGCGCACGCCATGGGCGGGGACCGCGAGAAGTGCCTAGAGGCTGGCTGCGACGACTACATGACCAAGCCCGCCAAACGCGACCTCCTGATCGGCGCGGTCGAAGCAGCCCGCCACGCCTATCGCCGAGCCGCCTGAGCACCACCTACGGGCACCCCGGGCGACGGACGCCGAACCGCAATAGTGCCTAAACTCCCGGAGTGAATCTCCCCCTCCCCCAGCACGACGGCACCGCCAAAGAGTCACCCAAAGCAGCGCCGCCCGCGCCGCTGGGCCCGGACGCGACCACAGCGGAACGCGTCGAACGCGTGATCGAAGCGATCCGCCCCACGATCCAATCCGACGGCGGCGATATCGAGCTCGTCGAGATCACGCCCGAAGGGGTCGTCCGTATCCGCTTGCACGGTGCGTGCGTCGGCTGCCCTTCGAGCATGATGACGCTCAAGGTCGGGATCGAGCGCAATCTCCGGGAGTACGTCCCCGAGATCACCGAAGTCGAAGCGATCGACTGAGCACCGCTCACGCAAGCGGTTCCGGGGCACCCAGCGACCGATAACACGCTGCCAGCGCAAGACTTGCGCCACTGGCCGGCGCGTCTCGAAGTCTCCGGATTCGTGGTTCCAACACGGGCACAGCGCTGGTATGCTCAATCCCGGTGGTGGTCAGCGGTGTGATGGTCCGCATCGCTTTGATTTGTCAATGCCGCCTGCAGGAGGCAGGGCGATGCTCGTAATCACACGACGTGAAGGCGAAGAGGTGGTGATCGGCGACCCGGCGAACCCCATCGGGGTGGTGCGGATCGCCAGCATCAAGGGCGACCGCGTGCGCGTCGCCTTCGAGTTCCCGCGCGAGGTCGAGGTGCACCGGCGCGAGGTCGCCGACCAGATCGCGACCGAGGGCCCATCGATCGCGGGCAAGATCGGCGGCTGACCCGCTGTGGCGAACGCCAGCGCACCAGTTGCACGCACGCCCCCACCAGTCCGCGCCCCCATGCCCGAAGCGTGCCACGCCTGCGGGTATTCGCTGCGCGGGCTCGCATTCCCCGCCGCCTGCCCCGAGTGCGGCAATGCCCAACTCTGGTGCGTTCGGTGCGGGCGCGATCGGACTTCCGACGACCGCCCCCGCACCTGCCCCGTCTGCTCGGAGCCCCTGCGCACACGCTCACGGCCGCACGACATCGATCGCACAAGACTCCGTGAGTGGTTCACGAACGAGCCGGCCGAGCACCAGGAGCGGTTCGGCCTCGCACTCGTGCTCACCGCCCACAGCTTGCCGCTCCTGTTCTTTCTCGCCGCTGAACCAATGATCGGTTTGGCCCTGACCGTATCTACCGTCGGGACTTCGGTGCTCGCGCTGCGTGCTGGTCGACTCAGTGCTTGGGTGTGGATGAGCACGAATTCGGCGGTATTCCTACTTGCGTTGATCCCGTGGGGGCCAGACTTTATGTACAGGCTTGTGAATGCCGCGTACGTCGCCTCGATCGCGGGCGTTCCGTGCCTGCTCGCGGCCCGGCTCGTCAGCACGCTGGTCGCTCGCAAGGCCGGCTCGTCGGCAGGCGGCCTCAGTTAGCCCAGCACGCGGCTCAGCAGCACGCCGTAGCGCTGGCGGTGCTCTTCGGTGATGACATCTCGCGCCGTCCAGACGGCGTGCTCGAGCGCGCGGTGCGCATCCGATGGGATCTCGCCCGCAGCGGTCGCCCTGCGGAGCACCCCGCGGATCAACGCGAAGGCAACGTCCCCCGCGCTCGCAAGGTTCCCGCGGATTTCCGCGAGCAGCGACTCTGCATCGCCCGTCTCGCTCCGCTCACGCCAGCAGTCGTAGTCCGTGGGGAGCGCGACGAGCGCGTAGGCGAGCTCGGCCTCCCGCGCGAGACGCGCTTCGGGCATCGTCGTCATGCCGATGAGGTCCCCGCCGAGCTGGCGGTGCATGTGCGACTCGGCTCGCGTCGAGAAGGCCGGGCCCTCCATGACGACCATCGTTCCCCCTTCGTGCACCACCACCCCCTCGGCATCCGCCGCAGCGTCGAGGAGCAGCCGGCGCATGGCGGGGCAGAAGGGGTCGGCGAACTCGGCGTGCACCGCGATGTCGTCGAAGAACGTGCGCGTGCGGTGGGCGGTGCGATCGATCACCTGATCGGGGATAACGAGCGAGCCCGGGTGGATCTCCTCGCGGAGCGAGCCGCAGGCGCCCGTCGCGATCAGGTGCGTCACACCGACGGCCTTCATGGCGTAGACGTTCGCGCGATACGGGACCATGTGCGGCGGGATCGCGTGGCCCTCCCCGTGACGGGGAAGCACCGCGACCTGCACCGGTGCGTCGAGCCCCTTCTCGATGGTCGCGAGCATCACGTCGGCGCTCGGGCTCCCGAACGGGGTGTCCACGACCGCTGTGCGCGCATCCGTCGGCTCGAACTCCGACTCGATGCGCTCCGCGATGCCCGTTCCGCCGATGATGCCGATTTTCATGCGCGGAGCATACCAGCCGCGGCCCGTCGTCAGGTCGCGCCCGCGCCCCCGCGCAGTTCCGCCAGCGCGACGAGCTGCTCGACCGTCAGCTCTTCCGGACGCATCTCGTGCTCCACACCGGTTGGCAACGCGCAGTCGCGGCCCAGGATCGTCCCGATCTGCTTCCGCCGCTTTGTAAAGAGTGCGCGACAAAGCTCCGCCAGCCGGCGCGGGTCGGCCGTCAGAGGCTCGGCCAAGGGCTCGATGGCGACCATCTCACTCGTCACCTTCGGCGCGGGCCAGAAACAACCGGGGGGGAGCGTTGCGATGCGCTCCACCGCGCACATCGCCTGCACGACGATCCCGAGCTCGGCGTACTCTTTGGTGCGCGGGAGTGCGCGCAGCCTCTGGCCCGCCTCGCGCTGGATCGTCACGTACTGCCCGCGGCACGCATCGGCGTGATCGGCCGCGAGCGCCACCATCACCGGGCTCGCCGCCCCGTAGGGCAGGTTGGCAACGAGCTTGAACGGGCCCGGCCCGAGCGCTTCGAGCACACTCGGGTTGATCTCGCGTTTGTTGGCGAGGCAATCGCCGCGCACGACTTCCACATGCTCGCCGAGCCTGCGCTCGATGATGGAGGCCATGTCCTTGTCGAGCTCGCTGCACACGACCCGGCAGCCGCGCTCGACGAGCTCCTCGGTCATCGTGCCTGTGCCGGGGCCGATCTCGAGGACGGTATCACCCGCCTCCACGCCCGACCGATCGACGATCCTGCGGATGAGATCGTGCTTGATGAGGTAGTTCTGCCCCATGGCGTGCTTGGGCCGCACGCCCTGCTCCTCGAGCAGCGCCTTGATTTCCGCGACGGTCTGCACGCTACCAGGCGCCCTCGAGAATGCGGTCTATGGCGAATGCCACGCCGTCGTCGTGGTGCGAAGGCGCCTCGAGGTCGGCGACCGCTTTGAGGGCGCCGACCGCGTTGCCCATTGCGATGCCGAGGGCCGCGTGCTCGATCATCTGCACGTCGTTGACCTCGTCGCCGATCGCCGCGATGCGCGCGGTGTCGATGCCTTGCGACTCGGCGAGGCGCTCGATGGCGGTCCACTTGCTCACCGACGCGTCGAACACTTCGAGCAGGTGCACGCTGTCGTCCATCACCCCGCCGCTTCCGTCGGCGCTGCCGCTGACGGCGGCGAAGTGCTGGGTGCGTGCCTCGTGCCCGAATCGTTCATGGATCGAAGCGCCGAGCTCGCGCATCACCGGCGCGACCGCTGCGAAGCCGACGCGGATCGTGTGCTCGGGGTGATCGTCGTCGCGGACATGCCCAACGAACTTAACCTCAACGCCCATGTGCTCGAACCACCACCGGCTCGGCTCTTCGATGGGCCCCGAATCGACAACGAGGTAGTCGAAACCCGCAGCGCTGCGGTCTTTGAGGAGCAGCGGGGCCCGCTCGCGCTCGGCGAAGTGTGCGCACAGCCGCTCGACCAGCCCGTGGTCCATCGCCCACCTGTGGATGGTGGAGTTACTCACAGCGTCTGCAATCATCGCCCCCCCCGCCACGATCACGGGGGCCTGGCTGTGCCCCGCTGCGGGGACGTGCGCCTCGATCGCCTCGAGGTGCTTCCTGCTCTCGATGAGGCCGCGCCCGGTGCACACGACGATCTCGAGGCCCGCCTCCCGCGCCCGCTGGACCGCCCGGATGTTCGCCTCGCGGACGTAGCCCTCGGGCCCGATGAGGGTGCCGTCGAGATCGACCGCCAGCATGTCGTAACGCTTCGTGGGCATGGTGCGAGGGTAGCCCAAGAGAAGGGGGTGCGCACCGCCAAGTTGGTCATCGACAACATGCCCCGACCGTTGTAGATTGCGTGTATGCATGAGGCGGCACCGCGCCGGATCCTGATCCTTCCCGGGAACCACGGGCTGTGATGCCCGACCTCCCAGCAGAGGTTCGCGGCGGCGCTCACGCACTCGGCCCCCAGCTCGAGCCCGCCCTCAAGGCCAGCTGCGACGGCAAACTCCACGACATCCGATGGTTCCGCACCGACTGGCAGCGATCGGGCGCCGCGACGGGCTACGCCCTTGCCGACATCGCCGGCGAAGAGCGCAAGGTCGTGATCAAGGCGCCCGTCGGCCCGCGCGAACTGATGGTCACGCGCGACCTCGCCGAAACGACCGCCCCTACGCCGGGCGTGGCCTTCTGCGACGAATCGATGGGCGGCTGGGACCTGGCCTGGGTGGTGATGGAGCATCTGCCGGGCGACCCGCTCGCTGCACACCTGCGGGCCGAGGTCTTTCAAGAGCTCGCGGAGGCAGCGGTTCGGTTTTACACCGTGGCGGCCGAGACCTGGAGCGAACCGAAGCTCCGCCCCGAACCCGACTGGCCAGGCCTGATCGAGCGGTCCCTGATCGCCGTCCGCGATCAGCAGCTCGATCACGTGGACCGCTGGCAACCGCTCATCGACCGTGCCGCCCAGCACTGGGACGCGCTCACCGGCGCGTGGATCAGCAGGCCGATCGACTGCTGGTGCCACGGGGACCTGCACCCCGGCAACCTGATGCGTCGCGCCGAAGGCAGCCCGTGGGGCCCGGCCGGGCCGGTACTCCTCGACTTCGCCGAGGCCCGCACGGGCCACTGGACGGAGGACGCGATCATCCTCGAGCGTCTGTTCTGGGCCCGCCCGGACCTGCTCGAGTCCGCCCGCCCGGTGGGGGCGCTCATCGACGCCCGCCGAAGCGCCGGCATCGAGCACACCGATGAGGATGAGTTCTACCTCCAGCTGCGCCGGCTTCTTGTCGGCGCGACAGCCCCGGCGCTCCTCGCGCGCGACGGGCACCCGGCCTACATAGAGGCCGCACTGGGCTATCTCGAACGCACGATGCCGGTGGTACTGCCTCAGCTCTGACCATAAAGCCGGACGCGGCACCGCCGCGCTATGGACCCAGACTTACCCGCTAGGCGTCTCTGGGAGTATTACCCGACGGCGGCGGGCTCTTTGGCCTTGCCGGGCGTCGCCTGCGGGCGTTCGCCCTTCGGGTAGCTGATGCGCGCGTGGTGGACCGACGCGAGGGTGCGTGTGACCGCCTTCTCGATCAGCCGGAGTTGGCTGAGCGTGAGGCCGCACTCGTCGAACTGGCCGTCCATGAGCCGTTTGCGGGCGAGTTCGTGGACGAGTGCCTCGATGCGGGCGGGCGTCGGATCGCTGAGCGTGCGGGTCGCGCTCTCGACGGCGTCGCAGAGCATCAGGATCGCCGCCTCGCGCGTCGTCGGGCGCGGGCCCGGGTAGCGGTACTCGACCTCCGCGGGGGCATCAACACTCTCGTCGGCGTCCGCCTGCGCTTTGGCCTGGTGGTAGAAGTACTCGACGAGCGTCGTGCCGTGGTGCGCTTCGATGTAGTGATGCAGGCTCTTCGGGAGTCGGTACTCGCGGGCGAGCTCGACCCCGTCCTTCACGTGCCCGACGATCACGAGCAGCGACATCGCGGGCGAGAGCTTGTCGTGCTTGTTCATGCCGCGCGGCTGGTTCTCGATGAAGTACTCGGGCTTGTTCATCTTCCCGATGTCGTGGTACATCGCGCCGACGTAGACGTGCAGCGCGTCCGCACCGACGGCGTCGGCGGCGCTCTCGGCGAGCGATGCGACCGTCAGCGAGTGGTTGTAGGTGCCCGGCGCGCGCTCCTGCAAGCGGCGCAGCAGCGGGTGCTGGGGGTCGCGGAGCTCGGCGAGTGTCATGCCCGTTGTGATGCCGAAGACGCGCTCGATCGTGGGCAGCGCGAGCAGCAGCAGCGCACTCGCGAGGAACGCACCGGCACCGGCCGTCGCAGCATCGACCGCGAGTTCACTCAAAACGGTCAGGCCCAGGGGGCGCTCGACGAGCCCCACAACGATGACCGCCAGTGAGACGCCCGCCGTCGTTACCAAACCACCGCGAGCGACATCGTTGCGGCTGCGGATGCCCGCGAGCTTCCAGGCCGCAAGCATGACCCCCGCGAGTGCAGCGACGATCGTGCTCACGCCCATATCGAGGGCGAGCGCGGTGAGCAGCGCCGACGAGAGCCCGATGAGCATCGCCATGCGCCGGTCGTACGCGACGACTGCGATCATCCCGACGAAGATGGTGGGCGTGAGGACCGCCGACCAAACCAGAGCAGGGTTCGAGGTGGCGAGCGCCGCGGAGAAGAGGGCCGCGGTCGCCAGCATGCCCGCGATCGTCGCCAAGCGCCAGGGCTTATCGAGCACGTCGCGGTAGAAGAAGTAGAGGTACCCGCCGATAGCCGCCGCGATGATCGCCACCACGCCCGCGAGCCCGAGCCACGTGCCCACCGCGATGTACCACGGGCGTGCCTCGCGGAACGCGCGTTCCTCGTAGCCGGCGACGGCGTAGGCGTCCTGTTCCACGGGCCGCCCCGCCGCGTACAAGAGCTCGCCCGCCTTGTACGTGCGCATGACCGATTCGACCTGGGCGAGCGCCTCGTCGCGCAGCTCGTTGGTCGCCTCTCGATCGAGGAGGTACGTGGGCCGCTGCTCGGAGAGCACACGCTCGGCGAAGACCTCCCCGCGCTTGCCGTAGAGCGCCGCGCGGAACGCGATACGGCGGAGCGCATCGCGCACGCGGTCCTGCTGATTCGATTCTTCCGCGACGACGGGCAGCGCAAAGTCCTTGCTGACCGACCGCCGGCCCGCGGTGCCCTCCTCTTCAGCGCTCCTCTCGGGCGCGAGAACGAGCTGGCTGTACCCCGCGGTGATAATGCGCTGGTACGACTCGTTGAGCAGCAGCGGTGTTTCGCCGAGCTCGTCGACCGCCCGGCCCACGGAGTTCACCCAGCCCATCGAGGCGGTGCCGCCCTCGGCCTCGCCCTTGATCACCCCATACGACTCCTCGGTGAGGCCGAAGGCCTCTATGAGTTCGGGGGCGACGTCGCTCATCTCTTCGGTAGCAGCGAGCGCCTCCGGAAGCGTGAGCATGGCCGAGCGGATCGCGTCGATCGCGGCGGGGTCCACGCGGTACACGGGCGGGGTGGTGGTCCGGACGCGTTCGCGCTCGCGGTCGGTCGCTTTGGGATCCTCCACGGCGAAGTCCGCCCGAACCACGCGGGTATCGAGCGCTGTGCGCTGCGGCGCGGGCAAGAGCGAGCCGCGGAACCAGAAGGCGACCGTCGCGGTGAGCACGATAAAGAGCACCGCGATCGCCAGGCACGGCGCCGCCTGCGTGCTCGAGAGCAGCCGCTGGATCCGGCTCCGCTTGAGCGGGCCGATGATCTGGCGCACGCCCTCGCGGCGGGCCGCGGAAACGGGCGCGGCCTTCTTCGCCGAAGCGGGTTTGCTGGCGGGCTTATCAGGCATCCGCGCCCCCCGTCGCCCCGTCGGGCTCGTACGCATCGATGATCCGTTGCACGAGCGGATGCCGCACCACATCGGCGCGGTCGAGCGTGCACGCCGCCACTCCCTTGACCCGGCGCAGGCGACGCAGCGCGTCGATCAGCCCCGAAGTCTCCGGCTCGTCGAGGTCCGTCTGCGAGGGGTCGCCGACGACGATCGACTTCGACCGCTGACCCATGCGCGTGAGGAACATCTGCATCTGGCTGCGCGTGGTGTTCTGGGCTTCGTCGAGGATGATGACCGCGTCGTTGAGCGTCCGGCCACGCATGTACGCGAGGGGCACCACCTCCACCACGTCGGCGGCCATAAACCGCTTCATGGTGGCGAAGTCCATCATGTCCTCGAGCGCATCGAGGAGCGGGCGCAGGTACGGGTTGACCTTGGCGTGCATGTCGCCGGGAAGGAAGCCCAGGCGTTCGCCCGCCTCCACCGCGGGGCGCACGAGGATGGCCTTCTTCACCCGACCGACCTTGAGCAGGTGAATCGCGGCCGCGACCGCGAGGTACGTCTTGCCCGTGCCCGCGGGGCCCACGCCGAAGACCAGGTCGCACGTCTCGATCGCGTTGAGGTAGGCGCGCTGGTTCGCGCTCTTGGGCTCGATGCGCCGGCCGGCGGCGTATACGTCGAGACGATCCGCCCACGACGAATCGCCCGTGAGCGACTCTGGACGAGACGAAGACGCGAAATCGGCGATCAGATCGAGCACCTGCTGCCGCGTCAGTGTCTTTCGGCGGTCGCCCGCGCGGAAGAGCTCGTCGACGATGCCCCGCGCAGCGTGCACCGCGGGGCGCTCGCCCTCGAGCGTGACCGACTCGCCGCGGGCGCTGATGTTGACGCCGAGCGTCTCGCGGATCATCTTGAGGTTCCGCTCGCCCGTCCCGAAGGCGGCAACACGGTCCACTGATTCAGGAACACGAAGCGTGAGCTGCACGACCACTTCTCGCCTGTCGCCCGAACGCACCCCGCTGTACGCACGGGGTGCCGATCCGAGCGCGGATCGACCGCGCCAGTTTAGGGGTCATCGGCGCTTCAGCACGGCAACAACTGGATCTTCTGTTCTGATTTTGTTCGCACTATCCCTTGTTCTGGCCCCGCAGGGGCTCGTTCTTACCGGCTGCACCGCGCCCGCGGGGCAGGGAGCACGCGCCCCCGAGCCCAGCACGATGCCCGCGACCGTCGTCGACGACCTCCCCCCCGCGGTCCGATTCGCCGCCTCGCGTGAGGGAATCGCCGTCCTCGCGCTCGACATCGACGAACAGGGCATCCACCGATTCAAGCTGACCACGACCAACGATGAGCCGTCGCTCCTCGTCGTCACGCCCCTCGGCGAGGGCCGGTGGGACTTCGCTGCGACGATCGGGCGCTTCGGCGATCCCGAGCGCGAACGCCGGTTCACCCGCGCGATCCGCGACCGACTGCGCGAGGTGAACGAACTCGGCTGGGCCCCAGCGCCGGAAGAGGGCTGAGCCTCAGGTCGCCGCTCGCAACGCTTCTATGGCCTCACGCTCGCGATCCGTGTGCAGCCCCGCTTTCTGCGCGATCTCATGCTGATCCTGTGCAGAGAGCCCGTCGAACCAGGCGAGCGTGTCGGTGATCGTCTCTTCGAGAGGGCGGAAGGTCAGGCCCGCATCGATGGCTTTCTGTATCGCAAACGAGGTGAAGCCGTCGTACCCCGCGCCGGGGGCGACCCAACAGGGCATGTCCTTCCACATAACGATCTCGAACTCCTCCAAGAAGGGAGCGGCTGCCCATACGTAGCTCGGCGATGCACCCGTCACGCGTGCGCAAGCCTCGAGGTACGCACGCATGGTCAGCGTGTCTGAGGGCCCGGTCACGTTGTACACGCCGCTGCGATGCTCTTCGAGCGTGCGCACCTGGAACTCGACGAGGTCGCGCACGTCGATGAACTGCGTGCGATCGTTCCCGTCTCCGGGCGCGAGGATCTCGCCGCCGGTGCGCACGCGCGTCGGCCAGTACACCGTTCGAAAAGTCTGGTCCCGACGCCCTGCGATCAGGCCCGGCCGCCAGACCAGATGGCGTTCCCTCGGGAAATACTGTCGGACGCGTTTCTCGCACTCACCCTTGAACTGGCCGTAGATCTTCATCGCGAACTCGCGCTCGTCTGCGTCGGGGCAATCGAGCGTGGGCGCGTGCTCGTCCTGGTTCTGAGCGCTGGGGTCTGCATAGGCCGAGATCGACGAGACGTACGCGTATCGCTCGACGGCGGGTTCGAGCAGGCGGGCGGTCCGCTCGACGATCTTCGGGATGCTGGGCCACACATCGATCGCCGCATCCCACGTGCGGCCTGCGCGAAGGGCTCCTTCGAGGGGCGCGAGTCCATCGGGGTGGTCGGGCTCGCGATCAGCAACGATCAGCTCGACACCGTCTATGCCCGGGCGCTGGCCGCGGTTCACGAGCGTGACCTCGTGCCCGCGCTCGGTCAGTGTTGCTACAAGATCCGGCCCGGTCTGACCGGTGCCACCGAGAACAAGCACGCGCATAGAGCACCTCGCAATCGCCCCTTCTACCGCGTGTCCGCTCGCGGGCTTCACCCCGCGAAGCGCGGCTTGAAGGGCTGGCGCCCGCCCTGCACGATCGGCTTGCCCCCTCGAACGCGCACGCTCTCGGGGCCCAGCACGGTGCGCAGGTCGGCGATGAGCTCGGCGGTGGGCGTGAGCTGCACGCGCGACTCCATGATGATGTCGCGCCGGCCCTCGCGGATGATCAGGCCCATCGGCACCGGGGCCGCGCCCACCGAGATCCCGCGCGAGCGCACGAGGCCCGAGAGATGCAAGAGCGTCTGGTCGGCGGTGCCGTTGAGCGCGGTCGTATCGACGACGAGTTCGACGCGCGTGGCGAGCTCGGCGGGGGCCTTATCGACGGGGATCACGCGCTCGACTTTGAGCTGGGGGTCGCCGCGGGTGTGGTCCACATCGCCTTCGATAAAGACGATCGAATCCGTCGTGAGGTGTTCGGCGTGCTCGGCGTACGTGCGCGGGAAGAGCACCGCGTCGAAGGAGCCCGCGAGGTCCTCGAAGGTCACGATCGCCATACGGTCGCCCTTGCGCGTCGTCACCGGGCGCACTTGCTTGATCATCCCCCCCACCAGCACGCGCTGATCCTGCTTCCGGCTGGCGAGGTCCACACTCGTCGAGTTGCCGAATTCCTCGACGTCCTTCGAGAAGCGGTCGAGCGGGTGACTCGAGACGTAGAACCCGAGCACCTCCTTCTCGCGCTTGAGCATGGTGTGCTCGTCCCACGGCTTCGCGCGCTCGAGCGCGGGCTCCGGGCGGTCGTCCTCGATCTCGGGTTCGTCGCCGAACCCGCCCCCGCCGAAGAGCCCCCCCTGCCCCGCGGCCCGGTCTTTGGCGAGGGTCTGCCCCGCTGCGACGGCGTTCTCGATCGACGCGACCATCGCCGCCCGATCGCCGATGCCGTGCACCGAATCGAAGGCGCCGCACACGACGAGGGCCTCGATCGTCGCCTTGTTGACCGTTCCCGGGGGGACACGCTCGCAGAAGTCGTAGAGCGATTTGTACGCCCCGCCCGACTTGCGCTCGCAGACGATCGCCTCGATCGCCTTCCCGCCCGCGCCCTTGATCGCCTTGAGCCCGAAGCGCACGTGCCCGTGCAGCGCGTCGCGGTCTTCCGCGGGGCCGTGCACCACGGTGAAGTCCGCGTCGGAGAGGTTGATATCGGGGGGCATGACGTCCACGCCCACGCTGCCGTCGACGAACCTCGTCTTGCGGCAGTCGTCCTTGTACTTGATCCAGTCTTCGACCTTCTGCGCCTGACTCTCGTAGGTGAGGAAGGCCGCCATGTACTGGTTGGGGAAGTAGGTCTTGAGGAAGGCCGTCTGGTACGCGATGATCGCGTACCCCGTCGAGTGCGACTTGTTGAAGCCGTAGCCCGCGAACTTCAGGATCAGCTCGAAGAGCT
>CAZNUZ010000027.1:0-8787 GCA_964576725.1 uncultured Phycisphaeraceae bacterium
TCCACGACACCCTCGAGCACCGCCTCCGCGAGCTCGCCTACCTCAACCCGGGCGCGAAGATCCGCTTCACCGATGAACGCGTCGGCGCCGACGGGGAGATCCGCACGTACGACCACTGCTACGAGCGCGGCATCGTCGAGTACGTCGAGCACATCAACTCCGCCAAGTCCGCCCTGCACGACGTCGTCGGGCTCTCGGGCGAGGAGGCGGGCGCGGGTCTCGCGGTCGACATCGCGATGCAGTTCACCGACTCGTACAACGAGCTGTTGATGTCGTTCGCGAACAACATCCGCACCGTCGACGGCGGCACGCACCTCTCGGGCATGAAGACCGCCGTCACCCGTGCGCTCAACAACTACGCGAAGCAGGCCAACCTCATCAAGGAGAAGGACCCGCAGCCCACGGGCGACGACTGGCGCGAGGGCCTCACCGCGATCGTGTCGGTGAAGCTGCCCGAGCCGCAGTTCGAGGGGCAGACCAAGGGCAAGCTCCGCAACACCGAGGTCGAGGGCTTCGTCGCATCGATCGTCTCCGACCGGCTCAAGGACTGGCTCGAGGAGCACCCCGCCGAGGCGAAGAAGCTCTGCCAGAAGGGTGTGCTCGCGGCCCAGGCGCGCGAGGCGGCGCGGCGCGCGCGCGACCTGACCCGCCGAAAGAGCGCGCTCGATTCTGGGTCCATGCCCCACAAGCTGCGCGACTGCACCACCAAGGACGTCGACCGCTCCGAGCTCTTCATCGTCGAGGGTGACTCCGCGGGCGGCTCCGCGACGCAGGGGCGCGACGTCGAGACCCAGGCGATCCTCCCGCTCCGGGGCAAGCTGCTCAACGTCGAGAAGGCCCGCCTCGACAAGATCCTGGGCTTCGAGGAGATCCGCACGCTCATCTCTGCGCTCAAGTGCGGCATCGGGCCCGACTTCGACATCGCCAAGCTCCGCTACGGCCGGGTCGTCATCATGACCGACGCCGACGTGGACGGTGCGCACATCCGCACCCTGCTGCTCACGTTCTTCTTCCGTCAGATGCCCGAGCTCATCAAGAGGGGCCGGGTCTTCATCGCGCAGCCGCCCCTCTACCAGATCATTCGTAACAAGAAGTCGCAGTACGTCATCAACGAACGCGAGATGGCCGACGTGCTCGCGACCATCGGCCTCGAGGGCGCCGAGCTGCTCGTGCGCGACATCGACAACGCCGAGCCCGGCGAAGAGCCCGCGGTGGTGCGCACCATCACGGGCGACGACGCAGCCAAGGCCGTCAAGCTGCTGCGCCGGCTCGAGGATCTCGTCGCCATCTCCGAGCGGCGGGGCGTGCCCTTCCTCGACCTGCTCACCGCGCGCTCCGACGACCCCGACAACCAGCGCCGGCTCCCCACGCACCGCGTCACCTGGCGCGGCGGCATGCAGCACGCCTGGTCCGTTGCGCAGTGCCAAGAGATCCTCGCTGCGCACGATCTCCGCGACTCCGCGGAGGTGAGCGACGACGACGAGGCCAACAAGACCGACGATGCTGTTGCGATGACGGGCGACGTGCGCGAGCTGCACGAGAACCGCGAGATCGCGTCGCTCATCGGCGAGCTCGCGGGCATCGGGCTCGATATCGACGACTACGGCCTCGTGCACGAAGAGGCCGTCACCGGCGAGCGCATGCCCACGCGTTACGCGTGGCGCTCAGTCGCATCAACGAAGCCCGCTGCGAAATCAGCCGCGAAGTCCGAGGACGAAGAGGGCGAAGACCAGTCGGCCGGCAAGCTCTTCCAAGCGGCGAACATCCCCGAGATCCTCTCGGCGCTCTTCGACATCGGCCGCAAGGGCATGGTCGTCAAGCGCTTTAAGGGGCTGGGCGAGATGGACCCCGAACAGCTCTGGGAGACGACGATGGACGCCTCCGTGCGCACGCTCATGCGTGTGCAGTGGGACGACGCATCGGCGGCCGACGAGCTCTTCACCGTGCTTATGGGCGAGAACGTCGAGCAGCGGCGCCAGTACATCTCCGACCACGCGCTCGAAGTGAAGTCGCTCGACGTCTAGCCGCGCTCGCAAGCGGGGTGTGGCGTCTGGGCCTCAGCCGGGCCGATGGAAGAGGGACCTACTTCAATCCCTTTCCCCGGAGGACCCTACAATGCAGCCCCGCGCGACCCGCCGTCGTTCGTTCCACGCCCCGATCACCTCGGCGGCGTTTGTTTGCGTTTGCTTCACCGCCGCTGCGCACGCTGCGCCGATCATCACCACCGAGTACGGCATCGAGTTCGCCACGATCGGCGACCCGGGCAACATCCCCTACGCCGGCGGCGGGCCCAAGGGCAGCACGCTCAACGTCGGCAGCGGCTCCGTGGGCTACGAGTACCGCATGGCGACCCGCGAGGTCACCACGCGCGATTGGGTCGAGTTCGTCAACACCTTCGAGCCCATCTCCGACGGGACGCCGCTCGAGACGATCAGCCGCTCCAAAACCTGGGGGGCGAACCTGGCGAGCTTCCCGGCAGTCGATACCTACCGCGTCAACCACCCCGATATGCCCGTCTACGGGATCACCTGGCGCGAGGCGGCGATGTACGTCAACTGGCTGCACAACGACAAGGCGCCGACGATCGAGGCCGCCATGAGCGGCGCGTACGACGTCTCGACCTTCGGCGAAGATGAGAACGGCTTCATCACCGACCAACTGACGCGGAGCGCCGGCGCCCGCTTCTTCATCCCCACCTACGACGAGCAGATGAAGGCCTTCTACTACGACCCGGACAAGGGTGGCCAGGGGCCGGGGTGGTGGCAGTTCCCGAACAGCTCCGACGAGCCGCCGATCCCGGGGCTGCCCGAAGAGGGCGGCACGACGAGCGCGGGCATGGGTATCCACCGCGTGGCGGAGTTCATCCCGCCGATGGGCTTCAATTTGATCCCGTGGAACGCGGGCGATTTCCCCGACCAGCTCTCGCCGTGGGGGCTGCTCGACACCTCGGGCGGCGTCACGGAGTGGAGCGAGCACGTCGGCTTCGAGTTCCCGGATACGCCGAGCTTCCGGTACGGGCGCGGGGTGGCATCGACCGAGCAGTTCCCGCCTAACTCGGCCTTCCACATCTTTGCATCGCTGGGCGGTGCCGAAGGTGAAGGTGTCCGCGAGTTTCCCAATAGTGCCCGTAACAGTGTGTTTGGTTTACGTATTGCTGCGATCATTCCCACACCGGGCGTTGTCACTGTCTCGTTGGCTTGTCTGCCCACCCTACTTCTGCGACGCCGAAAGGAAATCTGATGCGCTTACTCCGAGATTCGATCTGCCTGCTCGCTTTTTATGCTGTCCTCGGCGTTGCTGAGACAGCACGAGCGGATGTCCTTCTCCATCTCTTCCCGACCGGCGGTGGTCCGGCTACCGTCTTCAACCAAGACGACTTTCCGCCCGGCGATGTGACACTCACGATCGATAACAACGATGTCGCACTGCTCGTCACCGCGGGGGCGAACGACGACATCCGCCGCATCCGACTCAATGCGGCGGCGGGGTCTGTGGCGCAGTTCGAACACGCCGCGGTCCGGTGAACACTCCGGCGATGCGCGCCTGAACGCCGATGATGTTGGCTGGGACCAACTATCACCCGGAGGAACAAGACTATGAAATCACTCAGCTTGACAGCCGCCTTGGTGCTCATCCCTGGCGGCATCGCTGCACACGCCTCGCCGATCATCACCACCGAGTACGGCATCGAGTTCGTCACCGTCGGCGACCCGGGCAACCGCGGCGTGCTTCCCGAGGAGACGGGAAGCGGCCCATTGCTCTATGGCGTGAACGGAAGCGTTGACTACGAATTCCGGATCGGCCGCACCGAAGTCACCGTCGGCCAGTGGATGGAGTTCGTGGACGCCTATACGCCCTTCGTCGACCGGCCGATCTTCTTTGGCCAACACGGGTTCTATTCGTGGGGCGCGACGTACGACTTTGCCAACAGACAGATCGTTCAACGCGTGCCCGACGACCACCCGGCGCTGGTGAGCTTCGGCTTCGCAGCTCGGTACGCCAACTGGCTGCACAACGACAAGGTCAACGAGGCGTGGGCCTTCGAGACCGGGGCCTACGACACCGCGTCGTGGCAAGTAGGGCCCAACGGTGAACCGCCCGAGAACCCCAACTACAGCGCGAGCCCGGACGCGCGCTTCCGCTTGCCGACGCAGGACGAGTGGATCAAGACGGTCTACTGGGATCCGAACCGTAACGGCGAGGGTGAAGGGGGATACTGGGCGTACCCGTACCAGTCCGATGCCCCCCTCGTGCCGGGCGAACTGTCGGACGTGGGTGTAAACGAGCAGCTTCCTGGCCCGAGTTACATCGAGCACCTGCCCGTCGGCTCGTTCCCGCAGGCCGAAGGCGTATGGGGTGCGCTCGATGTATCGGGGAGTGCATTGGAGTATGTACAGAGAGTTAACCGTATGGACTCACTCGCATTAGCAGGATCGGCCAGAGGAGGGTCGGCGGACGCAGACCAAATTGGGTTTTCATTCATCACCCATGCGGGTCCTACCTCGCAAGGCGAATACACCTACCAGCCATTCGGCTTTCGATTAGTCACGTCTATTCCGACTCCATCAGCGTTGGTGGTTGGCATTTTTTCTGTGGCGGCTTTTCCAAGTAGGAGGCGAAAATGAAGAGGACTTCCGTTGCGTTGCTGTACCTGGCGTTTCTTCCTGCGCTTTGCGCCGCAACTGTTGAACGACAGGCCGGCGACGCGGTGAATGTGTCGGTTTCTGTTTCGTATATTGAAACGCAAGGAGGGTTAGATTACTATGATGTGGATGTTGTATGGAATAGCGTTCGCGGCCGAAGCGAAAACATACGACTGTTTGGAGATCAGAACGATGTCATACGGCAAATCGCTGTTCATGGTGAAATCGATCAGACAACTACTCTGAGCATAATAGAAAATCCGACTACAGGCGAGCGGATAGCGTCTGTGGAAGGAGTAAGCAGAAGCAATTCTGCAGGCCAGCCATTTGCATTGGTCACATTGGCCCAACTGAACACGTCACTAGGAGCGGGAATCCCTGGCCGAACACGCAGGGAAATTAATGTAACAGATCTGAGAAGTGGTTTTATATCGATAAATAACGATCTGTATTCGGACTTGGTTGTTGACTCCCTGGGTGCGTCTAGAGACAGTCTTATAGAGGTTCTAGGCAATGTTCGGGGTGCTGATATTTTGCAAAGTAATGGGGAACTCGATGTTGTTATCAGAGGAGATGTCTTGTCCTCTGGCCCCGAGACAACTCATATCTGGGCGGGTGATGCGCCTGGCTCGATTTTGAACTTTCTACAAGTCGACGGGGATGTAGAGGCGCTCTCGTTGGGACGAAGCGGGCGGCAAGACCCACGCTTTACCGGGTTGGGTGATGTGGGGATTATCTTTGTGCAAGGTGATTACGACGATTCGAGCCCGAACGTCGATCTTGTCCGTGGTGTCGATTTGCTTGTGGTCAGTGGCGACTACGGAGCGAAGCTTGAGTCCCAGTCCGCATTGCCCGCAGGGCAATCGGTGATATTTGGTGGATCGATGAAGGCTGGCTCACGGCTTGCATTCCCCGCCGGCGGACTCGTAGGCGACATCGTCATCAACGCCAGTAACACGGGCAGTGAGTGGAGGGGTGATGTCGTAGTCGGTGGTCTCTCACTCGACACGGGTGCCGTGACTTCGAAGGTGGAGTACAGCAATACTCGCGCTTCCCTCGGCGGCGGCTCGGTCGGCGTTGTCCCCTTCCGCAACCACGACGCCTCGTGCTCGCCCGCGGGCGGGTCGCTCGTGGCGAGCTTCACCGCCGGCTCGCCCGTGCGGTACACCCACTACGGCCAGATCGGGCAAGCGACCAGCGGCATGCCGGTGCTTGAAAACGCCGTGGTCCTCGAACGCCGGAACATCGGCACGGCCGACATCGAGGCCAACTGGGTGCAGGTCGATCCGCTGATCATCGACACCATCACCCTCGCCTCGGCGCTCCCGGTCAGCGACGATCGCGGCCTGGAGATCACCTTCTCGCAAGACCTGCCCGCCCGGTTCGCCTACCGCATCCGCTCGAGCGCGGCGGCTGCCAGCCCCGACACCCTGCGCAACCTGGTCAATGGCGGTGTGCAGGGCGACGTCGACGACGACCGCAGCTACACCTTCACGGTGGGCACGCAGCTCGTCAGCAACTGCTCCGCGGACTTCGATAACGATAACGACGTGGATCTCGACGACCACTCCATCCTGCTCGCGCAGTTCGGGACGGGGATCTACCCGATCGATCCGCTCGACCCGGATCTCTTCCTGACCGCGGATCTCGACGGGGATAACGAGGTCGATCTCGATGACTTCTCTATCTTCATCGCGCAGTTTGGCAACGTCGCTGCGGATTGCGACCCGGCCAGCGCTGCACCGGCCATGATGGCGATGGGCGGCGGTGGCTTCTCGTTAAACGCTGCGGCCGCCCCGACAGCGGGGAGCGCGATCGACCGCGTGGCGCAAGACCTCGGTTTTACCTGCGCCCAGCACCTGTGCACGTCGATGGAAAGCTACGAGCTGGACACGCAGCTCTTGACGCTGAATGTCGTTCAGAGTGCGCTGCAAACGGGCAACTACGACTGAGTGCGCGGGCTGAATCTCGTATCGACGGTGCAATGACAAGAGGGCGCTTGGGGCGCCCTCTTGTCGTGGGTGATTCATGCATGCGTGATGCTGGTGTCGGGGGAGGGGCTTAGTCCTCGATGGCGACGCCCTCGCCGAGCTCTTTCTGCACGCGTTCGCGGACGACCTCGGCGTAGGCCGCGTTCTCGGCGTCGGGCTTGGCGGAGAGCGCGTGCGTCTCGGGGTCGTAGCAGCCTTCGAGTTCGTCGAAGGCGTTCTGGTGCCACTTCTTCACGCCGACGAAGTAGGCGGCCCGGCCCAGCAGGTGGCTCGAGACGGGCGCTGTCAGAAAGACGAACGCGGTAACGAGGAGCGCCTGCGCAGCGGTGAGCAGGTCCTGGTTCTTGAGCGCGACCGCGAGGACGAGGCACCCGACGCCGAGCGTGCCGCCCTTGGTCGAGGCCTGCATGCGGGTGTAGAGGTCGGGCATGCGGATGAGCCCGACCGCCGCGAGGAGGCAGAAGCACGAGCCGAGGAGGAGCAATGCGATGACGCCGGCGTGGTCGGCGGTCTGCATGAACGTCTCGGCGGGTGTTGCGTTGGCGAGGATCATGGTTCGTTCCTAGCTCGTCCCGAGTGTGGGTTTAGGGGCGTGCGCGGCGTTCGAGGAAGAGGGCGTAGGCCGCGGTCCCCAGGAAGAGGATGAGGCCGACGACGATGCCGACGACGATGAGCCCCGGCTGGTTCGTGGCGATGGAGAAGACGGCGATCGCGCCGATGCTCACGGTGGCGAGCACGTCGAGTGCCACGACGCGGTCGGGGACCGTGGGGCCGATGATGACGCGGGCGGCGGAGACGACCATGGCGACCGAGAGCATGAGCAATGAGGCGGTGAGGGCCATCGCGAGGTAGCTGTCGGTCTCGGGCCAGAAGAGGAAGGGCGCGAGCTCGGGCTTGTCGGCGGCGAGCGAGAGCGCGTGTGTGGTGAGCGCGGTGGGGATCACGTGAAGATCTCCTGGATGCGACGTTCGAAGCCCTCTTTGATCTCGGCCTTCATCTCCTCGGCGTTGTCGATGTGCATGAAGTGCACGAACATCGTCGAGCGGTCGCTCGAGAAGTCGAGGGTGAGGGTGCCGGGTGTGAGGCTGACGGTGTTGGCGAGGAAGGTGAGGCCGGTGTCGTTCATCCCGCCGTCGAGCGGGATGGCGAGGATGCCGGGCCTGAGGTTCTTGAGGGGCGCGAGGGTGTAGTACGCGACGCGCACGTTCGCCAGCACCAGCTCACGGATGAAGTAGAACGTGAAGCCGACGCTCAGCAGGACCTTGCGGAAGTACGGGTGCTTCTTGCGGTTCTTGCCCCACGCCAGCGCGAGCGCGATGTAGGCGAGCAGGAAGCCGATCACGAAGTTCAGCGGCTCGAAGGGACCGAACATGACGGTCCACATCAGGGCCAGTATCAGATTGACGACGAGAGTGCCTATCGGGGGCCTCCTTCCGATCGGGCCGACGCTTCGAGGAGCGCAGCGGTGTCAGCCGAGGGCGTGTCCGAAAGCACGGCCTCGATGTAGCTCTCGTTGGTCACGAGCTGCGATGCCGCACGCTCGGCGAGGTCGAACGCGGGGCCCGCGAGCACGCCGATGGCCACGGTCACAGCGCCGAGTCCCGCGATGGCGAGTGCCATCCAGCCGGCGCCCTCGGGCGTGGGGTCGGGGGTCTCGGGCTCTCGCAGCACGCCGCCCTGCTCGGGGTCGTCCTCGGGCTGGGGCGCCCAGAAGGCGTTGGCCCAGATCTTCGTCATGGAGAAGAGCGTGAGGATCGAGACGAGCAGCGAGGTGGTGACGATGCCGTAGGTCTCCGCCTGCAACCCGCCGCGCACCAGCGCGAGCTTGGACCAGAAGCCGGAGAGGATGGGTATGCCGGCGAGGCTCATCGCGGGAATGAAGAAAAGGACCGCGAGCCACGGGCGCTGGTGGTACAGACCGCCGATGCGCGAGAGCTCGGTCGAACCCTTGATCTTCTCGATGAGCCCCGAGACGAAGAAGAGGTTCGTCTTCACGATGATGTGGTGCAGCACGTAGAAGACGGTGCCGGTGAGCGAGATGAGCGCGGCGCCTTGCAGGATCTCGGCCTCCGCGGAGCCCGCGGGCATCGCCGCGGCTCGAGCCGACGCCACGCCGAAGACACCCAGGCCCATGAGCATGTAGCCGATCTGGC